>CADCUR010000254.1 GCA_902805935.1 uncultured Pyrinomonadaceae bacterium
TTTTTCGAAAACTTAAACGACGACTATCATCTGCCGAAGCTGCAAAAGGCTGATTCAATCGTCATCGTCACAGGTCAGGGCGCGTTTGAAGCGCCGGAGAGAACCAGGCAATTCTGCGGCGTTCTGAAGCAAAAAGGGATTCCGCATCTGTGCGAGATTTGGGGACACGACGTAAAACACGATTGGGATTGGTGGCGCAAGATGCTGCCGTATTATCTCGGTAAGTTTTTCAGCTAAGATTTAAAAGGTAGAAAAGGGAAAGGTGAAAAAGGGAAAAAGTTTACGGCTATCTCTGCCGTAAACTTTTTCCCTTTTTCACCTTTCCACTTTTGCCCTTTAATTCTCTCCGTCGCCTTTTTTGCCTTTCCGTTTCACCCCTTCGACCTGTGGTTTTTCCGGCGGCGGTTCGGCGCGGCGCGGCGTGCTGACCGTGACTGGTTGCGGCGGTTTATCTTCGACAACGGGTTTGACCAGTTCGACCGGCTTGCTCGTGTCGGGCGAATCGGTCGGCGCGGTCAAAGTTGATGGGCTTTCGCCGCCAGTCAACAAACTTTCGCTTCGTCTGCTGCGCGTTCTCGTGCCGGTGCTGAAACTTACGCCGAGCGTGCGACCGGCTTCGTCGGCTTTTTCGAGTTTCTCCTGCTCCTCGCGCTGGCGCTGCGCGACAAGAGACTTAATATCCGAAGGAATCGGCGGCGTCTCGTAGAATTTCTCCTTTTCCTTATCCTTCATAAACGGAATCATAAACGTATTGAAATACGGCAACGCGCCTATTCCGCCGGTCATATTTTTGCCGAGCGATTCTTTTTTCGTCGGATTTCCCATCCACACGCCGGTCACGTAAGTCGGCGTGTAACCGATAAACCAAACGTCCGTCTGGTCGTTAACCGTGCCGGTTTTGCCCGCCACCGGATGCCCGATAGCGTTTGCGCCCGGCGCAGTTCCGCCCGCGCTCGTGACGGCTTGCATCATCTCGACCATCGTTCCGGCGACGTATTCGCTGGTGACGCGCGAGGTCGTGCCTTTGAATTCTTCCAAAAGACTTCCGTCGCGGCTGTAAACTTTGCGAATCAGATGCGGCTCGACGCGCACGCCTTTATTCGGAAAAGCCGAATAAGCCGAAACCATTTCCTGCAAGGATACTTCGCTCGCGCCGAGAGCCGATGGCAAACTCGGCGCCATCGGGTTGGTAATACCGAATCGGCGAACCATCTGTGCGCCGGTTTGAACGCCGACCTGATCGAGCAGATGAACCGCTCCGAGATTAAGCGATTTAGCGAGCGCCGTTTTCATCGGCACGTTGCCGTGGCTCAAAGAACCGTCGTAGTTGTGCGGCATCCAGCCGCCGCGTTTGATCGGCGCGCCGGAAACCATCGTCTCGGGCGTCATTCCCCATTCGACCGCCGCCGTATAAATAAAAGGTTTATAAGCCGAGCCGGTCTGTCGCAACCCTTGCGTCGCGTTATTAAATTTGCTCATCGAATAATCGTAACCGCCGACCATCGCTATAATTTCGCCGTTTTTGGCGTTCAGCGAAACAATTGAAGCTTGCACCTCCGGCACCTGCGAAAGCGTCGCTTGCAAAGTTTGATTTTCTTCGTCAACTTCCTTAATTTCAAATTCGGGCAGAAAACCGACTTTCAACTCGTCTTTCGGCTTTTTGCCGCTTCTGCCCATTTCTTTAGCGGTAATAATCGCTGTATATCTGCCGAAACGAACCGTCGCTTCATCTCTCGCCGGATTGACGTTCGTTACCAAACCCTTGATAAACTCGCCTTTTTCGTATTCGTCGCCATACCAATCGGCGTGTTTGAAAGTGTTCAGCTTGCTTTGAACGGTTTTCTCGTCGGTAACCGGCTGATTGTTTTCGTCGAGCAGGATATTTTGATACTCGGAACGCCAGCCGCGACCTCGGTCGTATTTTCTAAGACCTTCGCGGATGGCTTTCGTCGCCAGCTTTTGCGCTTCGACGTTAATGGTCGTGTAAACTTTCAGCCCACCCTGCGCGACGCGCGTCGTGTATGTTTCTTCCAGGTATTTGCGGACTTCCTCGACCGGATAATCCCACGCCGTAGATTTCGGCAGCGATTGGTAATAAGCCGTGTCAGCCAGTTTTATTTCCTTGGCTTTGGCGGCTGCGGCTGCGGCTGCGGTGATGTAACCGTATTTCGCCATCTGGTCAAGCACGATGTCACGGCGGTCTTTGGCTTTTTTCGGATTGCGCGTCGGCGAGTATTCGGGCGATTTGGGAATCGCGGCGAGTAAGGCGGCTTCTTCGAGATTCAAATCCTTCAGCGATTTTCCGAAGTAAGTTCTCGAACCGGCTTCAAAACCATATGAACCCGCGCCTAAGAAAACGTAGTTCATATACATTTCGAGAATCTGCCGTTTGGTGTAAAGCCGCTCGATTTGCAGAGCGACCATCCACTCGTTGACCTTGCGCGAGTAAGTTTGGTCTTTGTAGAGAAAAAGATTTTTGGCGAGCTGCTGCGTAATCGTCGAGCCGCCTTCGACCGAGCCGGTCGTGATGTTTTTGTAAACGACGCCCGCGATGCGATACGGGTCAATGCCGATGTGATTGTAAAAACGATAATCCTCGACGGCGATCAGAGCGTTTTCGACGTTTTTCGGAATGTCCTGTTCCTTTATCGGGATGCGTTTCTCGATGGCGAATTCAGCTAAAATCGTTTCGCCGTCGTCGGCGTAAATCGTCGTCACCTGCGGCGGGCGATATGTAGCGAGCGCAGAAACTTCCGTCGTGTAACTCGAATTATTTAAATAATAAGAAGCTAATATGCCGGTCAACCCGCCCGCCGAAAGCGCCAAAAGGAGCGCAACCGGAAACCAAATGATGCTCCAAAACCCTCGTTTTTTCGAGGCAATTGACTCGACTTCGGTTGTTTTAATTCTTTTCATAATCTTTAATCGTCAATGGTTAATTGAAATCTTCAACGATGACGCGATACGATCAACGATTTACCATTAACCGTTAACAAAATCAATTAACAAACCTTCTCATCTTCACGCTGATGACAAATCCGATGGCGATAAAAGTTGATAAAACCGCCGAAAGTCCCGCGCTCATCAGCGGCAAAGGAACGCCGATGACCGGCAAAAACCCTAAAGCCATCCCGACGTTGATAAAAATCTGAAACGTCAAAGACCCGACAATCGCCATAATGACGAGCATTCCGGCGCGGTCGGGCGCTTGTCTCGCTCCGGCAATCAAGCGTGATAAAAGCATCGCATAAGCCAACAGCAGTGAGATGCAGCCAATGAAGCCGGTGTTTTCCGCCGTCACCGCGAAAATAAAATCGGTTTGCGGTTCGGGCAGAAATTTGAGTTTCGCCTGTGACGTTTCTAAGTCGCCTTTGATGCCCGACAAGCCGCCTTTGCCGACGGTGATCATTGACTGCACGGTGTGATAACCGTAACCGCGCGGGTCGGCGTTTTCCGGGTCGAGAATAACGTTGATGCGTTCCTGCTGATAGTTTTTAATTTTTCCCGTCTGCACGCCGGCGTAGTAGGCGAGCGGCATTAAAATCAAACCCGCCGCGAGCATTAGAACGACGTAGCGAATTTTAATCGCCGAAAGAAAAAGAATCGTGGCGAGAATTGGGAAATACGTCATCGCTTGTCCCGCGTCCGGCTCCAACATAATCAAGCCGACGGGCGCGGCTAAAATCAACACGCCGACGAGAATTTCCTTAAACTGCAAGCTGCCTAATTTCCTCGCGCCGAAATACTTCGCCAACATCAAAATCGTCGGAACCTTGACAAACTCCGACGGCTGAAATTGTCCGATGACGGGAAGTTTCAGCCATGCTTGCTGTCCGTTGACCTTGACGCCGAGTCCGGGAACTAAAACGAGCGCGAGCAGAACCAAACCCAAACCGTAAAAAATCGGCGCGTAATCAATTACCCGGCGATAATCCGTCGCGGCAATCACGACTAAAGCGACGAGGGCGATAAATAAGCCGGTGATTTGTTTCGACCAATAACTTTCCGTCGGCTGCGCGTTGTAGATTTGCCACACGCCGAAGCAAACAATGGCGACGGCGAGCGTCGCCGTCAGCCAATCGAAATCTCTTAAATTACGTTTTTCGAGAACTGCCACCATAATTTAGTTATCAATCTACAGCCCCGCTCGATTGGCGGTCAGCGTTCTTTTGTGAACCTTCTTTTGCCGCGTCCGCGATTTCCGGACGGTGTTTCGCTAGATACGCTTGATACACGGCTCTAACTGCCGGAGCCGAATTTCTACCGCCGAAACCGGAGTTTTCAATCAAAGCAATGGCGGCGATTTCCGGTTTAGGCGCGGGCGCGAACGAGACGAACCAGGCGTGGTCTTTGTTCGCGCCCACATCTTTGCCGAGTTCGGCGACCTGTGCCGTGCCGGTTTTTCCGGCGACATCAAAGCCCTCGATTCTGGCGCCGCCCGCCGTGCCGCCCGGCGTGTTAACGGCTCCGAGCATCCCGTCAACCATAATTTTGTTTTGGTCGGCGGTCATCTCGATAATTTTCGGTTCCGGCTGGCTATATCCGAAACTCGGTTTCGCCGGAATGTAATTCGGGCTGCCTTCGTCGCCGACCGCGGCGATTGCCTTAAACTCTTTTAGAAAATGCGGCACATACATTCTGCCCGCGACGCCGACCGGCGCGATGGCGCGCAGCATCGCAATCGGCGTGGCGACGACCGTGTCCTGTCCGATTGACGCATAAACCGTGCGGATGTCGCTCCATTTGCCTTCGCGTTTGACAACGCTCGGCATCCACGATTTCGGCGTTTGGCTGACTTTCTCGTTCGGCAAATCAACGCCCGTCCGCTTGTCGAATTCAAATTCTTCGATCATTTCGATCAAGCCTTCGATCTTCATCTTTAAAGCCAAACGGTAATAATAACCGTCGCACGAACGCGTGATCGCGTAGCTCAGAGGCGGCGAGCCGTGGCTGCCCATACAGCGCGTGAATTTGTTGCCGATGGTGATGCCGCCGCCGCAGGCGACGTTTGATTGGGCGACCGTAATCACGCCCTGCTGCAGCGCGCCGATTGATTCGGGAATTTTCCAGGTCGAACCGGGCGGATAGCGCCCCTGAATCGCCCGATTCAAAAGCGGGCGCTGCTCGTTCGTGTAATAACCGGCGATTTCGCGGCGTCCTTCCGGCGTGGCGATGCGCGTGACGAACGCGTTCGGGTCGAACGACGGCGCCGAAGCCATCACTAAAACTTCGCCGTTGTTCGGATCCATCGCCACAATCGTTCCGCGTTTGGTCGCCGAATTAGCGAGCTGCTCTTCTGCCGCCATCTGCAGATCAAGGTCAATCGTCGTCACCAAATCCTGACCGGCTTGCGCGGGAACGGTTTCGAGTTCGCTTTGAACGCGCCCGCGACTGTCAACGATGACTTTTCGGTAACCGGGCTTGCCGCGCAGAAATTCGTCGTAAGACTGTTCGAGTCCGCCTTTGCCGATAATATCGCCGGGACGAAAACCTTTTTCGATGACTTCCGGTTTTTCAAGCTGTTTCGGGCTGATTTCGCCGACGTAGCCGAGAACGTGCGCCAAAACCGTGCCGAGCGGATAAAAACGCTGCGGCTGAAGTTCGATGCGCAGTTCGGGATATTCTTCTTCGTGCGCTTTGACCCAGGCGATGTCTTGAATCGTGGCGTTTTCCTTCAAAACCATCGTTTCAAAACCCGGCTGTTTTCTAATCAGATTGATGCGCTCGACCAGATATTGGCGGTCAACGTTCAAACCGCCCGCGTAATCTTCGAAGCGTTCGGTGATGTCAATTTTTTTAATCGGCTCGTTCGATAAAGTGACGTTATACGTCGGGCGTGAGTCAACGAGCAGCTTTCCGTTGCGGTCGAAAATCGCGCCGCGCGGCGCGGGGATCGGAATCAGACGGATGCGCTGATTCTCTGCTTTGTCGCTGTAATACTCGCCTTTGACGAGCTGCAAATAATACAGCCGCACGCCGAGAATCGCCAGAAAAACAAACGCGATAACCTGAATCGCGCCGACTCTGACACCCAAATTTTGCGCCTGGTCGTTTAGTTTCATCTTTTTATCTTAAATCTTTCCTTTTCTGCTTTGTTCCAACTGCTCCCAAAAACTTTTTACCGCCCCGCAAAGAGTTCCCGCCGCCTTCCAAAGACTTTTTGGGAGATGGGAAAAACATTTTCCCGCCTTCCAAAATGTTTTTCCCGTCTTCCAAAGACTTTTTACCGCCCCGCAAAATGTTTTTCCAGCCCTGCAAAATGTTTTTGGAAGGCGGGAAAATGTTTTTGGGAGTTTGGGAGCAGGCAAAATCCGTTTGCGACTCGCCAAAATAGATTCAAAAAACCGTTTTTAGGATGAATTTCGGGCTATCGGCGATTGCCCAGTCGAATCGGATTGCGCCGACGGGTTTGACGACGCGCCGTAAAAACTTCGCGTCTTCGGTTCTTTACATTTTCCGCGAAAAAGCTGTCTAAAAGCAAGTAAATAATCGTTCCGGCGATAGTCGTTCCGATGACCGTGTAAGCGAGAGTCGTGACGAATTCTCCGGTCGGCTCTTGACCGAGCAGACGGTGCATACCGTAATAAACCAAATCATCCAATAAACACGCGCCCGCTATGACGGGAATTCTGAGAAGAAGGTTGTCCACATAGACGCGCCGAACGATCTCGGCAACGACGAAAGCGACGAGGGTTTTCGAGAAGCCGTTCGCGCCGAGCAGTCCGTAACTCAGAGCGTCCGTTGCGATGCCCGCCGCGGTTCCGTAAAACAAGGCTCTGATCGAGCTTCCCTGCAGCGCCGCATAGACGACGATAATTAGAGGAAAATCAATGAACGCCAGCGGTTCGGCGACGTTGCGAAGCGTCCACTGAAGCAGCACGGCGACGATTAAGGCGGTTGTGATTTTTACATGTTCCATTCTCAAAAGTTTCGGGTTTTAGGTTTCAGGTCAATCGGTGGAGAAACCTGAAGCTCAAAACCCGAAATTCATTTTTTCTTATTAGCGTTCGGCAAAGACTTATCAAACTCCGGGCGCGCCGGCGGCTCGTAAATCAGCACGGCGACTTCCTGCATCGAAGATAATTTCGCGCTTGGCTGAATAAAGATTTTCAACGCTTCGGACGCCGAACCCGCGCGGACTTCCGCGACTTCGCCGAGCTTCAAACCCGCCGGGTAAATCCCGTCTTGCCCGGTCGTGTAAACGCTTTCGCCGACGTTCACCTCGACGCTGCCCGGCACGTAACCCATCTCTAAAATTTCCCGTTTGCCGGTGCCGCTGACCACGCCGAGCGCGTTCGACGTTCCGAGCGCGCCGATGACCGCGCCCAAACCGGATTTGTCTTTCGTGATTAGGGAAACCTGCGCCGTCAGCGGACTGACCGCCGTGACTCTGCCGACCAGACCGCCGTTGGTGACAATCGGCATATTCAATTTCACGCCGTCAAGACTGCCGCGATTAATAATCGAGGTGTCGAACCAGGCGGAAGTGTCGCGCCCGATGATTTGCGCGGGCAGAAACCGGTAAGCAGTCTCGGATTTTAATTCGAGCAGCGATTTCAGGCGTTCGTTTTCAAACGCCAAACTTTTACTGTTTTGAACTTCGACTTCGAGTTCCTGAACGCGCTGTTTGAGCGCATCGTTTTCGCTCTGTGCGGTTCGCATCGAAGAGATTGAGGAAAAATAATTGGTCACGGCGGAACTGATAAAAGTGACGGGCGACTGAACAAAATCGGCGGATGTTTGCGCCCAAACGCGAATGACGCGCTGCCGCGAATTCGCTTCACGCGCGTCGAACGCCATCAACGCAAAATTGCCCAAAAGCAAAAGCAGCATTACCCACGGCGTTATTTTCCAAACTTCCTTCTGACTTCGCTCAACCATCGTTGCGGAAGGATGAAGGATGAAGGATGAAGAATGAGTTAAGAAACGCTTCGCGCTTTGTTTTTATTCATCCCTCATCCTTCATCCTTCATCCCTTTCATCCTCCCGTCATCATCGTGTTGTCCCATTTCACGCGCTTCAAGAGTTCAAAATCCGAAAGCATCTTGCCCGTTCCCAAAACCACGCTTGAGAGCGGGTCGTCGGAGATAACGACCGGCAAGCCCGTCTCGATCATCAGACGCTTATCGAGATTTTTCAGCAGCGCGCCGCCGCCCGTTAAAACGATTCCGCGTTCGACAATATCGGCGGAAAGCTCCGGCGGCGTGCGCTCTAACGCGACGCGTACGGCGTTAATAATCGTCGCCACCGAATCCGACAGCGCTTCGCGGATTTCTTCGTCGGAGATGGTGATGGTTTTCGGAATTCCTTCGATAAGGTTGCGCCCGCGCACTTCCATCGAAAGCGGTTCTTCGAGCGGAAACGCCGAACCGAGCGCGATTTTAATGGCTTCGGCGGTGCGCTCGCCGATTAACAGATTGTATTTGCGTTTGATAAACTGCGTAATCGCTTCATCCATCTCGTTGCCGGCGACGCGCACGGCGCGCGAGTAAACGATGCCCGACAGCGAGATGACGGCGATGTCGGTCGTGCCGCCGCCGATGTCCACGACCATATTCCCGTGCGGCTCGGTAATCGGCAGACCCGCGCCGATTGCCGCCGCCATCGCTTCTTCAACTAAATAAACTTCGCTCGCTTTGGCGCGATACGCCGAATCTTCGACGGCGCGGCGCTCGACCTGTGTAATCTCCGAAGGAATACCGATAACGACGCGCGGGCGTACCCAGCTTTTTCCGTTGTGCGCTTTCCGTATAAAATGCTGGAGCATTTTTTCCGTCACTTCAAAATTCGCAATCACGCCGTCTTTCATCGGGCGAATCGCCACGATATTGCCGGGCGTTCTGCCAAGCATTTCTTTGGCGTCCCGCCCGACGGCTTCGACCTGATTGGTCACTTTGTTGATGGCGACAATCGAAGGTTCGGACACGACGATGCCGCGCCCTTTCGCGTAAACGAGCGTGTTCGCCGTGCCGAGGTCAATCGCCAAATCGCTCGAAAACAAACTGAATAAAGATTTAAATGCCATTTGTTAAAAGGTTCGTATCTTAAAATTGATTTTACAAAATTCGGCGGGTCGGGAAAACTGCTCCCAAAAGTTTCTCTATTCGGGGAAATCAGAGTAGCGGCTTAAGGAAAGGCAACTCACGACGCGCACTAAACTATTTAGAATATACTGCATTTCGTGAAATTTGCTAATTAAAAATTGCGCTTTTCAATTTTTTTTTCAACAAGTCGGGTAAAAAGTAAAGGATAACGAAAAACACCCGCATTAAAAGCGCATTTTTCGTTGCACCATTGCTTGTCTAGCGCGCTCAAAAATAAAAAGGGCGGTGATTAAACTCGCCCTTTTCGTAAAAGATTCGGATGCGTAACTGTCTTTAGTTCTCCTTAGCAATCAGCAGCTCGCCCGCGTCGTGTTCGGCGCGGCTCAGATTAGGATTGACGCCGTCATAATTTTCAATCGGCAACGGCTGCGTTACTTCTGATTCCAAAGCCGCGCCGAGAACGTCGCTGACGCGCTTTGCCGGGATAATTTCCAACTCCTGGCGAACGTCTTCCGGAATATCATCCGTATCGGCTTCGTTTCTTTCCGGCAAAATTATCCGGCGAATTCCGGCACGGTGCGCCGCCAAAACTTTTTCTTTTATTCCGCCGACGGGAAATACAAGACCCGACAATGTAATCTCGCCGGTCATCGCCGTATCTGAGCGAACTTTTCTGCCTGTGTAAAGCGACGCCAGCGCCGAAGCCATGGTAACGCCGGCGCTCGGACCGTCTTTCGGAATCGCGCCCGCCGGAACGTGCAGATGAACGCCGTTGCCTTTTATCGCGCCTGCGTCAATTCCGAATTCCGAGGCGTGCGACCAGAGATACGAGCGCGCCGCCTGTGCCGATTCTTTCATTACGTCGCCGAGCTGTCCGGTTAAAGTCAAACCGCCGCCGCCGGGCAGCGCGGTCGCTTCGATAAACAAAACCTCGCCGCCCATCTCGGTCCAAGCCATTCCGGTCGCAACTCCGGCGGGCAATTCCGCGCGGGCTTCTTCCGGGTAAAAACGCGCCGCGCCGAGATAGCCTTTTACGTCGTTCGCCGTGATTGTGACTTTATCGGTGTTGCCCTGCGCGACCTTGAGCGCGACTTTTCGCGCCAGATTTCCGACGGTTCTCTCCAGTTGCCGGACGCCCGCTTCGCGCGTGTAGCGCGCCGTAAGGAGATTTACCGCGTCGTCGGTAATTTCAAGCTGTTCCGCCGTCAAGCCGTTTTCCTTTATCTGCCGCGGAATCAGATATTCTTTGGCAATGTTTAATTTCTCGGCGTCCGAATATCCGGCGAGCTGAATGATTTCCATTCTATCGCGCAACGGAACCGGAATCGGCGCGAGTTGATTCGCCGTCGCAATAAAGAAAACCTTCGACAAATCGAACGGCAAATCGAGGTAATGGTCGCGGAAAGTATTGTTCTGCTGCGGGTCGAGAATTTCTAAAAGCGCCGAAGCCGGATCGCCCCGGTAATCGTTGCCGAGCTTGTCAATTTCGTCTAACATCAGCACCGGATTATTCACGCCGACGCGCCTTAAAGATTGAATAACTCTGCCCGGCATCGCGCCGACATATGTTCGGCGATGTCCGCGCAATTCGGCTTCGTCGCGCATACCGCCCAAACTCATTCGTTCAAATTCGCGTCCCAGAGCGCGGGCAATCGAACGCCCCAAAGAAGTTTTGCCGACGCCCGGCGGTCCGACAAAAAGAATAATCGGACTTTTTGAATCGGGTCGCAGTTTAACGACCGCCAATGATTCTAAAATTCTCTCTTTAATATCTTCCAAACCGTAATGGTCTTCGTCGAGAATTTTCGCCGCTTCAACCAAATCGAGTTTTTCCTCGCTCGATTTTTTCCAGGGCAAATCCAGAACGTATTCCAAATAAGTTCGGATCACGTGATAATCCGGCGCGGCTTGCGGCAGTTGTTCCATTCGGCGCAGTTCGCGCTCGGCTTCCTTGCGAACTTCTTCGGGCAAATCCGCCTGGTCTAATCTTTCCCGAAGCTGCGCGGCTTCCGCTTTTTCTCCGCTTTCGTCTTCACCGAGTTCTTTTTGAATCGCCTTCATCTGCTGACGCAGAATGTAATCGCGCTGCGCCTTGTCCATTTCGCCCTGCGCTTCGGTCGCAATTTTCGAGCGAATCTGCATAATCTCGACTTCTTTGGCGAGAGCGGCGTGCGTCAGCGTCAGCAATTCGTCAATCGTCGCGGCTTCGAGCATTTTCTGTTCGGTTTCCACGCCCAAATCGAGAACCGACGCGAGAAAATAAGACAATTGAACCGGATTAGTCTGCGAGATGACTGCCATCCGAATTTCCGGCGGAACCTGCGGCAGCATCGCCAGCGCTTCCTGCACGAGACCTTGAATGTTGCGCTTCAACGCTTCGACATTTTCGTTATCGGTAATCGTCAAATCGGGCAGTTTCTCGACTTTCGCTTTGATGAACGGCTGTTCCTGCGCCCAATATAAAACACGCACGCGGTCAACGCCCTGCACGATAAGCTGCATCGAGCCGTCGGCGCGCATCATTCGTTTGATATTGACGATTGTCCCGACTTCGTAAAGGTCAACGGGTTTCGCCTCTTGTCCGGTCACGTCCTGGTTTTTCAGGGTGATGCAGCAGATAAGTTTTTCTTCGGTCGAGAGAGCGAATTCGACCGCTTTGACCGAACGCTCGCGCCCGACCGAAAGCGGCACGACGGTTTCGGGAAACAAGGTTGTGTTTTGCAGAGGCAAAACCGCCATTTCAAATTGGGGCGCGGCGTTTGTCGGTTCGTTTAGATTTTTTGTTGTTTCTTCTGCCATAAAATTTAAGTTTTACTAAGATGTCATTGAGGCTCAAGGCTTTGTCCGTTCGCCTTTCCACAGACGGATTATCAGCAGACCGTTTTCAAAATTATGCTCGATGCTCGCGCCTTCGATGGACGCGGGAAACTGCAAAGTTTTTTCAAAACTGCTGTAAGTGATCTCCATCTGCTGATACGTCATTCCGACGGCGGCGCACATTTTGTCGCGTCTGGTTCCGGCGATGTAAAGCTGATTTCCCTGAATATCAATTTCCAAATCTTCCGCCGACACGCCCGCCAGTTCGACTTTGACGAGCCAGCCGTCGGGCGTTTGATAAACGTCCGCCGACGGATACCAAAGCCTGCCCGAAGGTCGCACTTCTTTTGACGAAGCAAGAAATTGAAAGTAACGATTGATTGATTTAGCCATATTTCGATTTGGGATTTGGGATTTGGGATTTGGGATTTGGGATTGCGGATTTCTAATCAATCGTAAGTCGCAAATCTGAAATCGCAAATTTAATTATCCTTTTTTCCAAAAACTCGCGCCGCTTGAAATCTCCTCCAGAGTTTCGGCAATCTCGCGCTCGTCTTCCATTTCGAGCGCGATGTCCGCCATTGAAACGATGCCCTGCAAAACGCCCGCCTCGTCAACAATCGGAATGCGGCGGACTTGTCGCTCGCCCATCGTGCGGATGGCTTCAAAGGCGAAATCGTCGGGCTTTGCCGTAAAGAGTTCGGTCGTCATCGCTTCCGCCACGATCGCGTCCGCGCCTTTGCCGACGGCGACGGCGCGGACGACAATATCGCGGTCGGTCACGATGCCGACGAGCTTATTTGTCTTTTGTTCGACAACCGGCAAAACGCCGATGTCGCCGTCTTTCATCATTTGCGCCGCATCGCGCAGAGACATTACGCCGGTCGTCGTCAGCACGTTGTCCGTCATAATCTCCCGGCACCTGAGGCGCGATTTTGCCGAAGCCGATTTTTCATTCATTTTAGAGAACATAAGCTAACACACGGTTTTCTATTATTTTGTTTGACGGCGGGCAATAAAGCAAGCGAGGAAATTTGCGATTTGCCATTTGTTTCAGCCAAACTAATTCTGGAAATTTGAAATCCGAGATTTGAAATTAAGCGATGGGAAAACTCTACGACAATAAACGCAAGCCGGTGCGGACGGGAAAGAAAATCGCGGTCGGGCGAACAGCCGATGTTCCGGCAGGGCGCGGCGCGACCGTAAAATTGAAGGACGGCGCGGAAGTCGCGCTGTTTAACGTCGGCGGCAAATTTTACGCGATAGAAAATTTCTGCCCGCACAAAGGCTATCCGCTCGCCGATTCGCGGCTCTCCGGCGGCATCGTCGAATGCGATTTGCACGGCTGGCGTTTCGATGTCAGAAACGGCGAATGTTACACGAAGAAAAATTGCTCGCTCGAAAATTACGAAGTTTTGATTGAAGACGAGATGATAAAAATTTTAATTTAGTTTTTTTTTACAAAGCGACGATTTTTTCATAATTCGCCAGCAAATCCGCCGGGTCCCGGTAAATCTCGACGCAGCCTTTTTCGCGCAAATCCTTTTCGGCAAAATTGCCGCACAAAACGCCGACAATTTTGAGTTTCGCTTTCGCCGCCGCTTCCGCATCGTAAGGCGTATCGCCGATAACGAGAACCGTTTCGGGCGCGGGATTTCCAAGCAGTTTGAGCGCGGCTCGAAAAATGTCCGGTTCGGGTTTCGATTTTTCCGCGTCGTCCGCCGAAGTTGATTTCTCGACCAAATCCTTGATGTCGGCAATTTTTTTATACGCTTCAACTTCGTCTGCGTTCGACGACGAGGCGAGCGCGATTCGAGCGCCGCCGGTTTTGATTTTTTCAAAAAGCTCGCGCACTTTCGGAAACGGTTTGACGTGCGACAAGTATTCGTCTTTAAAGATTTCGCTGCGCAGTTCGGCTATCTCGTCGCCGAATTCTTCGATTTCTTTTTCGGTTAAAAACACGGGCAAAAGCGTGTCGGCGCCTTTGCCGATTTGCGGGCGAATTCGGTCGAACGGAATTTTTTTGTCGTATTTTTCAAACGCCTTCTGCCACGCTTCGGCGTGAAAATCGTTTGAATCAATCAACGTTCCGTCAACGTCAAAAATAAATGCTTCAATCATGTTTCTCTTTTCTTCCGTCACGCTGAATCGGCGCGGCTTTACGGGCGACCGCCGCTCTCTACGATAAGCTGTTTGATAAGATTTTGTTCTTCGTCGGTCAAGTCGGTAAATCTTATGCCGAATCCCGAGTTCGGAAAAACGTAGACTACTTCTCCGTTTAGCTTTAACCATTCTCCGGTTGTCGGCATTCGAACCGTAAAAATTACCGACTCGCCTTCGACGACCGGAGCGATGCTGTCAATAAAGCCGCCGCTCATACTCAGGTCGCTGATACGAACTTCGCGTTTTCCAGACGAGAATTCCACCGTTACTTCAAGCGAGATGTTGATTCGTTCATTTTGTCGCAAATCTTTTTCCATAGCTTTCTGGTGTTAATTTTACTGATGTATAAAGTTCGTGACGAGCGCGCCGCTTGGTGTGAGTTTTGATGTTCGCGCCTTTTGAAAGGATTTTTTTACCCACCTCAGCAATATACCAAAGATAAAAAAAGGCTGCAAAAATTCGTAACGCAGCCGCCCTGTTTTTAACTTCCGTCATCGCCAATCGCTTCGACCGGACAGGCTAATAACGCCTCTTCGCACAATTCGTATTCTTCGGGCGTTTCCGGCTGTTTATAAACGTAGGAATATCCGTTTTCGTCATAGCGCGTGAAATTTTTCGGCGCGGTGTCGCGGCAAACGTCGCAGTCAATACACTGCCGGTCAACGTAGAATTTACCGCGCGTGTTTTCGGGAAGTTTGTCCTGAATATCAGCCATAAAATTAACCACAGACAGGGACGAATAAACACGGATTTATTTTTGATTTTACCCGTGTTTATCCGTCCTTGTCTGTGGTTTCAATTCTTCTTTTCTTGATTTTGCTCGGTCAGATTTATCATTCGCTGCAAAGCGACGAGCGCGTAATGCTTTGTTTCGTCGTCAACCTTAATTTGATTGACGACGCGTCCGGCGACGAGATTGTCCATCGCCCACGCCAGATTTTGCGGCGCGATGCGGTACATTGTCGCGCACATACAAAGGTCGGGCGCGAGCAGGCGAATGTCTTTGTCGGGAAATTGTTTTTGCAGCCGCAGAACTAAATTTAGTTCCGTGCCGATTGCCCATTTGGAACCGGACGGAGAATTTGCGACCGTATTAATAATAAAAGAAGTCGAGCCGTTTAAATCCGAAATGTCAACGACTTCGCGCATACATTCGGGGTGAACTAAAACTTTTATGTCGGGCGCCGCCTTCCGAATCTGCTCGACGTGCCAAGGTTTAAATCTGCCGTGAACCGAACAATGCCCGCGCCATAAAATAAGTTTCGCGTCGTGGAGTTCTTCTTCGGTGTTGCCGCCGAGTTCTTCAAACGGATTCCACAACACCATCTGTTCGGGCGCGATGCCGAATTTCGCGCCGGTATTTCGTCCGAGATGCTGGTCGGGAAAGAAAAACATCTTGTCGTATTCTTTCAAATAAACGTCAAACAGCGGCACGGCGTTCGACGAAGTGCAGACCACGCCGCCGTTGCGCCCGCAAAACGCCTTAATTGCCGCCGACGAATTCATATAAGTGATCGGCGCGACTTTCTGCTTTAAAACTCCGATTTCCCTCAATTGTTCCCAGGCGTCTTCAACCTGTTCGACCGTCGCCATATCCGCCATCGAACAGCCCGCGCCCAAATCCGGCAAAATGACTTTTTGGTGCGGCTGCCCGAGAATATCCGCCGATTCAGCCATAAAATGCACGCCGCAGAAAACGATAAACTCGGCGTCTTTGCGCTGCGCCGCCATCACCGAAAGCTGATACGAATCGCCGGTCAAATCAGCGTGTTCGATAACGTCGTCTCTCTGGTAATGATGACCGAGAATGACAACACGCGAGCCTAACTTCTTTCTCGCGCGCTCAATGCGTTCACTGATTTCCGCGTCGGACATTCGCAAGTAATTTTCGAGCTGCTGCTCGTTATTTACGTCTTCTTCACCAACTAATTCTTTGTCCAAAACATCAATCATTTCATCTGATCTCCTTATTGCAATTTAGATGCAAAATGCCCGCCCCGCCTGCAAAGAAAAATCATTACACTTCGAGAAATTTTTCGCAAGAGAAGATTTATTTGCCGTTTGCCGGACGCGCCCGACTTGAAAACTTTTCCTCCAAGCGGCATTATCTAATAAAAATAAATCAGGGAGGGAAAACCGAATGAGTGACAGTTCAGAAGCCAGAAAAAATTTGGAGCGACTGAAAAACGAAGTTTTTGAATCGAGCAACCGGCACGTCGCGGTCGCGCTCGGCAGACCGGTCGAAGAAGTGGATTCGTGGTTCGAAGGCGGCGAGATAGACGAAGACGCGCGGGAAAAAATTAACGGCATCGCGCAGGAAAGATTGGGCGAATAACATCTTTGTTTATTAAAAATCCGTCAGGAACATTTCAAGCGAAATGTTCCTGACGGATTTTTCTTTATACAACAAATAAGCCTCTAACGCACGAAAGCATTGGGAACGGGTTTATCGTCCGCCGCGCCGAATGCCTCGCTTCTCAAACCCGTCAGACTTCCCTGCCAATACCACACGCCGCCTCGATAAACGGCGACATCAATTTTGCCGTCGCCGTCGTAATCGGCGGGAACTGGTTTATCGCCGACTGTGCCGAATTGAAACCCCGTAAATCCGTCGCGGCTTCTAAGCAGATACCAGATTCCTTCTCGAAAAACCGCGAAATCGGTTTTGTTGTCACCGTCGTAATCGGCTGGCACGAGCTGGTCGCTGCTTGTTCCGAAATTAACTGCCGACAAATTGTTGTCAGCGCTTTTCAGCACATACCAGACGCCCTGTGTGTGCCGAAAAACGGCGAAATCCGCTTTGCCGTCGCCGTCGTAATCTGCTGGAACCGGCGTGTCCGAACTGTTTCCCCATTGCCCGACTCCGGCGGCATTGTTCGAGCTTTGCAGAATCAAAAATCTCGCCGGTTCGGATAAATTATCGGTCAGACGCCAGACGGCGAAATCGGTTTTACCGTCGCCGTCATAATCTGCCGGAACGGGTCTGTCAAAAAGAAGCAACTGCTGTTCGATATTAGTCGCGCCCCACTGCGCGGTGCGGACGGTGTTCGTTTGGCTTTGCAAAATATACCAGGCACTGTTCGCGCCGCGCCGGAAAACCGCCAAATCCGTTTTGCCGTCGCCATCGTAATCGCCGGGAACGAGCGCGTCGCTTGATAAGCCCCATTGCGCCGCATAAAATCCTGTTTGCGAATTATTCAAATACCAAAAGCCGTTTGATGGACGGAAAACCGAAACATCCGCTTTGCCGTCACCGTCAAAATCGAAAACGGGGCGGAGCGGCAAATTTGAAGCGATATCGTTTTGAAAACGGGCGACGGCAAGCCGGTTATTAAAACTTCCTAATGGAACTTCTGTCGTGTCACCGGCGAAATAGCTGTCGCCGGCGACGACGATTTTTCCGTCAGACTGCAAAGCGATGGCTGAACCCTTGTCGCCGCTTCGAGGAGAGGTAAAAGGTCCGGCGAAAAGACCGAAATCAGTGTAAACGATGCCGCCGCTGCCGAAGCTGTTATCCAAACCGCCGCCGGCATTGATGCGCATCAGCAGCATGTCCACATCTGAGGTGCCCTGTTGTACCTGTCGCAGATAGCTTTGTCCGGCGACTAGAATTTTTCCGTCCGGTTGCACGATTGTGTCCTCGCCGGAATCGTTTCGGTCGTTGGTATTCGAGTCGTAAATAAATTTGCCGTCGCCGTCAAAACTCTGGTCAAGGCTTCCGTTCGGATTGTAGCGAACGATGACAATATCGCTATGCCCACTGCTGCCGCCCGGAATCGAGGGGTTATACATATCGCCTGTAACGACGATTTTTCCGCCGGGTGCGAGTGCCATTCCGCGCACCAGTTCGGATAGATTATTGCCGATTGATGTAACGACTTTGCCGTCGCCGTCGAACGTCGCATCGAGCGTGCCGTCCGAATTGTATCGCGCCAATCCGAAATCATATTGACTGCTAGGAACCGAAACCCAGCCCGCCACCACAAGTTTTCCGTCCGGCTGCAAAACAGATGCTTGCGCGAGGTCGCCGCGCCCGCCGAAATCGGTGAAAACAACGCCGCCGCTGCCGAAGGTCGGGTCGAGGTTTCCGTTCGTATCGTAGCGGAGAACCGTGAAGTCGTAAGTTGTGCCGTTATTGACTCCGCCCTGTGTTACCCAGCCGCTAACGAGAATTTTGCCGTCCGATTGAATCGCCACTTCGGTCGCTTCGTCAATGCTTGAGAAAAAATCTTTGACGACGATGCCGCCTGTGCCGAAGGTTGAATCAAACGCGCCGTTCGGGTTCAGGCGAATCACGGCGAAAGCCGGGTTTCCGTTTCCGACAGTCACTCTGCCGGCGGCGACAATTTTCCCGTCCGACTGCAAAGCGATGCCGTATAATTTGTCGGTCGAATAGACGTTGCCATGTTCGTAACGAAAAATGCCGCCATTAGCAAAACCCGAATCGAGCGTGCCGTTGACGTTATAACGCGCGATGACCATGCTGTCTCCCAAATTCGAATCAAAAGCGTAACCGGCAATCAGAATTTTCCCGTCCGGCTGAATAACGATGTCCGCGGAAAAAAAATCATGCCCATTCTGCGGCTGCGAGTTCGGGACGGTTTTTATCCTTCTCCCCTGCACGCCAAAAGAAAAATCTAAATCGCCCGGCGCGGCTGAAACTTTTGTCAGAGCCGAAAATCCGCCAATCAACGCCAAAGCGATTAAAAGCAATTTATTTAAGTCGAATCTTTTCACTCTATTTTTCATAGTTTTACTCGCTTATAATCGAATTCGGTTAATTCAAATATTGCTGCCGATATATTTCCTGACCTGCTTTTGGGACTTCGCGCAAATGAGTTTCCCGAATCTTAATGAATTTATCTTTACACATCAAATTTCCAATCTTCTCAAACTTCCGATCTCAACGGCAGAATCGCAGCGGCGTGCGCGCCGCCAAAATTATTTTCCTCTTTCTTTACAGTCTGAAAAACCGTTTGAAAAAGACACCGCCGTAGTTTTCATTTTGAATCGCAGGCAATGTAAAAAAAATAAACGCATCTGATCTCCGGAAATTTTCATCAACAAACTTACGCCTTGAAACTTTTGTTCATTTCGTAGAGTATAAAAAGCACGAGACAGCTAAGGACTCAACCGACAATCTAAACTGTCAGTCATTTTAGGAAATTTATATGAGGAGTTAAATTAATGCTACGACGAAAATTTGCGGCGGCATTTCTGCTTTCCGCCTTTATCACACCGACCGTTTCTTTTGCTCAACAACCGGCGGTGCAGCCGGCACAAACGGGGAATGACACGGTGGCAAAACTTAAAGACGAAGGAATGAACCGCTCGCAGGCGATGGCGACGATGCGTTATCTGACCGATGTGATCGGCGCGCGTTTGACTAATTCGCCCGCGCAAAAGCGCGCTAATGTCTGGACGCGCGACCAGTTGACGAAATGGGGAATGAAAAACGCGGCGGTTGACCCATGGGGCGAATTCGGACGCGGATGGGAATTAAAGCGCTTTTCCATTTCGGTCATCGCGCCCGAATACATCGCTGTCCGAGCCTACCCGAAAGCGTGGTCGCCTTCGACGAACGGCGCAGTGACCGGCGATGTCGTTTACGTTGACGCGGCGGATGAAGCCGCGCTCGAAAAATACAAAGGCAAGCTCAAAGGCGCGATTGTTTTAACGAGCCAGCCGCGCCCGGTCGAACCGGGTTTTAAGCCGACCGCATTTCGCCGCGACGAAAAAGAGCTGCAACAACTCAGCGAGGCAACCGCGTCGCCGAACAATCAACAGCAACAATTT
Source organism: uncultured Pyrinomonadaceae bacterium (assembly GCA_902805935.1). Lineage (GTDB taxonomy): Bacteria > Acidobacteriota > Blastocatellia > Pyrinomonadales > Pyrinomonadaceae. Next base: position 19,821 of record CADCUR010000254.1, read on the forward strand.
CAAGCGACTCCCGAACAAATTGCCGCTGCCCGTTTTAACGCCCGCAAGTTTAGATTTTTCCACGAAGAAGGCGCAGCGGTTCTGCTCGAACCGAGTTTCGGCGTTGACGCGGGAACTATTCGCGTAATGGGCGCGAGCGTTCCGCAGCCGGCAACCGCTGACGCTGCCAATCCATTCGGCGGAGTTCGCGTTTACGCCAAAAACGCGCCCGCCATTATTCCGCAATTCGTCGTCGAAACCGAACAGTATAATCGTCTGTTTCGCCTGCTCATCAAAGACAACACGCCGATGAAAATGACGGTTGATTTAGCGACGCAGTTTTACGCGGACGACCTTCAAGGCTACAACACGATTGCCGAAATTCCCGGCACCGATTTGAAAGATGAAGTCGTGATGATCGGCGCGCATCTCGATTCGTGGCATTCGGCGTCGGGCGCGACCGACAACGCCGCGGGCGTCACCGTCGTGATGGAAGCGATGCGCATTTTGCAAGCGTCGGGTTTCAAACCGCGCCGCACGATTCGCGTCGGGCTCTGGACGGGCGAAGAGCAGGGACTTTTAGGCTCGCGCGGCTACGTCGCCAAAAATCTCGCCGAGCTCGGCGAAAACCCCACGCGCACGCCGGGGCAACCCGCCGCGCCGCGCGCCGTCGTCAAAAAAGCCGGTTACGACAAATTCGCGGCGTATTACAATCTCGACAACGGCACGGGCAGAATTCGCGGCATTTATATGCAGGGCAACGAGAGCCTCAGACCGATTTTCCGCGAATACCTCGCGCCGTTCAAAGATATGGGCGCGTCAACCTTGACTGTCAACGGCACGGGCGGAACCGACCATCAGGCGTTCGATGCGGTCGGGCTTCCCGGTTTTCAATTCATCCAAGACCCGATTGAATATTTCGCCCGCACATGGCACACGACGCAGGACGTTTACGACCGCATCATCGAAGACGATTTGAAACAATCGTCAATCATTATGGCGACCTTTGCTTATAACTCGGCGATGTCTGAGGAAAAACTGCCGCGCAAAACCAACCCGAATCTGAACATCGCATCGGTTCTCGACGGCGTTAATTTGCAGGCGCTCGTGGACGAAAGGAAATTCGCCGAATCGGGCTTGAATTTCTCGGTCTGCGGACACGCGCTTGACGCTGACGAAATGCACGAAACGCATTTTCCGAGCGTGTTGACCGTCGGCACGAATTATTCGCATCTCGGCGAGTAATCAAAAAAGACAAACTGAAAAAAGCCGGCTGGCTCGTCAGCCGGCTTTTTATTTGATTTAATTTTTTTACAACGCGAACGCATCGCCCAACTTCCAAACTGCGGCAAATAAATTTGCTTTCAGATTCGGAGAAACCACGATGAAATTATTATTTACAAGTTTGATTTTAACGCTCGCGTTCGGCAGTCTGATTCAGACAAACGCGCAAAACGCGCAAACGTTCAAAGTTCTCGTCGGCAACCAAAAGAAAGCCTCGCGTAGTCAAATCACCGTCAAATTCGTTTCCTTAATCGAAGATTCGCGCTGTCCCGACGAGGCGAACTGCATCCACGCCGGCAACGCCCGAATAAAAGTTCAAGTCAGCAAACCGGGCAGCGCGCCCGTAACATTTGAAGCAAATACGAACTTGGGCGCGAAAGGCGACACTTATGAAGGCTATGCAATTTACTTAACAAATCTAACACCGATTCCGAGAGCCAACGTCCGCCTTAACCGCAACGCATACACGGCGACTTTTTCGATCAGCCGCTTGTCGAGGTAAAAGTTTATCGAAATTAAACTTTCTGAAACGGATTGGTCAGATACATCAAAACAATCAGCAGAATAAAATACGGAATCAAAACCGCCGCGCCCGCGTAATCTTTGGCGACGCGCTGCCCGAAAAAAAGCGCGACGATTGACGCCGCGCCGAGGATTGAAGCGTAAAATATCAAAACGGTTGAGTTCGCAATAATAAAATAGACGAATCCAACGGCACTCAAAAATCCGGTCATGAGTTCCATCAGCGTAATCGTTCCGAGCATCGGCGGAACCGTTCCGCGCAAAAATGTTTTGGAAAAATGCCCGGTCAGCCATTCGAGATTGCCTTTCCAATCGAAAACTTTGTCGAGTCCCGATTGGATGAAAAGAATAGCGACGAGCAGTGCGCCGAATAACGCGGGGAGATTTCTGCCTAAGATTTCGATTTCCATTCGTTTCGTGTCAAAGAAATTATTTCTTCGCGGCGTTCATCAACTCTTCGATTTCTTCCGCCTGTTTAGGAACTTTCGCCGTCAGATTAACATTGCCGTCTTCAGTCACCAAAACGTCGTCTTCGATGCGAACGCCGATGCCGCGATATTTGGCGGGCGCATCTTTCGCATCAACGGGAACGTAGATTCCCGGCTCGACCGTCAAGACCATTCCCGGCGCGAACGGACGCGATTCTTTCGCTTGATGATCGGCGAAATATCTGCCCGCGTCGTGAACGTCGAGTCCCAGATAATGCCCGACGCCGTGCATATAATATTTTTCGTAAGCCTTTTTCTTGATTAAATCTTTCGTCTTGCCTTTCAGAAGTCCCAGTTCTTTCATTCCTTCAGTCAGCAGTTCGATGGAAAGTTTCTGGCGTTCTTTAATCGTCGTTCCCTTGCGTGTCGCTTCCAGACATTTGATTTCAACGTCGAGAACGATGTCGTAGATGTCGCGCTGCGCCTTTGTGAAACGCCCGTTGACGGGAAACGTGCGCGTGATGTCCGAAGCGTAGCCTCGGTATTGCGCGCCCGCGTCTATCAATAACAAATCTCCGTCTCGAAGCGGCGCGTTGTTTTCGACGTAATGCAGAATCGTCGCATTCGCGCCGCCGCCGATGATTGAATTGTAAGAGACGCCCGCCGCGCCGTTCATCCGAAAATAATGTTCGATAATCGCTTCGATTTGCGATTCGTTCATTCCGGGTTTGACGGACTGCATCGCCAAAATATGCGCTTCCGCCGCAATGTCCGCCGATTTCTGCATCAACTCAACTTCGTCGGGCGTTTTGTAAAGGCGCATATCGTGAATCAAAACGGTCGGGTCAACAATCGTGTGCGGCGGATACGCGGTTTTCAGCCGCCGAAATCTCTGCGCCGAAAGATAAGTTAAAATTTGCTGATCAAGTTTTGTGTCAACGCCGAAACGGTAGAAAAGTTTTTCGTGTCCGTTGACCATTTTCGCCAGCTCCTGCGGAAATTTTTCAATCGGCAGAGTTTTGTCCGCACCGTAATTTTTCTTTGCGCCCTCTACGCCTTCGCGTCTGCCATACCAGGTTTCCATCTTCGGGTCGCGCGGTCGGACGAACAGCGTGTATGGATTTTTCTTGTTCGACGGGTCAATGACGGCAATCGCGTCGGGTTCGGGAAAGCCGGTCAGATAATAAAAATCCGGGTCCTGATGAAACTTAAACTCGGTGTCGTAGCTGCGCGTCACTTCGTGCGCCGCCGGAATAACGGCAATCGCGTCTTTGCCGATTTGTTCGATAAATTTTTTCAACTGTGGTCGCATAAATTTTTCCTCGCGGGAAAATTTTAACGCAAAGCTTCATAGAACGCGAAGAGAAATTAACAGAGATTTAGCAGATGAAAGGGATAATTTTCCTTTATCCTTGTTTATCCCTTTCATCCCTGTTAATTTCTTCTTTTGAATTTATGGATTTACGCATCACGGAAATTTTTCTCTCGATTCAAGGCGAATCTTCGCACGCGGGGCGACCGTGCGCGTTCGTTCGTTTGACCGGCTGCCCGATGCGCTGCGTCTGGTGCGATTCGGTTTACACTTTCACGGGCGGCGAGCGCATTTCGTTCGACGAAATTTTCGCCCGGTTAAAAAATTTTGGCTGCAACTTGGTCGAAGTAACGGGCGGCGACCCGCTCGCACAGAAAAATGTTTTCCCGTTTATCGCCAGGCTTTTAGACGACGGTTATGAAGTTCTGATTGAAACCGGCGGATTTTTTTCGACCGAAACGGTTGACGAACGCGCTAAAATAATTTTGGATGTAAAATGTCCCGCTTCGGGCGAGTCTGAGAGAAATCATTGGGCGAATTTGGCGCGATTGAACGCGGAAAAAGACGAAGTAAAATTCGTTATCGCCGATTTGAATGATTGGGAATTTGCGAGAAGCGTAATTAATAAATATGATTTGGAAACTCGCGCCAAAGAGATTTTAATCTCGCCGATTTTCGGCATTCAAAATCTCGCGGCGATTGCCGAAGCCGTCGCGCAAAGCCGATTAAAAGTTCGGCTCAATCTGCAACTGCACAAATACATTTGGGGCGCGGACGTTCACGGCGTTTAATAAAACTATGATCAGAAAATTTTTTGCGGCGGCGTTTATTTTCGTAATTTCGCAAGCGGTTTTAGCGCAGAAAGTGAAACCGACCCAAACGCCTTTGCCCGTCGTCAGAGCGCAAACTCTAAATGAAAAAATTCAAAACGAAACGGAAAAATTCAGCGGCAAAGTCTGGATTTACGCGAAGAATCTCGACACGGGACGAGATTACGCGCTCCGCAGCGAGGAACAGGTTCGCACGGCAAGCACTATAAAACTACCGATTATGACGGAAGTTTTCCGTCAAGTCGCCGAAAAGAAAATCAATTGGACGGACGAATTTACGTTAAAAGGTAAACAGGGCGGTTCGGGTATTTTGGGCGAGTTTTCCGAGGGCGCGAAAATTGATTTGCGGACGGCGACGAATTTGATGATTGTCGTCTCGGACAACACGGCGACGAATTTGATTTTAGATAAAATTTCGACCGACAGCGTGAATGATTTTATGGACACGCTCGGCTTAAAACAAACCAAATCTCTCAGAAAAATCGGCGGCGGCGGCGACGCAAAAGCGGCAAGCGATCCGCTCAACAAACTTTTCGGCATCGGCGTATCTTCTCCAAGAGATATGGTCAAGCTGCTCGAAATGCTCGAACGCGGCGAAGTCGTCTCAAAAGAAGCATCAAAAGAAATGCTCGACATTCTGCGGCGTCAGCAATACAAAGACGGCATCGGGCGCAATCTGCTCGACACCATTCCGAGCGCGTCAAAATCCGGCGCGCTCGACCGTCTGCGAAGCGACGTCGGAATTATTTACACGAGGCGCGGACGCATCGCAATGGCGATTACCGTTGACGATATGGAAACGGTGCGCTACGTGCCGGACAATCGAGGACTGCTTTTGATTTGGCGGTTGTCGCAGATTTTGCAAGACGGTTTGGCGAAATAAATTGATGAACGAGTTAGCAATTGTTTTAGTTTCAGGCGGAATGGATTCGTGCGTCACCGCCGCGATTGCTAAAACGGAAAATCAGGAAATTGCTTTTCTTCACGTTTCCTACGGACAGCGAACCGAACGGCGCGAGCGACAGGCATTTAACGACATCGCGGATTTTTACACGGTCGAAAAACGGCTCGCCGTTTCGATTGAATACCTGGCGAAAATCGGCGGTTCGAGTTTGACCGACGCTTCGATTGAAGTTGCGGAGGCGAATCTTGAATCAGCCGAAATTCCGACGAGCTATGTGCCGTTTCGCAACGCGAATATGCTCTCGATTGCGACGAGCTGGGCGGAAGTTTTAAAGGCAAATTCGATTTATATCGGCGCGGTCGCGGAAGATTCGAGCGGTTATCCAGATTGCCGACCGGAATTTTTCGCGGCGTTTGAAAAGACAATTGAAGTCGGGACAAAACCCGAAACGCAAATCAAAATCGTCACGCCGATTATTCATTTGTCGAAAGCGGAAATCGTAAAAAAGGGAATCGAACTAAATGCGCCGTTTCACTTAAGTTGGTCGTGTTACCGCAACGAGGTTGCGGCTTGCGGAACGTGCGATTCGTGCACGCTGCGACTGCGCGGATTTGAGCGAGCAGGCGCGGTTGACCCAATTAAATATAAATCTTAATTTACAGCCCGAAATCTTCGCGGATGAACGAAAATATCACGGCATCGTGAACTCTACAGTCGCCGATGACCAGACGTTTCCGCAAAATGCCTTCGCGTGTCGCGCCGGATTTTTCGGCGGCTTTCTGGCTCGGAATATTTTCGACGGCGGTCAGAATTTCAATTCTATTAATCGGCAAATCTTCAAAACCGCTTTTGGCTAAAAGCCGCGCCGCTTCGCTGACAATGCCGCGATTTTGTCGCGAGACGCGAACCCAATAACCGAGATTGTAAAATTTATGAATTACGCTCGGCTGATTCAAACCCGTTCCGCCTAGAAATTCGTTTGTTCCAGCGTCGAAAATCGCAAACCCGAAATCCTTTCCGTTCTGCCATTTTTCTTCGAGACCTTCAATAAAAGTTCGGCTGTCTACAATCGTATAGTTTTCGTGACACCACGGCATCCAGCGCGAAAATTCGCCGCCTTTCGATTCGTTCGCCGCTTCAAACAAAAGCGGCGCGAAACCGATTTCGTATTTTCTCAAAATTATTTTGTCGCCGATAATTTCGCTTCGCATCAAATTTCCAATCTTTCGCGCCTTATTTTCAAATTGTTCAAGTTTCCCAACGCGCCGAACGCGATTTTTTCAGTTTGAAAAAATTCTCGCGCCAAATCTTGGATTTCTTCGAGCGTCACGGCTTCGATTTTTTCAATCGTTTCTTCCAGCGAAATTTGTCTGCCGTGAACCATTTCCAGACGAGCGAGCGTTCCGGCGCGAACGCTCGAATCTTCTAAACCAAGCAAAATCGAAGCGATTGTTTGTTCTTTTATCAACTCCAATTCTTCTGATTTGATTCCGTTTTTAACGACGCGGCGCAGTTCCGCGATGGAAATATCAAGAACTTCTTCGGTTTGTTTCGGCGAAGTTCCCGCGTAAATCTGGAACACGCCGCAGTCCTGATACATCGCCGCGCTCGCGCCGACCGAATACGCTAAGCCTTTTTGCTCGCGCACCTTTTGCCATAAACGGCTCGACGTTCCGCCGCCGAGCGCGTTTGCCAAAATGTCGGCGGCGTAACGCCGTTCGCTTTTTGCGCTGGCGAACGGCGCGGCGATTATCAAATGCGCTTGTTCGAGATTTCTGTTTTTCTTGATGACGATTGGCGCGGCGATTTTCGGTTTTTGGTCTTTGGTTTTTGGTTTTTGGTTTTTGGTCTTGAAGTTGAAACTTTTTTCGGTTAACTCGACAATTTGCGCGTGTTCCAAATTTCCCGCCGCTGCGACGATGAGATTGTTCGGGCTGAAATATCGCGCGTGAAATTTCTGTGTGGTTTCGTGATTGAATGTTCTAACTGTTTTCGGCGTTCCGGCAATCGAAAGTCCGAGCGGATGATTCGGGAAAAGTTTCTCATTAAAAATCTCGCCTAGAAAATCTTCGGGCGAGTCTTCGGTCATCTTTATTTCTTCAATGATAACTCGCTGTTCGCGCTTTAATTCCTGTTCGTCAAAGCGCGGATTTGAAAGCATATCGGCAAGCAATTCAAAAGCATTAGCGATTTGCCGGTCAACAACTTTTATTGCAAAACCCGTTTCCTCGTGCATCGTGAAAGCGTCGAGATTTCCGCCCAAGCGGTCGGTTTCAATCGCAATCTGCAAAGCCGAACGCTTTTTCGTTCCTTTGAAAACGGCATGTTCGATGAAATGCGAAATTCCATTCAGTTCGTTTGGCTCGTGCCGCGAGCCTTTGCGGAAAAAAAATCCAAGCGTCACGGAACGCACATCCGGCATTCGGTCGGTGAGAATCGTCAAGCCGTTTTCGAGGCGCGTGATTTGTATGTTTTCTCTCATCGTGTAAAAGCAAAAGAAAATCGTAACAAATCGGCAAACCGACGGCAAAACAAGCAGAAATTGAACAGTATCCTAATCTTGTGGTGCTATATTAATCTCGTGTCATAAATGACCCGATACTGTTGCCGAATTCAAAAACCAAAAATTTAACTCAAATAAATGCAAATTCTTAATATTCTACTGAGGTGAATTACGCCCAAAATCACCGGAATAATTTTATTCAACTTGATAAATATCCCTTAAAATGAATTCGGCAACAGTATCACTAGAACTTTGGTTTTACACTCACTAATTTAACAATTCATTCGTCAATGCTACACTCTAATCCGATACTCAAACCTTTTCTTCAACTATTTAGTTGAATTTCTTAGAACCGATGCAGCAACAATTACCGGACAACTATGACGGGGCTTCGCCTCAAAGCGCGGATTTATTCCGTTTGATGATTGAAAACATCAAAGCTTACGCCATTTTTGTGATGGACACAGAACGCCGCGTTATCAGTTGGAATCCAGGCGTTGAAAAGCTGCTCGGTTACGCCGAAAACGAAATTGTTGGTCAACTAGGCGATATTATTTTTACGCCGGAAGATAGGGCAGCAGGAATTCCCATCAAAGAGCAGGAGACAGCCGTGCGCGAAGGCTCTGCCGAGAACACACGCTGGCATCAGCGTAAAGACGGCTCACGCTTTTGGGCAAACGGGATGTTGATGTCACTCAAAAATGAGGACGGCAAGCTGCGTGGATTTGCCAAAGTAATGCGCGACGACACCGGGCAGAAAAGGGTTGAGGGAAATCTCGAACAAACAACACGCCGCTTCGAAAATGTTTTGGAAAGCATTACCGACTGTTTCTTCATACTTGACATGGAACGGCGCTTTACTTTTGTCAACTCGCAAACAGAAGCTTACTTCGGTATTCCGAAAGAGCACATACTTGGTCGCTTCTTTACGGAAGTGCTTCCGAAGCTAAAAGGACACGAAATTCTGCGGCGTCATGATGAAGCGATTAGCGAGCACAAGCCGGTGCATTTCGAGGCTCTCTCGCCCGTGACGGGCAAATGGGTCGAGCTACACCTCTATCCAACAAAAGAAGGTTTGGCTGTGTATTTCCGCGATGTTAGCAAAAGGAAGCAGGCGGAAGAGCAACTGCGCGAAAGCCGCGAGAAATTAAAGTTCGTGCTTGGATCGGCGAATATTGGCGATTGGGAATTGGATTTGACCACTGGACAGGCGACACGCTCCTTTCTTCACGACCAATGTTTTGGCGCTACCGAGCCGTTTGCCGATTGGAGTTATGAAAAGTTCTTGACTTTCGTTCATCCTGAAGACCGCGCAGAAGTTGAGCGCAAATTCGGTAAAGCATTATCAGAGCAGAAAGAATGGCATTTCGAATGTCGCATCGTCTGGGCGGATGGGAGCGTTCATTGGATTGAAGCGCAAGGCAACATTTACCACACGGTTGATGAGAAGCCAGTACGCATGGTAGGCATTGTCATCGAAATCACCGAGCGTAAACAGGCGGAAGAGAAAATCCTCGAATCGGAAAAACGCTATCGAACACTTTTTAATTCGATTGATGAAGGCTTTTGCATCATTGAACTGATTTTCGATGAAAACAATCAACCGATTGATTACCGCTTTGTTGAAATCAATCCAACTTTTGAGAAACAGACGGGACTTGTAGAAGCGCATGGCAGGACAATGCGAGAACTTCTCCCCAACCTTGAATCACGCTGGTTTGAGATTTATGGGCGCGTTGCCTTGACTGGCGAATCGATACGATTTGTCGAAGATTCGGAAGTAATGGGACGTTGGTTTGATGTTTTCGCTTTTCGGGTCGGAGATGAAAACAGTCGCCAAGTCGCCGTATTGTTCAACGACATCACAACACGTCGCCGTTTGGAAACAGAACGCAACCGTGCCGAACAGGAGTTGCAACAATCGCTCAAACAACTCGAAGCCGAGCGGTCAAGACTCGCTTATCTTTTTACTCATGCACCTGCTTTGGTTGTCACTCTTGAAGGCGAGAATCACATCTTCGAAATGGCTAACCCGGCATATTTGCAACTAATCGGACGCCGCGAGGTTGTCGGAAAACCAGTGCGCGAAGCAATGCCGGAACTTGAAGGACAAGGTTTTCTTAAATTGCTCGATAATGTTTATCGAACGGGTGAGCCTTTTATTGGTCGTGAACTGCCGGTCGAGATTCAACGCCAGCCGGGAGGCGCGTTAGAAAAAAGGTATTTTGATTTTGTTTATCAACCGATATTTGACCGTGATAAAAAGGTTACCGGAATTTTTGGTCACGGAGTTGATATTACCGAACAAGTTGAGGCTCGCAAGCAGGCTGAATCCGCCAATCGTTTGAAGGATGAGTTTCTGGCTACGCTTTCTCATGAGCTGAGAACGCCGCTCAATGCCATTTTGGGGTGGTCGCAAATGCTTCAGAACGACAATCTCGACCAGAACCAGAGGCAAAAAGCGCTCGCTATCATCGAGCGCAGTGCAAGGTCACAAAATCAACTGATTGAAGACCTGTTGGACGTGTCCCGTATTATTACGGGAAAACTCCGGCTAGATGTACGCGCGGTTGATTTGTCGAGCGTAATTTCTGCGGCGGTTGACGCAGCGCGACCGGCTGCCGAAGCCAAAAACATTCGCATTCAAGTTTTGCTCGACCCAGAAGCGGCATTGATTTCAGGAGACCCCGACCGGCTTCAACAGGTAGTTTGGAATCTACTTTCGAATGCTATTAAATTTACGCCTAAAGACGGGCGCGTTCAGGTGCGACTTGAACGAGTCAATTCACATGTCGAGATTGTCGTCAGCGATACGGGCAAAGGCATTGAGCCGAAATTTTTGCTATATGTGTTTGATAGGTTCCGCCAGTCTGATGGGTCAATGACGCGGCGTCACGGTGGTCTTGGATTAGGACTTGCTATTGTCCGACAGCTTGTCGAACTACACGGTGGAACTGTTTCGGTTGAAAGCAAGGGAGAAGGACTAGGCTCAACGTTCATTGTCAGTCTTCCGCTTCTACCAATCCGGTTGGAACCAGAAGAAGATTTGCCCCGCGTGCATCCAACGACACAGAACGGTTCAATTGTGAATTGCCCGCCTGAACTATCTGGTCTGCACGTCCTGCTTGTAGATGACTAAGCTGATTCGCGAGATTTATTAAATTTTGTACTCGAATCATGCGAAGCTCAAGTTTCGACAGCGAGCTCCGCAGTCGCAGCACTTGAACTAATTAAGCGTGAGATATTCGATGTTATAATCAGCGACATTGGTATGCCGGAAGAAGACGGGTATTCCTTAATTCGCAAGATTAGAGCCCTCTCAAATGAGCAAGGCGGCAATATTCCGGCAGTAGCTTTAACAGCTTATGCCAGAGCCGAAGACCGCGTGCAGGCGCTGCGTTCGGGGTTTCAAATGCATATTGCCAAGCCGGTTGAATCCGCTGAACTCATCGCAGCGGTAGCAAATCTCGCCGGACGAATGAGAAATCCGTATCAAAATGAAAATGAAAATGGATAAACTCTGATTGACGGAAGTTTTACGCGAAAAAGATTCAGGCGTATATGTTCAGTCATCTACAATGACTTTGAATGAATTTCTAGACAAACGGCTTGCTGAATGCGCCATTTTGAAAATTCAACTTGAAAATAGATTAAAACTTGGCGCAGCGTGTCAGAATTTTGATACGGTTTTCGCGTCAAATGTCGGAACACCGATTCAACACAAAAACTTATTTCGCAGGCATTTTAAGCCTTTGCTTGTAAAGGCAATGTTACCCGACATTCGGCTTTATGATTTACGGCATATCACAGTGACGCTACTGCTTTCGGCGGGTATAAATCCAAAGATTGTTTCTGAACGTCTCGGACATGCATTTATAGTGCTGACACTTGATACTTATAGCCACGTTTTACCGACTATGCAGAGAGAAGCTACAAACGAGTTAGAGGCAATATGTTTGAAGAAAAACGGTACAAAATAATGTTTCGCACAAATCTCGCACAAAAAACAAGAAAAGGACATCTAAAAGGATGCCCTAAACTATCGATATTAATGGTGATCCGAGAAGGACTCGAACCTTCGACCCAATGGTTAAAAGCCATTTGCTCTACCGACTGAGCTATCGGACCACATTTCCAAAGGAAGTTTAGCGCGTTGTCTAACTTCCGATCGAATTTACGATTTTACAGATTGGGATTAGAGTTGGCAAGTTTCGCCTCGAATATTTCTCGCGCCGGTTAAGCCTTAAACCAGTTTTCCATCACCGAATCCGGCAAAATAATCGTCTGGTCGCGTTCGGGTCCGGTTGAGATTAAACCGATTTCCACGCCGATTGACGCGGATAAAAACTCGACATACTCGCGCGCCTTTATGGGTAAATCTTCGATTTTCGTCGCGCCCAAAGTTTCCGATTTCCAGCCCGGAAGCGTTTCGTAAATCGGTTTGATTTTCAGTAAATCCTGCGAAACCGCCGGGAAAGTTTCTACTCGTTCGCCGTCAATTTCATAACCGACGCAGACTTTTATTTCGTCGAGCGCGTCGAGAACGTCGAGTTTGGTCAGAGCCACCGAATCGAAACCGTTGAGTTCGGCGGCGTAGCGCGTTGCCACCGCGTCGAACCAGCCGCAGCGTCTGGGGCGTTTCGTGACCGAGCCGTATTCGTTGCCGCGCTGACGGATTAAATTTGCCGTCGCTTCTTCTGCGTCCAGCATTTCGGTCGGAAACGGACCTTCGCCGACGCGCGTGGCGTAAGTGCGGACGATTCCCAGAACGCCGGAAATGTGATGCGGCGGAATGCCCGCGCCGACCGCCGCGCCGCCCGACGTCGGATTCGACGACGTGACATACGGATAAGTTCCGTGGTCAACGTCAAGCAAAGTCGCCTGCGCGCCTTCTAATAAAATCTTTTTACTGCGCTTTTTCGCTTCGGCGAGAAAATGCGAAGTTTCGCAGACGAACGGGCGCAGACGTTCGACGAGCGGCGAAATTTCATTGAGAATTTCGTCGGCGCGAAGCGGCGGCTGTCCGTAGAGAACGATGATGCGGTTGGCTTCTTCGAGATTTCTTTCGACCCGAAGTTTTAAAACTTCCGGCACGAGCGCGTCCGCTACGCGAACGCCGCGCCTGCCCGCTTTGTCTTCGTATGCCGGACCGATTCCGCGAAGAGTCGTGCCGATTTTTTCGTTTCCGAGACGCTCTTCCGAAGTATGGTCAAGCGCGCGATGATACGGCATTATCAAATGCGCCCGGCTCGACACTTTCAACCGTTCGGGCGTGATGGAAACCCCTTGCGCAGTCATCTGATCAACTTCCTCGAAAAACGCTTTCGGGTCAATCACCATTCCGTTGCCGAGAACGCACACCGAATCCGCGTGAATAATTCCCGACGGCAGCAGGCGCAAAACAAACGCCCGTTCGCCGACGTAAACCGAATGCCCGGCGTTGTGTCCGCCTTGGTAACGCGCCACGATGTCGAAGCGGTCGGCTAACAAATCAACGACTTTTCCTTTTCCTTCGTCGCCCCATTGCGCGCCGATAATCACAATAATCATAAATTTCAATCAAATTACGAATTATGAATTTCAAATTACGAAAGTAACGCAAAGCATAAATTAGCAATTCATAATTACTCGCTAGTTACGACAAACGTCTTGATTCGCGTTCCTTCTTCCGCTTCGACATCGAGCAGTAATTTTACGTTCGGCAAATTAAACGGCGGCGCATCCATCACGACCGCCGAATCGAACTGCACGCGCACGCTCGGACCGTGCGGAATATCGAGATTCGGCGCGTATTGCTTTTTCGGATTCGGATAATGTTCCGTGATTATTATAAATTTATATTTACGGGCGTTCTCTAAAACGCGCTCGATTTCCGCGTTCGAGAGATGCTGCAAAACTTGCCGAATCAAACACAAATCGCCGTCGGGAAGCGCGTCCTCGACGATGTTCACGCAGCGAAATTCCGTCGTTTCGTTTTTATATTTCTCGTTCAGATGTCTGACCAAAGAAAAGACGACATCGCAGCCCGTGTAATGAAAATTTTTGGAAACAAATTTTGCAGCGACGCGAAAATCCCCGCAGCCCAAATCCACGACGCGCTCGATTTTATTTTCTCGAATGAATCGGCGAACCGTCTCGGCGTAAGCGTCGGCGTATTCCGCGGTTGAGCCGTCGCCCGAATAAAATTCTCCTTTGGCGCCGCCCCAGGCGTTTTTCTCGTAGATTTCGCCGAAAGTTTCGGCAACCGATTTGTCCGCGAATCGGCGCTGATTTTCAGCCGAAACTTTTCGCCTGCGCCATTCGAGAAGCGATGCGGGAATAAGTTTTTTGACGGTATTTTTTATCATTCAATTATTCGTTTTTCGATGCCGATTTTTATTTCCATTCTTCCGCCAGCAGCGAATAAATCGCCATATCGAAAAAGCGCGTGTGTCGCCATTCGGATTGGCGCAAAACGCCGTCGAGTTTGAAATTTAATCGTTCGGGAATCTGGCGGCTTCTCGTATTCTCCGTCGCGCAGTGAATCTCGATGCGGTTCATTTTGAGTTCGGCGAAAGCATAATTTATCAGAACTCGGCACGCATCGGTTACAATTCCTTTGCCTTCGTAATTTTTATCAATCCAGTAGCCGATTTCCGTCCGGCGGCTTTGCCAATTGAAAACTACAAAACCGATTACACCGACGATTCTTTCGTGATAAAAAATGCCGAACGTCAGGCTCGTGTTTTCGGCGGCTTTTTGCGCTTGCCCGATAAATTCCCGCGCGCTTTCGAGCGAGTAGTCTTCAGTTACCCAGTGCAGAAACGGACGCAGATGCTCATAGTTTCTCTTGACGATTTCAAGAATCGCTTCGGCATCTCGTTCGGCGACCGGACGCAATTCGATGTCGCCGCGAACTTTTAAGCTGAACATTTTACGCCCTCGTCATTTGATAAAGCCGGACGTATTTCCGCGCCGCGTTTTCCCAGGAATTATCAATCGTCATTCCGTTGCCCTGAATCCGCCGCCAGACTTCTGGCTCGTGATAATTAAACAATGCTTCGTAGATTTTCTCGACGAATTTATCGGCGCGAAACTCATCGAATTTAAAGCCGTTGCCCGCGCCGCTCACCCGGTCGAAGTTTCCCACCGTGTCGTCCAAACCGCCGACGGCGCGCACAATCGGAACTGTTCCGTAACGCAAGCTGTACATTTGATTTAAACCGCACGGCTCAAAGCGCGACGGCATCAGAAACATATCCGCGCCCGCTTCGATTTGATGAGCTAAAGTTTCGTTATAGCCGATGTAAATCCCGACTTGATTCGGCGCGTGGTTTCTCAATCGCTGAAGAAAATCTTCCGACTCTTTTGCTCCCGAACCGAGCGCGATAAAATACGCGCCCGTCGCCAGAATCTCGCCGATGGCTTGCTGGATTAATTCAAAACCTTTTTGCGCCGTCAGCCGCGTGACGCTCGCAAAAATCGGTTGGTCGAGATTTTCCGGCAAAAAGAATTTATTAAGTAGAGCGCGTTTGCATTCGCGTTTGCCGCTTAAATCGTGCGCGCTGAAATGCGCAGGCAATTCCGGGTCGGTTTCTGGATTCCAAACGTCGTAATCTACGCCGTTGACGATGCCGTGTAAGCGGTCGCTGCGCTGCCGCAAAAGCCAATCGAGTCCGTAGCCGTTTTCCGCTTGCTGAATCTCAAAGCCGTAACGCCGAGAAACGGTCGAGAGCATGTCCGAATCCGCCAAGCCCGCCTTCATCGCCGAAGCCGCGCCGTCGAACGCGAAAGCGTTTCTGCTAAAATCGTCGCCGAAGCCGAGTTTCCAAAGCTCTTCCATTCCGAACGCGCCTTGATACGCGAGATTGTGAATCGAAAAAACCGTCCGCGTATTTCGCCAAAATCCGTCTCCGTAGCGCCTTAATTTCGCAATCTCGACCGCCGCAAAGCCGCAATGCCAATCGTTCAGATGAACGATGTCCAAAGGCTTACCGACGCGCCGCAAAAGAACAATCGCCGCGTGATTGAAAAACGCGAAACGCTCGTAATCTTCCCGATAGCCGTAAATCGAATCGCGGAAAAACATTTCCGGCGCGTGAATCAGAAACGTCGGCGCACCCGAAGCCTCAGAATAGTAAACTTGCGCGCTAACTTCGCGCCCGCGCCAGTCAATTCGCAGATCGTCAATCGCCAAATGGTCGAGCAGATTTTCTTTGGTTTGCCGGTAAAGCGGCGTAATCAGTAGCGAATCAACGCCGACTCGCCGCAGCGCTTTCGGCAAAGCGCCCGCGACATCGCCCAGACCGCCGGTTTTTGAATATGGAACTGCTTCCGCAGCTAGAACCGCAACTCGCATTTTTCGAGAAAAAAGAAATCGTGAATAGAAAAATCGTTTTTATTATAACGACTCTATTCACGATTGACTATTTTCGATTGGCGAAAAAATTAACTTTGCATCGAAGCCAAAAATTCCGAGTTGGCTTTTGTCTTGCTCAAGCGTTCAAGCACGACTTCCATCTGCTCGACGGGCGAGAGCGGATTGAGAACGCGGCGCATCACCCAGATGCGGTTTAAGTCTTCTTTGTTAATTAAGAGTTCCTCTTTGCGCGTTCCGCTGCGCTGCAGATCAATCGCCGGGAAAAGACGTTTGTCAGATAAACGACGGTCGAGATGAATTTCCGAGTTGCCCGTTCCCTTGAATTCTTCAAAGATTACGTCGTCCATTCTTGAACCCGTATCAATCAGCGCGGTAGCGATAATCGTCAACGAGCCGCCTTCTTCGATGTTGCGCGCCGCGCCGAAAAATCGTTTCGGGCGCTGCAGCGCGTTTGAATCAATACCGCCCGAGAGAATTTTTCCCGAAGGCGGCACGACCGCGTTGTGCGCTCTTGCCAGACGAGTAATCGAATCGAGCAGAATCACGACATCGCGTTTGTGTTCGACCAATCTTTTCGCTTTTTCAATCACCATATCAGCGACCTGCACGTGGCGCGTCGGCGGCTCGTCAAAAGTTGACGAAATAACTTCGCCTTTCACGCTGCGCTGCATATCGGTCACTTCTTCGGGTCGCTCGTCAATCAGAAGAACGATTAACGTCACTTCCGGATGATTTTCCGTGATGGAATTCGCCATCGTTTGCAGGAGAACGGTTTTGCCGGTACGCGGCGGCGCGACGATTAATGCGCGCTGCCCTTTCCCGATTGGCGTCACTAAATCTATGACCCGCGCCGCGATTTGTTCGGGACCGGTTTCCATATTTAGCTGCTCGTCCGGGTAAAGCGGCGTAAGATTGTCGAAAAAGACCTTCTCGCGCGAATGTTCGGGCGCTTCAAAATTGATCGCCTCGACTTTTATCAAAGCGAAATAACGCTCGCCTTCTTTCGGCGGGCGAATCTGTCCCGAAACGGTGTCGCCGGTGCGCAAATCGAATTTGCGAATCTGCGACGGGGAAACGTAAATGTCGTCGGGTCCCGGCAAGTAGTTATATTCGGGAGCGCGCAAAAAGCCGAAGCCATCGGGCAGCGTCTCTAAAACGCCTTCCGAGAAAATTAAACCGCTTTTTTCGGTTTGCGCGGCGAGCAGTTTGAAAATCAATTCCTGCTTGCGCATTCCCGAAGCGCCTTCGACTTCGAATTCTTTCGCTACGCGCGCCAGTTCGGAGATGGACATTTCTTTGAGTTTCGCCAAATCCAAAATAGTGCCGTTCGCCGAGGCGCTATCGGTTTTCTTTTCGTTTCCGTCATTAGACCCGTCATTGGAAGTTTCAACCGGGGTCGGCGCAGATTGCCCATCTGCCGCTTGCTCGGTTGTCGTCTCGTGACCGTTTTCTTCGTGTTGCGTTACCTTGCTTGTTCTGGTTCGTGTTGTTCTGGTTGCCATTTTCGTTTTTCGTTTGTGTATTTTGAGAGTAACTCTTTACGGTTTTCCAAGATTACAAAAATAAAATTGCCCATTAAGTTTTGTAGATTACAATTGCCTTCAAATGCTTGGAGAAAATTTGTATGGAATTCCGTCGTGATGCGAATAAAATCAAGTCTTTTGACTTGTTAAACCCTCGGAGTTAATTGGGAATGTTTAATTATTACTATATCCGCTAAAATAAATCAACTAAAATTGCGCCTTTTTTCCAAAGCATCGGCGATTTCCCGCCAAATCTCGTCTCTACCTTTTCCCGTCAGCGCGGAATACGCGATTATTTTACTTCCGGGCAAGGATCGTTCAATTTCCTGCAAACTTTTCTTCAGTTTGATGCTTGAAAGTTTGTCGGCTTTGGTCGCCACAATCAAATGAATTTTCCGGTGGTAAACGAGCCATTCGTACAGCTGCCGGTCAAGCGTCGTCGGCTGGTGGCGTGAATCTACGAGTTGAATTGATAACGCCAGTTCGTCTCGCTCGGCGAGATATTCCTCAGCCATTTCCCCCCAATCGTGCCGCATCGTTTTGGAAACTTTCGCGTAACCGTAACCGGGCAAATCGGCGAAGTAAAACGATTCGTTTATCAAAAAGAAATTTATTGATTGTGTTCTGCCCGGTGTATTTGATGTTCGCGCCAAACCCTTGCGTTGCAAAAGAGAATTCAGCAAAGATGATTTGCCGACGTTCGAGCGTCCGAGAAAAGCGATTTCCGGCAAGCCGTCGGTCGTCCAATGCGACTTGTTAAACGCGCTTTTGGTAAATTCGGCAGATGTAATTTTCATTTGTAGTCTTGGTTACTGAAATTATATTCTTTAAATTCTACAATATCTTAAGTTTTTCTACAGGGTTATAAATTATGAAATCGAGTAAAGCGAAATGCGCCTTAATCGCCATCGGCGGCGGCGAATCGAGCGACATCACCAAAGATTCAATCGAAATCGTCGAAAAATTTTTGGAACTCGCCAAAGGCGCGAGCGGCAAGGCGAACATACTTGTGATGACCGTCGCAACCAACGACCCGAAAGAAGCGGGCGAGAGATACGCGAAACTTTTTGAGCGCGTCAAATTTAACAACTTTGAAGTCCTGGATATTTCCCTGCGCGAACAATCGTTCGCACCGGAGATTTTGCAGAAAGTCGAACAAGCGACAGGGCTATATTTTACCGGAGGCGACCAGCTTCACGTCACGACTTTGATGGGCGGAACGCCGCTGCACGAAATTATTGCCCGGCGGTGTAACGAAGATTTGGTGATTGCCGGAACGAGCGCGGGCGCGATGATGATGTCGTCGGCGACGCTCGTTTCCGGCGAATCCGATACCGCGCCGCGGCACGACGCGGTGGATGTCGCGCCCGGAATGAATTTGTTGCACGACACTATGATTGACACGCATTTTTCGCAACGCGGTCGGCACGGGCGGCTGCTTTCGGCAATCGCGCATAACCCGCAGATTTTGGGCATCGGCATTGATGAGCGCACGGCGATGATTGTGCGCGACGGGAAATTTGAAGTCATCGGCGAAGGTTCGGTAACGGTCGTCTGCGCTAAAGATTCTGCGCACACTAATCTGCCGTATATCAAAAAGGACGAAGCTATCGGAATTTTCAACGTTAATTTTCATGTTTTACCCAAAGGTTACAAATACGATTTGAAAAAGCGCGAACCTATCGCTCAATCACAGAAAAAAATGATGGCGGCGACCAACGAGGAATAAAGTGTGCGTTTAATTATGACCGCCGCACCGGAAGGCAAAGACGACGACGTTGCCAAAACCGCTTTTTCGGTCGGCATCGAAAAAGTTTCGCGGCGACAAATTGAAAGATACGGTTGACGAAGACTTGCCGAAGTGGTTCAAATTCTATCTCGACAACGGCGACTTGCCGGAGAAATTAACCCTCTCGACCGACGCCTCAATCACCAGCCCGCAAAATCTTTTAGAGCAGATTCGAGTCTGCGTCCTCGAACACAAATTTCCGATTGAACAAGTTCTGGCGTGCGTGACGGCGAACACGGCGCAAGTTTTGAAACTTGAAGAAAAAGGGATTTTGAAAGAAGGCAAAGCCGCCGACATTTTAATTTTGGAAAGAAAATCCTTTGAGCTGCGCGAAGTAATCAGCGGCGGGCGCAGATTACTTAAAGACGGCTCAATCGCTTTCAAGGAAGCATTTTTAGAGGAAAGCAACCGTGACATTAAGCTCAAAGGCGCGAAAAAATCAAAGAGATAACATTACTAGAATCTCTTTGATTTGTCTTTCGCTTGTCGGTCGGTTGTCGAGGGGTGAATTAATGGTGGAGGGGTGATTTCGGAAAGACTTCTGATGTGGAATACAATTTGGCAGTTGCCAATTTATTTCCACCTTTTGTAATTTTCCCGAAACCCAGACGCCCTCAAGCATTTTTCGCCATTTCCCGCCGCGCTTCGACCATTCGTTTCATCATCTCGCGCCGCCCGGCAAGCATCTCTTTCGCGTCGGGCATTTTCATAATCAGCGATTCGAGATTCGAGAACATTTTCGGACTGCCCATAGTTTCGCGCAGTTCCGGTAAAAAAGGTTCGATTTTTGAAAACACGATGACGTGTTCGCCGTGCGCGTCGGCAAACATCTCTTCGTCAATAGCGCCGTGATTAACAAGCGAAGCCGCCATATCCCAGTAACTCGTTACCATTCGATAAAAGGCTGACGTTTCCGGATTGATCATCGCCTGCATAATATCCGCTGTGCTTTCGGGGAAAAAGCCGATCATCCAGTTTCTCGCCTCGCGCATCTTTGCCTCGCGCCGCAATTCATAAAGCTTCAGTATCAAATCCGCCGATTCCGCTTTACTCATAAATTAGTCTCCTCTTAATTTTTTTTGGAAAGTCTTTTAAGCTGCAAAAATAAAATGAATCGAGAACAAAGTCAACGCGGATTTCGAGTTTCTATCAAAGCGTATTTTTTGACTTGAAACTTGAAACTTGAAACCTGAAACTTAATTGATGATGGCTCTGCCGGAAAAAATCGAATCGCTCGCCAAAAATCTGCCCGACGCGGAAAGCGCCAGGCGTTTTTACGCGCGGCTTGCCGAAAAATTTCCCGCCGAAGCGAAGAAACTCAGCAAGAACGAAGGCTTGCTTTCCGACGTGCTGACGCTCGCCGCTTTCAGCCCTTTGCTGGCGACGACAATTCTGCAAAATCCCGAATATATATCGTGGCTCAATCGTCAAAGAATCTCATCGAAAGTGCGCGGCAAGGACGAACTCGTCGAATCGCTGGCGCGGTTCGCGCTCGTCAATTCGAGCGTCGAAACAAATGTTTTGCTGGCGCGTTTTCGCCGCCGCGAACTGCTTAGAATTTACCTGCGCGACATCCGCAAGCTCGGCACAATTGTCGAAATCACTGAAGAAATCTCGAATCTCGCCGACGCGATTCTCGAATACGCTCTGCGCCAAGCCGCTCAGGAACTCGACAACCGCTACGGCGCGCCGCTCGAAACCGACGAAAAAACCAGAACGTGGCAGGCGCAAATTTGCATTGTCGCGCTCGGAAAACTCGGCTCCAAGGAACTAAATTATGCGTCGGATATTGACCTGCTTTTTCTGTATTCAAACGACGGCGCGACGAGCGGGCAAGGCTCGCGCGGCGTGGCGGTAACGAACCGCGAGTATTTCGTCAAGCTCGCCGAACTCGTCACAAAACTCGTCGGCGGACAAGTGGGCGAAGGCGCGGCTTATCGCGTGGATTTGCGGCTGCGTCCGAACGGGCGCGTCGGCGCGCTGGCAATCTCGTGCGCCGAAGCAATCGGTTATTACCAAAAAACCGCCAGAAGCTGGGAACGTCAGGTTCTGATTCGCTCGCGCGTCTCGGCGGGCGACGCGCGAGTTTTTCAGAAGTTTTACGAGCAAGTGCAGTCGAGCGTTTTTTCGGCGGACGAAACCGTCGAAAACGCCCTTTCCAGCGTGCGTCTCTCGAAAGAAAAAATCAACCTTGAAAAAACTTCCGACGTAAATTTCGATGTCAAGTTAGGAAAAGGCGGCATCCGCGAAATCGAATTTATCGCCCAAGCTCTGCAGCTCGCCTACGCCGGACGCGATGAATGGCTTCGCGCCGCTCACACTCTAATCAGCATTTCGCGTCTTGCCGACCGCAAACTCATTTCCGAAACCGAATTGACCGAACTGTTTGAGGCTTATGAATTTCTGCGCCGCCTCGAACATCGTCTGCAAATGGAAAACGGTTTGCAAACACATCTCGTCCCGAACGAGACAGAGCGGCGTGCGCTGGTCGCGCGGCGTATGAACTGCGCCGATTTGCGGGATTTTGAAAACGCTCTGCAAACTCACTCCGAAGATGTCAATCGAATCTTCGCGCGGGTGTTCGGCGCGACGGAATTTTCAAACGCGCCAAGCGAAGATGAGAAAACCAACCGGGAAAACTCCATCGAAAATCAATTTGCCACCGAGCGTTTGAAACCGATTATTTCATCTTTGAGAAAATCCGATGTCAAAATTGATTTGAACAAAGAAAACCGCGCCACGCTTGAGCATTTATCGAAAATCACGCCGCATTACGCCGAGATGATCGCCGCCAATCCGAATCTGGTAAAAGATTTGCCGAACATCGAAAACGATTTGGCGGAAAAAAACTATCGTGAAATTTTTCTGTCCGCCGTTGCCGCCGAACACGATTTCAAATCGGAATTAGCCGTTTTAAGAAAAGGCTGGTCACATTTTTTATTGGAAATCGTCGTCTTTGATGTGTTTGAGAAAATCACGCGGCGCGATGCCAAACGTCTGCAAACCGAATTAGCCGAAGCGAGTCTCGACGCCGCAATTTTTATCACCCGCCGCGAACTCGAAAAACGCTACGACGTTCAAATTGACAATTTCCCTTTTGCCGTTTTGGGTTTGGGCAAACTCGGCGGCGGCGCGATTGATTATGGCTCGGATTTGGATTTGGTCTTAATTTACGACGACGAAAAATCTTTGCCCGCCGGAAAGCTAACACACGCCGAATTTTACAGCCGCGCGGTCGAAATTTTTGTCACGACGCTTTCCAGTTTGACGCGCGACGGACATCTCTACCGCGTGGATTTACGCCTGCGTCCCGACGGCAAAAACGGCGCCAA
This sequence comes from uncultured Pyrinomonadaceae bacterium, assembly GCA_902805935.1. Lineage (GTDB taxonomy): Bacteria > Acidobacteriota > Blastocatellia > Pyrinomonadales > Pyrinomonadaceae. Next base: position 42,586 of record CADCUR010000254.1, read on the forward strand.
CTCAATCGGCAAAACGACTTTTCTAAATTATCTGGAAACGCGCGCGGCAATTTGGGAATGGCTCGCCTATGTGAAACTTCGCGGCGCGGCGGGCAATTTAATTTTGGCGAAAGAGACCGAATTTGCCGCCAGAAAAATCATTCACGAAAACGCGTGCAAACTCAAGGCTCAAGACTCAGGTCTCAATACTTTAACGGAAGAAACAAAGCGTATCCGCGAGCGGCTCGAAGCGGAAAAAGCGGGCGGAAGGAAAGGTAAAGAAATTGACATCAAATTCGGCGCGGGCGGAATGCTCGATGTTTATTTCGCCGTCAGGTTTTTGCAGTTGCGCGACGACGTTCCCGACGACGCGGAAAATCGTTCGACCGTCTTTACGCTGCGCAAACTCTACGAAGACGAATCTCTGAGCCGCGAAAATTACGAAAACTTTTCTGCCGGTTACTAGTTTTTGAACACTCTCGACCACCATCTGCGTTTGACCGTTGGGCGTTCTAGTCAGCTTCCACTGGCTAATCAAGCGGCTTTGCAAACGGTTATTAAACGAATGAAGTTCGAATCAGTTAGAGATTTGCTCGAACAATTGACTCTCCACCGCCTGAACATTCGCGCGTCTTTTGAAACGGTTCTCAAAAGCTAATTGCGACGGTTTTGAAAGGGGCGACAATGCCGAACTTAAGGAAAACTTTTTCCGATTAAAATCATTACCTTTTTTGTATGTTCATTTACAAAGAAAAAGTCAATGAAATCACTTTCGCTATATCTCGACTAAATTAAGCAGCGCTTTATGAAACGCAGTTTTACTTGCCATGAACAACAAGAAAGTATATTATCAGTTCGCCTTTAAAGTCACTCCTTGACTAATTTACCTTAATTAGAAATCGAAAACTTAAAAATTAAATACCGGAGAACTAGAAATGAAAAAACTTCTATCATTGTTCCTGACCATTCTGTTTTTACAAAGCGCTTTTTGTTTTGTTTTGTTACCGACGAAAGTTTCGGCGCGTAATACAGCCGCCCGATCTTTTCAGCAGGAAATCCTCACCAATCAATCGGTTATTGATATGGTCGGGTCAAAATTTTCTGAGGAACTTATTATCGCCAAAATCAAATCGTCGAGAAATTCTTTCGACACTTCGGCGGCGGCTTTGCAGCAACTAAAAAAAGTCGGCGTGTCCGATGCAGTGATTCTGGCGATGGTGCAGAAAGCATCGGGAATGGAGATGACGACGAGCGGCGCGACGGCGACGCTGACGATTCCCGACGGAACCGAACTTAAGATTATGACGACCGAAGACATCAGCGGTCAAAAAGTCGTCGAAGGCGATCCGCTGACGTTCAAGGTTGCAGAAGACGTGAAAGTCAGCACCACTGTCGTCATCGCCAAAGACGTCATCGTTAAAGGAACGGTTTCGAGCGCCAAGAAAAAAGGTTTTATGGGCAAAGGCGGCGAACTGAGCGTCCGTATCGAATCCACGCAAACCGTTGACGGTCAAAAGGTAAAACTGCGCGCCTCAAAGAGCGGCGCGGGCGGCGACAATATGGGTTCGACAGTCGCCTTAACGGTTTTGTTCGGACCGCTCGGCTTGCTACGCAAAGGCAAAGAAGCCAAAATCAAAGCCGGAACGATTCTGACCGCTTACACAGACGAAGCTAAAAACGTCACGGCTGCCAACTAAACATTCTGTCGCGCAAGTTTTTAACGGGCGAGAACCGCGCTTCAGCGTCGCACTCATTGATTGGGGCGACGCTTTCTCTTTGCGCGAACAATGTTGCGAAAAAATAAAGCGACAAGTTATGCTGAAAATGAATCGAATAAATTAATTTGAAAATCGGCATGATGAAATCCTTCAAAATCAGAAACATCGAAATCAATCCGCCGCTCGTTCTTTCGCCGATGGCGGGCGTGACCGATTATTCGTTTCGGCGCCTGGCGAAAAGTTGCGGCGGAATCGGGCTGACGGTTTCAGAATTTATCTCGGTCGAAGGTTTAACGCGCAACAATCCGAAGGCGCGGCGGCAGATGCGTTTTTGGGAAATGGAACGCCCGTTTGCCGTGCAGATTTTCGGCGGGCAAATCGAGCGGATGCGAATGGCAGCGGAAATCGCCGAAGAAGTCGGCGCGGATATTTTGGACATCAACTGCGGCTGTCCCGCGCCGAAAGTCGTCAAAAATGGCGGCGGTTCAGGGTTGTTAAAAGACTTGCCGCGACTGGAGACGATTCTCAAGGAAATCAAACGAACAATTACAATTCCGCTGACGTTAAAATTTCGCGCCGGTTACACCGATACGACTTTGAATTTTTTGGATGTGGCGCGCCTTGCCGAAGACTGCGGCGTAGAACACTTACAGCTTCACGGGCGCACAAAGGAACAAGGTTATAAAGGTCTTGCGAATTGGGATTATGTGCGGCAGGTTAAAGAGGCGGTAAAAATTCCCGTCTCCGGCAGCGGCGATGTCGTGTCAATCGAGGGCGCGCTGAAAAAATGGCGCGATACCCGTTGCGACGGCATCTTAATCGGACGCGGCGCGATGCAAAACCCTTGGATTTTTCGGCAAATCGAAGACGTTCTGGCTGGACGCGAACCTTTTCAGCCGACGCTCGAAGATAAACAGCGAGTTTTGCTCGAATACTTTGAAATGCTGCGCGAAGATATGCCGGAACTTCCCGCCATCGGAAAAATGAAACAACTCGCCGGGCAATTCACGAAAGGGCTGGTCGGCGGAGCGCAGTTTCGCCAGACGCTTTATCACTCGCATTCGGTCGCCGAGGTTTTGGATAACATCGGAGTTTATTTTGAAACGCTGAATGCGGGCGACGTTTACGGCGACGGCTCAATCGAAACAGATAAAGATTTAGAATTTGAATCGTGCGCGGCGGAAGAATCCTGTGAAGCGGCAGCCGCGCATTAACAAGATTCGTTGACGGGAAATTTTATGAAAATCTGCTTTGTTTTAACGATTGTTTTATTTTCATCTTTACTATCACAAGCACAGACAATCAAAAAATCTTCCGCACTGGCAAGCGCGCCAGCAGGAGCAGCAGTCAAATCCACTGCCGCTTACGCCGAAGTTCTCTTGCGAAAAACCGAACGCGAATCGGAACTCGAAGAATTTCTGCTCGATTATACTGAAGAATTCCCGAAGGTTAAGGAAATCAAATTCGAGCTTGGTCTATTGCAAAAAGAGTTAGACAAAATTACGGTGGTCAACGCTTCTGACTCGGGCAAACTAACATTGGCTTTGGGAAAATTGATCGTGCGAAAAACCGAAATCGAAACGGATTTGTGGAATCTGCGGCGGCAGTATGCGGACGACCATCCGGAAGTGAAACGCGCCCGGCGCAAAGCGGAAGTTTACGAACGGGCGATCAAAGAAATTCTTTTTTAAGTTTATGAGACGAAATTTTTCTTCAATCACTCTGCTCGTCTTGCTGATGACAGCGGCGACAATGAACGCGGCGCAATCGCCGGACAAAATCTTAAAACAGGCGACGCGAGCTTTAGGCGGCGAAAAGGTTTTGCAGTCGGTTAAATCCTGGCGGAAAACGGGAACAATAACCAGGCTCAAAGACGGCGCGAGCGGCAACTTCAAGGAACAAGCCGCGCAGCCGAATCTCTATAACGCCGCTTTTGATTTGAACGGTTTTGAAACGGAAACCGGCTTTAACGGCAAATCCGGCTGGACACGCAATTCGCGCGACGGTCTGCGAACTTTGACGGGCGAAGCGAGCCGCGATTTCGGGGCGGAAGCCGTTTATCGAAACGCGCGTTGGTTCAATTACAAAAAGAATAAATCGAAAGTCGTCGCGGGCGGAAAATCGGTCGTGAACGGAAAATCCGCCACACTGTTTGTTCTGACAACCCCTAAAGGCGTTTCCGTAAAAATATATTTCGACGCGGCGAGCGGGCTGCCGATTCGTGAAGAAATTCCGGCGGGCGATTCGACGAGCGTTTCCGATTTCAGCAATTTCCGCCAGGTAAACGGCGTGCAGGAACCGTTTCTGATTACAAAAAGAATCGGTGAAGAGGTTTATGAAATAAAGCTCGATCAAATCGCGTACAACGTTTCAATTTCCAAAGAAGATTTTGATTTTCCGAAAGTCTCCGGCGAACCGCTGCCCGATATTCCGTCGCTTCTTAAAGAATTACAGGCGAACGAAGACCGCATTGAAGCGATTTTAGAAGATTACTCATTCACGCAAAAAAGCACGAGCCGCGAACTCGGCAAAGACGGCGTTTTGCACGAAAAAGAATCCGAAACGTTTCAGCTTTCGTTTTACAAAGGCAACCGAATTCGTCGTCTGATTGAAAAAAACGGCAAGTCGCTGTCAGAGAAAGAACAGGCTGATGAAGATAAAAACGTGCAAAAGCGCGTTGCGGAAATCGAAAAGGAAATCGCTAAAAAAGAAGCCCGCGCCGCCGTCGCGCAGACGAAAACCGGCACGCCCGACGAAGACAACCGGCGCATTTCAATCGCCGAAGTTTTGCGGGCTTCGCGGCTAGTCAATCCGCGCCGCGAACGCTTTCGCGGACGCGATGTCGTCGTCTTCGATTTCGAGCCGAACCCCGATTTTGACTTTAAAAACGCGAAAAGTTTTCTGAAATTTTTCGGCAAAACGGCGGGCGTAATGTGGATTGATGAAAAAGATAAACAAGTAGCGCGTCTCGAAGCCGTCTTGTTTGACAACTTCAAAATCGGCGGCGGATTTCTCGCCAATCTGAAAAAAGGCGCGTCGTTCGCTCTCGAACAAGAGCGCGTGGGCGACGAAATCTGGCTGCCGTCGGTCGCCGACGTTAATCTCTCCGTTAAAGTCCTACTCGTCAAAGGCATCAACGTCAATCAAATCGTCAAATCCTACGACTACCGGAAATTTAAGACTGAAATCAAAGACTCGAAAGTTGACGAGATAAAAAATTAGTTTTGCGGTTTCAATTTGGCTTTCGCGTTTCAGCAGCGGTTTTGACAATCAAAACCGCTGCTGAAATTATTATACCGGGTGAGCCGTTACGGATTGAGATGCTTCCGAAACCGGAATTCGGTATATGCCGAGCGTCCAGTCCAAATCAAAAAGCGCGTAATCGCAAGTCAGTTCCTCGCCTGCATTTATATTTCGGCGAGTAATGGTTAAATCTTCTTCTTCACCCGAATAAATATCAAAACAATTCGGGTTTTCGGAATGATTGAAAAAACGCGCGTCGTCGCCGCATAAAACATACAAACCCGAATGTTTTTCCCGGTAACTGTATTTACGAATTTGCTCGCGCGCGCTTTCCGTTAATAGCTCGATTCGTTCTTCGGCAAAGCGCAAATCAATTAATTCGTGAAATTTCCAGATTACCGTGCCTTCGCGAATAAATTCGTCGGCGAACAAGCCGATGCCGTGGATCGGGCTGACATCGAGTTTGGTTTTGACCAGTAACATTTGAAATTCACCCGTTTATTAATTTACATTCGTCCATCGCCACGCATCAAAACGATGTTTTCCCCAAGTAAAACTCGCGTCTGGAGACAGGTTAAAAGCCGAAAGGCGAATTGCCAATAACGCGCCGTAACCGTCTTTCGAGTTCGGGTCAACCCACCAGCCCGCGCTCGCGTCCCAGATTTTAATTTCGCCGTCGCCCGCCTCAATCGCGCAGCCTTCGTGGTAAATCAAATCGTTGTTCATCCAACGAAGCTGTTCGCTCGTCTCATTCCAGCTATTTGACCATTGACTGGTCGAGGCTTCGGAATATCTCTGAACCATTTGCAGGCGATAGTTTTTTACGCCGCGGGCAGTGAAAACCGTCGAAGCCAGCGCTGCCAGCGCGCCGCAGTCGAGCGTTTTCTTTCGCACGGCTTCGCACCAGTAAATCGGAAACGACGACGCGCCCCAATTAAATTTCAGGCGCAGCCAGCGCGGTCCGGTCAAAATGCTCGCGCCGCCGAGTTCGGAAAAATCCGTCGAGGTAATCCATTCGCGCGCGATTTCACAGCACATTTTCCCGTGATGCGAAATCTCCGAAGCATGCCAATCCTGCCATTTTTCATAAACCTCTGCCGATTTATGAAAGCCATTGCCGTTTGTTTCGATATTTTTTGTTTCGACTGTTGCCGTTTTAACCGCGTCCGAATACATAACTCATACTCCTATCGTAAGCTCCGGCGTCGCAGAAGACGAGAATATCGCCGACCTCCGCCGTTTCGGGCAATTCCACATTCGAGGCGACAATATCGTGTTCCATACACAGCCTGCCCAAAAGCTGTGTTTTGCCTCGGTCCAAAGATTTCCATCCGCCGTTTTTGCCGTCCTGACACAAAATCCGGTGCGGGTAGAAAAAATACATCGGAAGCTCGGCAATCGAGCCGTCCACGACGACTTCCTGCCAGCCATCGTTTTGACCGCGAATCTCCAGAATCTGCATCGCCACCGCCATCGAAGGCTGCGCGAGGGCTTTTCCCGGTTCGGAAAAAATCCGTTTGACGTTCGGGAGAAATTCAGGGATAAGCTCGATTGCCTTGCGGAATTTCTCGCCGGAATTTTTGCCCAAATCTTCGGGAAACCAGCCGCCGCCAACATCGAGAATTTCGATCAGCCTGCCGGATAACGCTTCGATTGAACCGCACCAGCGAAGAATTGATTCAAACAAATGCCACCAATTCCCGACACCGACGTTCGCGCTCGCCATATGGAAATGCACGCCGAATTTGCACTGTTTGGGAATGCGTTTGACGGCTTCGAGAAGCGTTTCAAAAGTTTCCGGCGTGTCAATCGCAATGCCGAAACGCGAGCGGATATTCGGCGTTCTGATGCGAATGCCGAGAAATTCGGTTTTCAGTTCGCCGCTTTCGACTTCCGCGATGACTCGATTAAGTTCCTCAATCGAATCGCAGAAAATCGTGTAAAACGAAGCGTCCGACAGCGTTTCGCGGCGCCACCATTTCGCCGGACCGTTCAAGATAATCTGTTCGGGTTTGAAACCGGCAGCGAGCGCTTTTTTCACTTCCAAAAGACTAATCGCTTCAGCGAAAAAGCCGGAATCGTGCGCGAGTTTTACCAGGCGGTCGTCCGGGTTGGTTTTAAAACTGTAAGCATTGATTACCTCGATTTCGTCGGTCGAAAGCTCTTTTGACAACGTGGCGGCGCGAGCGAAATAATCGGCGGCGGTCGTTTTCAGAAACAAGCTCGCGGGCGTTTGCATCTCCGAAAAATCCATCGCCGCCAGATCGTCAACAAATGTTTCTGGAATAATCGTCGGTTGATTTTTCGATTTATTGCCGTTGCCATTACTGACTTGTCCGTTGTCGAAATCGAGTTTATGCAGTCGGTTGGCGAATTGAAGAAGTCCAGACGGATGTTTCAGCGAATGACCGATTGCGCCGCCGAACGGTTCGGGCAGCGGCGACAAAGGATATTCGCCGCGCACGGGAATTTCCAAAACGACTCGCGTAAATTCTTCGCCGGTTGCTATCGATTTCTGCGCTCGAACGCCGGTCGCGCCTTCGATTAAAGCCGCCGGAATGTTGCGCCCGGTTATCGTCGAGCCGTGAATCCACGCGGGAAAACGCGGATTTACTTCGAGCAGCCACAATTGATTGTCGGCGTCGCGCACCATTTCCAATTCCGCGCCGCCCGTCCAATTTATTTGGCGAATCATCTCGCGTAAGGGAACGAGCATTTCCTCTTCGACTTCGGAAACGTCGCCCGCCCAGGTTTTGCTGAGTTCGGTCAAATCGCGTTTTCGCATTCGGATGCAGTCGAGCAATTCGCCTTGATATGCCGAAAGCGAAATTGATTCTTCGTAACCGGAAACGTGCGATTGCAAAAAGAGTTTGTCGGTCGCCCACGCGCTCGAAAGTATGCCGCGCATATCTTGAAATCCGCCCCAACCGTGAACCTTGACCGCTTCGTAATACGGACCTTTGAGCCAGACTTTCCAATCGTGTTCGCGGCAGAAAGCGTGCAAATCCCAATCAGAAAGCTCGGTCGTAACGAACGTCGGGATTTTGACTGGCAAGTATTCGTGCGCTGGAATCGCCGGTTTTCCGACTTGATTCAAGGCAGAAAGCGGCGGCGTCAGCAAATTCGGATGACCTTCGGGAAAAAGGCTGGCGAACCACATAATTTCCAAATCAATACTGGAAACCCAAAGCGCGCCCGAATCCAAAACCCGTTTTATTTCCCGAGCGTGCGCGTCTAAATTCAATTCGTCCCACGGACGATGCAAAGTAATTTCGTCAAAGTCCTGCCAGTGAATGCCCGAGCAGCGATTCGAGTATTCGACGCCGATGAGCTCCGCCTGCGGATACGCCTGGCGAAGCGAACGCGCAATGCCGATGCCCGGCTGCGGATTAGTTCCGCTGTAAAGTCCGCTGATATAAATTTTCATAATCCCCTTTGTTCAATTCAATTTACGAATATCGGAATTTGTTTTAATTCGTTTTCTTAATTAGTCTCTGTTTCAAGGCTTGCCCAATACGAAGGCG
>CADCUR010000255.1:0-16245 GCA_902805935.1 uncultured Pyrinomonadaceae bacterium
TCTTAATCCCAAAACGCGTCTAACAAGTAAAATTACCACCGCCAGAGGCGGTGGCTTTGCGATGTTCGCACCTGGAAGGCGCGTTGCTGCTCGCTCTAGTTTTGACAAGGCGGTTTTCCGTCGTCGCCTCATCCGCGTCAACTACCTCGATTGTTAATGTCTGAGTAAAATATACTTGCTCACTCTGAAAGTTCAGAGAATATATTTTTCTTTTGGCTGTGCGCGCCTCACTGCCTGGTAGAACCACTGCCAGAGGCAGTAGTTTGATTCTTTGAATCAATGAACTTGAGCGCGAAACAGTGACTTTCTTGTCGCGCTGGGTTTTTAACTCAAAGTTCTTATGTTTAATTTCGCCCGGTCGAATTCAAATTCCAAATTTATTAAAGGCTCAAAACATTCAGCCACAATTGATTGCCAATCACCAGCGCCGGAATTGCCGTCTCTCAACAGAATTTTTGCTTTTCGTAATCTAATTTTTTTTTTTCCTTTAATTTTATTTTTCAGCCGCTAAGAGCGATTGCATATCAATGACGAAGCGATAGCGCACATCCGATTTGATTGTCCGTTCATACGCCTCTTCGATTTTTTGAATCGGAATCATTTCAATATCTGAGACGATATTGTTTTCCGCGCAGTAATCAAGCATTTCCTGCGTTTCGCGGATGCCGCCGATGCCCGAACCGACGAGCGATCGGTTGTTGCCAATCAAGGAGAAAGCCACGACTTCAGCAGGTTTTTCCGGTATGCCCACAATGACCATCACGCCGTTCAATGCCAACAAATTAAGATAGCCGTTTAGATCGTGCGCGGCGCTTACGGTGTCGAGAATAAAATCGAATTGTCCGGCGAGCCGCTTCATGTTTTCCGCTTCTTTCGACACCACAAAATTATGCGCGCCTAAATCTTTTGCATCCTGTTCTTTTGACGGCGACGTGCTGAAAACGGTGACTTCCGCGCCCATCGAGACGGCGAATTTGACGCCCATATGTCCCAAACCGCCCAAGCCGACGATGCCGACTTTTTGACCGGCTCGCACATTAAAGCGTTTGAGCGGCGAATAAGTCGTGATCCCGGCGCAGAGCAGCGGCGCGACCGCCGCGAGATTTTCCTGTTCGCGGATTCTCAAAGCGTAATCTTCGTCAACGACGATCTGTGACGAATAGCCGCCGAAAGTCGGCGTCTTTTCGTCCATCTCTGTGCTGTTGTAAGTTTGCGCGCAGTGAACCTGGCAAAATTGCTCGACTCCCTGACGGCAGTTTTCGCAACTGCGGCACGAATCAACGAAACAGCCGACTCCGGCGTAATCGCCCGTCTTAAATTTCGCCGCCTCCGCGCCCGTTCGCTTGATGCGACCGATAATTTCGTGACCCGGCACCATCGGGTAAATCGAATTGCGCCAATCGTTGTGTACCTGGTGTATGTCCGAATGACAAACGCCGCAATACATTATCTCAATCAAAACGTCTTTCGCGCCGAGTTCGCGCCGCTCGAATTCAAACGGCTCGAACTTCGACTCCGCGCTTTTGACCGCATACCCACTTGTTTTAAGCATTTATATTTTCCCTCGTTCCTTTATCTTGAGTTTGGTTGGGCAGTCGAATTTAGTCAATCGTCCCTCTTCTTGCAACTCAATCGTAATCAGATTTAACTTTCGGCGGATGTCTGTCAACATACAAACTCTGTCCTTATCCGAAAATATTTCTTACCTTATCCATAAAACTAGCGTCCTCGAAATCAATGTCTTCGATTTCGGCGAGCTGTTCGAGAAGTTTGCGCTGTTCTTTGGTCAGAGTTTTCGGCGTAATCAAAGTTACGGCGACAAATAAATCGCCTTTGCCGCGCCCGCCGAGCGCGGGCATTCCCTTAGATTTAACGCGAAAGACCGTTCCGGTCTGCGTTCCCGCCGGGATTTTCAAATCTTCTTCGCCGTCCAAGGTTTTGACCTTTATTTCCGCGCCGAGCGCCGCCTGCGCGAATGTGACGGGAACGGCTGAATAAAGATTCGCGCCTTGCCGCTCGAAAACGTCGTGTTCTTTGACGTGAACGACGACGTATAAATCGCCTGCCGCGCCGCCTTGCGTTCCGGCTTCGCCCTCGCCGCTGACGCGCAGCCGCGAGCCGGTTTCAACGCCCGCCGGGATTTTCACTTCGAGCGTTTTTTCCCGCTCAACGCGCCCCGCGCCGCGACACTTTACGCACGGGTTTTTGATGATGTTGCCTTTGCCGCCGCAGTTCGGGCAAGTCCGCATCACCGAGAAAAATCCCTGCTGGTAGCGCGTCTGTCCGCTGCCGCTGCAGGTAATACAGGTTTCCGGCTCGCTTCCCTTTTCCGCGCCTTTACCGTCGCACTCGTCGCACGTCTCCAGACGCGGAATGCGTAATTTTTCCTCTTTGCCGGCGGCGGCTTCTTCGAGCGTGATTTCCAAATCGTAACGCAAATCCGCGCCGCGCTGCGCCGCCGTCCGGCGCGAAGAACGTCCGCCGCTTTGTCCGCCGAACACGTCGCCAAAGCCGAAAAGGTCGAATATGTCTTCGATGTTCGAGAAACCCGCCGCGCCGCCGAAGCCCGACGCGCCCGCGCCGACTCCCTGATGACCGAAACGGTCGTAAGCCGCGCGTTTCTGCGCGTCGGACAAAACTGAATAGGCTTCCGCCGCTTCTTTAAATTTTTCTTCCGCCGTATGGTCGTCCGGGTTTTTATCCGGGTGATACTGAACGGCGAGTTTGCGGTATGCGGTTTTGATTTCCGCATCGGTCGCCGTTTTGCTGATGCTTAAAATTTCGTAATAATCGCGTTTGCTCATAAATTCTGATAATTTAAAAACTGAAAAATCCAAGTATCGGGCGTCGAACTTGGACTAAGTTAGATTATAACCTTTTGAGGTGAAAAGTGAAAAATGAGAAGTGAAAGGCGCAAAGAGTTCTCAGTTTTTACTTTTCATCTCTCACTAAAAGAAAATGCTTCTCGTGATAGATAACTACGATTCGTTCACCTACAATCTCGTGCAGTATCTTGGCGAACTCGGTGCAGAGATGGAAGTTCGCCGCAACGACGCGGTTTCCGTCGAAGAGATCGAAACCGAACTCAAACCGGAGAAAATTTTGATTTCGCCCGGACCTGGAACCCCCGATGACGCGGGCATCTCACTCGAAGTTTTAAACGCTTACGCGAGCCGCCTGCCTATTCTCGGCGTGTGTCTCGGACATCAGGCAATCGGGCAACTGTTCGGCGGTAAGGTCGTTCGCGCGCCAGTGCCGGTTCACGGCAAACCCGTCGAGATTCGTCACGACGGACGAACGATTTTCAAGAATTTGGAAAACGATTTTCAAGCCGGACGTTATCATTCGCTGATCGTCGAGCGCGAATCTTTGCCGGATTGTCTGGAAATTTCCGCCGAATCCCCTGACGGATTGATTATGGCAATGCGGCACAAAACTTACCCGGTCGAGGGCGTGCAGTTTCATCCCGAATCAATTTTGACGACGGAAGGCAAAAAACTCTTGCGTAATTTTCTGCGTATTTGAATTATTCAATGCGGAAATTAAAATTTCATATTTCGCAGTTCCGCCTATCTTCCAAATTTAACATTTTCGATTAAACATTTTCGCTTTTCCGCTTTTTCGCTTTCTTTTGCCTTTTTACTTTTTACTTTAAAAATATGCTGAGCTCGAAAACAAATTGGCTGTCAGCCGCGCCGACGGCGGCGACCGGCAAGCGAGCCGACACGCCGTTGTATCCGTTTCTGAATCGTTTAGTGCGCGGCGAAGATTTATCAATTGACGAAGCCGCCGATTTTTTTCGCCTTTTGACCGACCGCGACGCTTATCCGCAGCAGATTGCGGGCGCGCTGGTTGCGCTGACCGCTAAGAGCGAAACTTTTGCGGAACTCGCGGGAATGGCTCGCGTAATGCGCGAGCGTGCCGTTAAAATCTCGACGCGCCGGCAAAATTACATTGATACCGCCGGGACGGGTTCGAGCGCAGCGAAAACCTTTAACGTCTCGACCGCCGCCGCGTTCGTCGTCGCGGGCGCGGGGCTGAGTGTTGCTAAACAAGCCAATCGCGCCGTCACGAGCGGCACGGGCAGCGCGGAAGTTTTAGAAAAATTGGGCGTGAAGATAGACGGCGCGCCGGAAATTGCCGAGGCGTGTCTCGACGGCGCGGGGCTTTGTATTATGTTTGCGCCGACGTTTCATCCGACCCTAAAACGCGTCGGGACGATTCGGGCGAATCTCGGCATTCGCAGTTGCTTGAATCTTTTGGGAGTTTTATCGAATCCGGCGGGCGCGCCAAAGCAAATCGTCGGCGTGTGGCATCAATCGCTCGTCGAGCCGATGGCACAGGCTCTGTCGCTTCTCGGCACGCAGCGCGCCTGGGTCGTTCACGGCGAAGATAATTTGGACGAACTGACTTTAGCGGGCGAAACGCTGGTTACGGAAATTTCCGGCGACAAAATCCGCCGGTTCAAAATTGCGCCCGAAGATTTCGGTTTGCGGCGCGGGCGAATCGCGCACCTAAAAGCCGAAACGCCCGACGAGAGCGCGAAAATCGTCGGCGAGATTTTGGCGGGCAAACGCCGCGACGAAGCGCGTTCGCTGATTATCTTAAACGCCGCCGCCGCGCTGCTGGTCGGTGGCGTGGCGGATTCGCCGACGCACGCCGCCCGGCTCGCCGAACAAAGCATTGACAGCGGACAAGCGCAAAACAAGCTCGACCGATTGATTCAAACCACTAACAAAAAGTGATTTGCCATTTGCGATTGGCGATTGGCGATTATAAGTTGTAACTCGTTATGCCTTTTCTCAGTCGGCTTTACGAGACAATTGTCGGTGCGCGAAACTCGCTTTACGAAACCGGCGTTTTCAAATCTCACTGGCTCGGCGCGAAAACCGTCAGCATCGGAAATATCACGGTCGGCGGCACCGGGAAAACGCCGCTCGTCGCCTTTGTCGCCGAGGTTTTAGCCGAAACAGGGGAAAAAGTCTGCATTCTCACGCGCGGTTACGGGCGCGAAAATCCGAGAAAACAAGTTTTGGTTTCCGACGGCGAAAAAATCATCGCCGATGTCAAAGCGGCAGGCGACGAACCGTTTGAACTCGCCGGCAAACTTCTCGGAAAGGCGATTGTCGTCGCCAACGCCAATCGCGCGGCGGCGGGAAATTGGGCGCGGGAAAAATTCGCAGTTACGGCTTTTGTCCTCGATGATGCGTTTCAGCACCGGCGCGTCAAACGCGATTTAGACATCGTTTGCATTGACGCGACGAATCCTTTCGGCAACGGCGAAACTTTGCCGACGGGAACTTTGCGCGAGCCTTTGAAAAATTTAAAGCGCGCCGACGCGATTGTCATTACGCGCGCGAATTTAGTTGAAGACGTTTCGGATTTGCAAACTCGAATCGCAAAATACAATCGGGTTTGCCCGATTTTCGTTTCGGAAAACAGAATTTCCAGGCTGATTAATCTAAAGGATTTCGCCGCTAATTTTTCAGGTTTGCCGGGAACGTCGAACCACGAACAAATGACAACCGGCAGCTATTTAGCTTTCTGCGCGCTGGGCAATCCGAATAATTTTTTCGAGCAATTGCGTGGCGAAAATTACAATTTAGTCCACGCGGAGACATTTCCCGACCATCATTTTTACGCGCCGAAAGACATTGCGCAACTCGTGGCGAAAGCCAGACAAGCAAACGCCGAAGCACTGCTGACGACGGCGAAGGACGCGGTTAAATTAAAAGATTTAAATGTTGATTTGCCGTGTTTCGTGGCGGAAAGCGAAATGATTTTCAGGCGAGCAAACGATTTTCGCCAATGGCTATTAAATGCGCAAAAGTAAAAACATCGAAAAGTTACCAAAATAAATAAAGACGCCGAAAAAGCGAAAAAACCTTTTCACCCTCTAACTTTTTCACCTTTTAACTTTTTCACTTTTTCACTTTATTTCCGTGCAGTCGCCCGCTTCGTTCCAGTCGCAGACGAAAAGGTTCGGGGCGAATTCTTTCGTTTGCCTTCGGACATTTTGCCAAATGATTGAACCGCCGTGCGTCTCCCGCGTCCAGCCGAGTTTGCTCCGGTTGCGCCAAACGTATTCGTAGGCTTCCTTTTCGTCGGCGCCCTTTAGATGCTGGGCTTCGTGCAGCAGAATAGCGGCGCGCTCCGTATCATCCGCCGTGTATGCGAAAAAATCCGGGTAAACGGTTATTATCTCGAACGGGAAATTTGTGGCGGCGTAGGCGTTTTCAAATTTGGTCGAGGCGTTCAGCCAATTGTCGTTGCCGCGAAAACTCGTCAGAAAATTGAGCAGAAAAACTTCGCCGGCAAAACCCTTTTCGTCTAAAAGTTTGACGGCGTTTCGAATCTGTATTTTTTCTTCGTGTTTGAGCGCGGCGGATGTGAAAATCATCGAAAGGTAAAATCCGGCTAAGACGGCGACGCACACTGCGACGCAGACAACGGCGCGGCGAAGAATTTTGAGTTTGACCGGCGGTTTATTCGCGCCGCCGGTCGGGATGCTTGAAATTTCGGTTAAATCGAATCGGCAGCGAAGGCATTCCGTCGAGTGCAGGTGGTTTACCAGACGGCAATTCGGACAGCGTTTGTTCATTGATTTTCATAAACGGATTTTACCAGACGACCCGTTAGTAATTTAAAATAGCAAACCGGTTTTCTTTCCGCACTTAAAATCGGACAAACGCGAATCTTTTTTCGCGCATCAAATTCCCAAGTTGCACAAACCGTCTGTTGAAGTTTAAGATTTCCGAAGTTAATTTTTTATTTATTAAGGAGTAAGTAAGTGAGATATATCAACTCCGCAATTTTTATAATTGCAATTTTAGCGTTTTCCAATGCGGCGCTGCTGGCGCAGGAAACCGAAGCGAAAGTTGTTGACGAGGTGGTCGCGCAGGTCAATGAAAGCGTAATCACGCTTTCGCAGATCAAGCGCGAAATGAACGAGACGATTGATTCGCTCGTCAAAGAAGGCAAAAAATCGCCGGAACAAGCCAAAACCGAAGTCGAGAGTAAACAGGGCGAGCTAATCGCACAGATTATCAACGAAGAATTACTGCTGCAGAAAGGCAAGGAAATGGGCGTCGAATCTGATGCCGAAGCGCAAATCAACGGGCGTTTTCTGGACATTATGAAACAGCAGAATATAAAGACTCTTGACGCGCTCTACAAAGCGATGGGCGAGAGCGGCGTTGACCCGCAGAATATCCGCGAGATGTGGCGCAAACAAATAATCAGAGATATGGTTTTGCAGCGTGACGTTGACGCAAAACTTTATCACGGATTTACGCCGAAAGAAGTAAAAGCCTATTACGAAGCGAATAAAGCCAAATTTACCAAGCCCGAAACAATCGGCATCTCTGAGATTTTCTTGAGCTTTGCCGGACGCAGCGAACCGGAAGTGCGCGAAAAAGCCAAACAGCTGGTAAATCAGTTGCGCGGCGGCGCGGATTTCGGCAAACTCGCCGTCGAAAACTCAGACCGTCCGAACGTTAAGGAAAACAACGGAAAAGCCGGAGTTTTGAATATCAAAGATTTGGATAAGACATTCGCCGAACCGTTGAAAAACGTCAAAGTCGGCGGCATCAGCGAGCCGATTGAACTGCCGGAAGGCATCGAGATTTTGCGCGTTGACGAACGCAGCAGCGCCAGTTCCGAATCGTTTTTCGACGAAAAGAAGGTGCGCGAATCTATGACCTACGAAAAACTTGCCGACGAACGCAAAAAATATATGTCAACTTTACGCGGCGACGCCTATATCAAAATCAGCGAAAGTTACCGCTCGCTCGTCTCGCCGGTTCTGTTCGCCGACGAACGCAAGGCGGAAGTCAAGAAAAGCGACAAATAAAGGTGAAAAGTGGAAAAATGAAAAGGTGAAAAAGTTATTTTGATGATATTCAATTTAACTTTTTCCCTTTTTTACTTTTCCGCTTTTTCATTTTTATTCTTTTTCACCTTTTCACTTTTAACCTTTTTCACTTTGAATATGCGTCTCGATCTATTTCTCAAAGCCAGCCGTTTGATTGCGCGCCGCAGTTTAGCGCAAAAGTTTTGCGATGCCAACCTTGTCAAAGTCAACGACGGAGCGGCGAAATCTTCGCGCGAAATTAAGCCGAACGACGAAATCGAAATAAGAAAAGGCAATCGTCTGACGCGCGTTAAAGTTCTGCAAATTCCCGCTCAAAAACAAATCGCCAAGCACGAAGCGGCGAATCTTTACGAAATTCTCGGTGAAGAAACGCTCGCCGAAAATTTGTTGGATAAATTCTAAAAATCTCCCAAACGCGAGATGCTTTTATTTTTTGGTCGTCGCTGGCGTAAGATACAGTCCGAGTAAATATAAAATCACCGCGAAAAATTGTATGTAGCCGGTTCCGGCAGAAAAGCGCGGCAAATCCAGAAACCAGGTGAGCGCTTCCTGAGTTGGATTTTCCAGAAGTCCGCGCCACCAACTCGCACTTGCAGGCGCTGTCAGGCGAGACAAAATCAGATATTTTGCGACGAATGCGAGCGCAAAGACGCTGCCCAGACTCTGCAAAAGGCGTTTTCCTTGAAACTCGACAAACAGATTATTCCAGAGCGTCCAGAAAAAACAGAACGCGAAAATCCAGAACGGCAGACCTCGCTCCGGCAGCAATGAATTAAAAATTTGCGCTGAGGCGAAAAACAGCGCGAGCAGAACTGTTGCGTTGGCGACGTTTTTAAGCGTCGGAAAACTCTCGGAAAACCAGCCGTCGAGCCTCAGCAAACCGGCGCGAAAAAACAAAATCAGCAAAAACGTCGCGTAAATCAGACAGACGAGAGCGGGTTTGAGAAAAAGAAAGGCGTCGTCTTCCGCGCTCAGCCGCAAACCGCCGAGCAAGGCAACCGTCAGAAAAATCAGCGGCAGAAAAATGTATCGAGTTTGTCCGTTGTCCGCTCTCCGCTCTGCTTCGTATTTTTGGTTTTTGGTCTTTGGTTTTTTGTTTTCGCTGTGTATTAAAGCCGCGTCCGCCGAATCCGAATCTTCCACCAGCTCGCCGTCAATTACCGGCAATTGATTCGTCTGCGCGTCTGCGCGTCTGCGTGTCTCCGCGTCTGTCATCTCCATCTATTTCCTTTCTCGTAAAACCTTAAACGGATTAAAATCGGTCGCCGTTACTTTCAATCCTTCTTCAAATTCGTTTTTCAATTCGATTGGCGTTTTGAGCTGCAGGTCGGCGTCGCCGGATTTGAAATTTTTATCCAAAGCAATAACGCGATTCATCTGCTCCAAACCTTGTTTAAATAGCGCGTCGTCATTTGAAACTCTGCCGAAACCTTGCCGGTAAAAGCTGTAAGCGATGTAGAATTGCGTCTGCGCATCGCGCCGTTCCGGGTCGGATTTCTCGAAATTATCGCGGGCGACGATGAAATTGTCCTGCCGAAAAGCCGCTAAACCTTCATTGAATTTCGCACGGTCAATTTCGTAAGTTCCGATGGCGATTTGCGTTTTCGTCGTCACGTTTTCGATACTCTCTTGCGCTTTTGCCGGAACTTCTTCGATTGACTTCGGCTCGACTAAATACAGCCACGCGATAAAAATCGCATAAAATGCCCCCAGAACGATGCCTAAAATTTGAATGTGTCTTTCTTTCACTGTTATAATTTGCCAGACGCTTTTAGAATACACCTTTTAATCATAAGTTTTCTATGAAAAAAATTACCGAAATTTTTATTCTGCTGCTTATCGTCTGTTCGATTTTCGCAACGGCGACAAACGCCCAAAATTTGACGGCTGATGCAATAATCGTCAACGCGAATGTCCGAACGATGAACCAGACGAAACCGAACGCGGAAGCAATAGCCGTGATGGGCAATCGCATCGTCGCCGTCGGGACAAATGCGGAAATTCGTGCTTTGGCGAGCGCGCAAACCAGAACGATTGACGCACTAGGAAAACTCGTCCTGCCCGGTTTTAACGACGCGCACGTGCATTTTCTCGAAGGCGGTTTTCAACTCTCGTCGGTTGATTTGCGCGACGCGCAAACGCCCGAAGAATTCGTCCGCCGCATCCGCGATTTTGCCCGGAAACTGCCGAAAGGACGCTGGATTTTGGGCGGCAAATGGGATCACGAAAATTGGAAGCCCAGCGTTCTGCCAACCAAAGAATTGATTGACGCGGCAACGCCCGATCATCCGGTTTTTGTTGACCGACTCGACGGACATATGGCGCTCGCGAATAGTCTGGCTTTGCAAAAAGCGGGCGTGACGAAAGAGACGAAAGAAGTCGAAGGCGGTTTGATTGTGCGGGACGCGGCGGGCAATCCGACCGGCGTTCTGAAAGACGAAGCGATGGCTTACGTCAACCGCGTGATTCCCGAATTTTCTTTTGAACAGAAACTCGAAGCCGCGCAAGCCGCCACCGATTACGCCGCCTCTTTGGGCATTACGAGCGTCACGGACGTTTCCGCCGGAACCGATGTCGGCGTTTACCAAACGCTGATGAATCAGAGCAAATTGAAAACGCGAATTTACGCTGTCTCGCCGCTTGGCGATTGGCAGCGTTGGAGTAAAGCGGGCGTTCGCGCCGCGTTCGGTTCTCCGATGCTGCGCGTCGGCGGTTTGAAGGGTTACTCGGACGGCTCGCTCGGTTCGACGACCGCTTGGTTTTTCGAGCCGTATTTGGACGATCCGAAAACTTCCGGTTTGGCGGTGGATATTCCGCCGATGTATGAGCGCGTTAAAAATGCGGACGCGGCAGGCTTGCAGGTGATGATTCACGCCATCGGCGACCGCGCGAACGACGAAGTTTTGAAAACCTTTGAGCGCGTCTCGAAAGAGAATGGCGCACGCGACCGGCGTTTCCGCATCGAACACGCGCAACATTTGCGCCTCGACGACATCAAGCGTTTCGGCGCGGGAAAAGTCGTCGCTTCGATGCAGCCGTTTCACGCGATTGATGACGGACGCTGGGCTTTCAAACGCCTCGACGCGAATCGCTTGAAAGGAACTTACGCTTTCCGAACTCTGCTCGATACAAATGCGGTTCTGGCTTTCGGGTCGGACTCGCCGGTCGCGCCGCTCAATCCGCTGTTGGGACTTTACGCGGCGGTCACGCGCCGAACATTGGACGACAAAAACCCGAACGGCTGGATTCCCGAACAGAAAATCTCGGTCGAAGAAGCCGTCCGCGCTTTCACTCACGGCTCGGCTTACGCGGAATTTCAGGAAAACGAGAAAGGAACGATTGCCGCCGGAAAGTTAGCGGATTTGGTAATTTTATCGGATGATATTTTCACGATAAACCCGAATGACATCCGAAACGCGAAAGTTATAACAACCATCGTTGACGGACGAGTCATCTATGAAAGTGTGGGCAAGTAGCCGCGCTTTTCATTTTCGCTGCAGGCTTGCGGCAGTGATTTTTGCTATGCTGTGTGAAATTACGAATTAAAAACGGAGATATTTTATTATGAGAAAATTTTTAGGATTAATGATTTTGAGTTTGGCTTCGGCGAGCGTCGCTGCGGCGCAGACGCAACCGAAGATTGACGAGCCGAAACCGCCGGTGACGCAAGAGCAATTAGACAATGAGAAGAAAGAGAAAAAACCGTCGGCGGACGACAAAGTTTCAAATTTTGACGCGGACGGCAAAATGAAACGCGGCGCGGCAATCGGCGCGGGCAAAAAAGTTTCGCTCGTCAAGGCAATGAAAAATCCGGGCAAATACGCCAAACAGCCGATTCTGGTCGAAGGCGTGATTGTCCGCTCGTGCAAGATGGAGGGCTGCTGGATGGAACTCGCTCCGTCGAAGGGTGCCTCCGCCGTTCGCATTAAGATGAAAGATCACGCTTTTTTTGTTCCGCTCGACGCGGCTGGTTTGAAAGCCAAAGTTGAAGGCGTGATGTCGGTCAAAACTTTGAGCAAAGCCGAAGTTGACCACCTGATGAACGAGGACGGCGCTAAGTTCGAAAAAATAAACGCGGACGGCACGGTGACGGAAATCTCGTTTGAAGCGACGGGCGTTGAATTAACGAAAAACTAATCTCCAGCTTTAACAAAATAAAAAGGCGAGCAGTTTTGCAAAACTGCTCGCCTTTTTATTTTTGTAATCAAAACCAGATTATTTTTACGGAATTCTAATCTCGCGTCCCGCCGGTAGAACCGAACCAGGGAGCAATCCGTTATATTTGGCAATCTCAACCGCCGAGACGCCTTCACGCGCCGCGAGTTTTGCGACCGTATCGCCGGATTTGGCTTTCACCACGCGGACTTTGTTCGTCCGCACAATAGGAGACGGAGTAGTCGGGCGCGAGTAATTCGTCTTCTGAACGCTGTTGCCTTTCGGAATGACGACTTTTCCTTTCGGCGCGTTCGTATTGCCGTTCGCCGCCTGCAATTCCTGAACGGTTACCCCCGTGCGATTGGCAACGTTTTGCCAATTTTCGCCAGCCGTCGTCGTCGTAATGCTCGCCAGATTCACGCTTCCCTTCGGTAATTTTCTGAAAAGCGCAACTACTTCGTTCGACTTGCCCTGCGGAATGCGAATGATATACGGTTCGGGCGGCGACATATTCGTGCGAAGTTCCGGGTTCAAATACCGTAGATATTCGACCGTCGTATCCGATGCCTGCGCCAGAATCCCTAAATTGGTCGAAGCAGGAACGCGGATTTGTTCGTAGAGCAATTGCGGCGCGGGTCGAACGTGACCGAAACCGTATTGATTCGGGTTGTTGGCAATCAAAATCGTCGCCAAAATATTCGGCACGTAATTGCGCGTTTCCCTCGGCAGATACGGATAAGCTGCCCAGAAATTAGCGACACCAGCGCGGCGGATAGCTCGATCAACATTGCCTTCGCCGCAATTATACGCGCCCATCGCCAACTCCCAATTGCCGCCGTAGCGATTCGCCAAGAATTTCAAATATTGCGCCGAGGCGCGCGTCGCTTTTTCAAAACTGTTGCGCTCGTCAACGTGCGGCGTGCGGCGCAGACCGTAACGCGAACCCGTTCCCGGAATAAACTGCCACAAACCCGAAGCCGAAGCCCAAGACATTGCCGACGGTTTCCAAGCGCTTTCGACTTGTCCGAGCCAAGCGACGTTTTCCGGCACGCCTTCTTCGCGGAAAATCCGGCGCGCCATCCGCATAAACATTCCCGAACGGTACAATCCGGTTTCCATCGTCGCTTTTCCGCGTCCGCGGTAATAATTGACGAACTGCTGAATCATCGGATGAACCTGAAAGTTGAATCCGAGTGATTTGTTCGAGACGGCGTATTGAATATATTGATATTGCTGCTGCGCGACCGGATTGTTTTCGATTTGCTGTTCGTCCGGCGTCAGTTCGAGTTTCGCCAATTCGTCGAGCGGCGAGGCTTCAAATTTTTGTTCGTTGAATCCTTGCGTCTGATTAAATTGACCGGCAGCCGAAGCGATTAAAGGTGTATTGTTATTATTTGTTTCGACCGGCGCGGCTAAAACGTTTTTCGCCACCGTATCTGACAATTTATAGTCGTTGTCGTTCCAATTCCAACCGCACATTGCCGAAAGCGTTCGGATTTTTTGGGCGAGTTGTTTGTCGGCTGGAAATTCGATGTGATAAACCGTATCAATCAACTGCGTATAGCAACCTTGAAGTCTTTGATTGCGAGTGACATTGACGCCGGATATCAGAAAAACTTCGACCGATTTGTTGAAATCTTCGCCGGCTTGCGAACGACGGTTGTCGTGCATATTGAACAAACCCTGTTTAAAGAATTTTCCGGCTTCATTTGTAATTTGATTGAAACGGGCTTCGGCTTGAACAACTTCCTGCGGACGGGTCGCGTCGCTTGAAGTCGTGCCGGTGATTTGTCCCGACGCGACCGCTGCGGATATAAAAATTAAAATTGCGGTTAAATTAAAAACTTTGAAAAGGCGTGTTTTCATCAAGTTCGTCTATACTCCTTTATTAAATGATTTTTCAGGGTTAGGGCGAATCGTTAAACGACATAAATTATAAAATGTTGTGAAAATTCTAACGCCACAGGGTTAGAAAAAGTTTCTTTATTGTCGCCGGATTGTTTACTTTAGGAAAGAAAACTCTTATAAATTAACACGATTTAACCAGCAGTGTCAAAAATTTGCGCGTTTTCTATTTTGCCGTCCGCGCCTTCGCTCGTTCGACCGGCGTCTTCTCCTTTAATGCCGCCTGAAATACTTGGCGCACGTTTTCGACGAATATAAAGGTTAAATCCTCGACAATTTCCTGAGGCAAATCTTCCAAGTCGCGGCGGTTCGGTTCCGGCAAAATCACCGTTTTAATATGCGCGCGTCTGGCTGCCAGAAGTTTTTCTTTGACTCCGCCGACTGGCAGGACGTTGCCTCTTAAAGTAATTTCGCCGGTCATTGCGACATCCTTTTTGACAGCGCGCTGTGACAAAACCGATACGATTGCCGTCGCCAGCGTTATCCCTGCGCTCGGACCGTCTTTCGGAATTGCGCCTTCGGGCAGATGTATGTGGATGTCATATTTTTCAAAAGCGTCGTCTTCGATGCCGAGTTCGGCGGCTCTCGCTTTGGCGTAAGAAAACGCCGCCTGCGCCGATTCCTGCATCACTTCGCCGAGTTGTCCGGTCAACTGCAGTTTGCCTTTACCTTTAGTTTTCAACGCCTCGATAAACAGAATATCGCCGCCGACGGCTGTCCACGCCAAACCCGTCACCGTGCCGATTTCGTCTTTTTTCAGAGCAACTTCGGGGAAAATTTTCGGTGCGCGAAGGTAATCTTTGACCGTATTGGCGTTGACTTTAATTTCCTCAAAGTCTTCTTCGAGTTCGGCTTTTTTGCGGGCGATTTTGCGGCAGACTTTGCCGATTTCTCGCTCCAATTGGCGCAGTCCGGCTTCCTGCGTGTATTCGCCGATGATTTTTTGTAGAGCCTTTCGGTCGAATTTGGCGTCGTTTTTGTCCAATCCGTTTTCTTCGATTTGCTTCGGCAAAAGATGACGGCGCGCGATTTCCAATTTTTCTTCTTCGGTGTAGCCTGACAACGAAATAATTTCCATGCGGTCGCGCAGGGCGGGCTGAATCGTGTCCAAAACATTCGCCGTCGTCATAAACATCACGTTCGACAAATCGAACGTCACGTTCAGGTAATTGTCTCGAAACGTCGAATTCTGTTCCGGGTCGAGAACTTCCAAAAGCGCGGAACTCGGATCGCCGCGAAAATCGGCGCCGACTTTATCAATTTCGTCGAGCATAATCAGCGGATTGATCGTTTCGGCTTGCTGAATCGCTTGAATAATTCTGCCCGGCATCGCGCCGACGTATGTGCGCCGATGTCCGCGAATTTCAGCTTCGTCGTGCAAACCGCCGAGACTCAAGCGCACGAATTTTCGATTCAGCGCGCGCGCGATAGAGCGTCCCAGCGACGTTTTCCCGACGCCCGGCGGTCCGACGAGACACAAAATCGAGCCTTTCGGTTTTTCCTTTAACTTGCGAACCGCCAGCGCTTCGACGATTCTTTCTTTGACGCGCTCCAGCCCGTAATGGTCTTCGTCCAGAATCTTTTCGGCTTTTTTCAAATTCAGATTGTCTTTAGAAGATTTCGACCACGGAAGCTCGGTCATAATGTCCAGCCAATTTCTTAAAGTGGCGGTTTCAGCCGTATCAGGATGCATTCGCTCCAATTTTTTCAATTGACGAAGCGCTTCTTCTTCCGCCGTCTGCGGCATTTTCGCTTTTAAAATCTTGTCGCGGTATTGCTCGATTTCTTCAAAAAGCTCGTTGCCTTCGCCGAGTTCCGATTGAATCGCTTTTAATTGCTGACGCAGAAAATATTCGCGCTGCGAGCGGTCAATGTCGGCGCGCGCCTGCGTGTTGATTTCTTGCTGAACCGTCAGAACGTCAATCTCTTTACTGAGCAAATCATTGACACGGCGCAACCTGAGAATCGGGTCGAAATTATCGAGAACGCTTTGCGCGTCCTCGACTTTTAACTCAAGATTGGAAGCGGAAAGATCGGCTAATCTGCCCGCGTCGTCCAAGTTAGCGATTATCGCTAAAACTTCGGGCGAAATGTTTTTGCCCAGATTAGCGGCGCGCTCCATCAAAGAGCGAACATTGCGAACTAAGGCTTCGACTTCGAGAGAATTCGTCGGCGCGAGCGGTTCGGGAATCGGCACAATACTCGCCTTGATGTATTCGCTGCCCGTCGCCACCGATTCGACGCGGGCGCGGGAAAGTCCTTGTATCAAAATGCGAATTCTGCCGTCGGGCAGCTTTAACATTCGCATAATG
>CADCUR010000255.1:16255-24385 GCA_902805935.1 uncultured Pyrinomonadaceae bacterium
ACCGTGCCGACTTGGTATAAATCTTCCTGCGTCGGTTCCTCCTTATCCAAATCTTTTTGCGAAACAAGCAGAATCATCCGGTTATGGCTGAGCGCTTCGTCCACCGCTTTGATCGAACGGTCGCGCGAAACGAACAGCGGCACAATCATAAACGGGTAAATCACGATGTCGCGCAGCGGCAAAACCGGCAGTTCGGGCGGAATGTTCATTTGCGGGTCGCCGAATTCAGCTTCGTTGAGCTTGTCAGAGAAATCTTCAATTTCGTCCATATAGTTAGATGTTAAGAAAAAACGACGGAAAGGGCAAAGGCGAGGCTGAACGAAGAATTTTGTTCTTCCCTTTTGAGAAGTTATCTCGAATTTTAACGATTTAACCTGAAAACAAACCGCTACGGCGTCGGTTTTGGAGTCGGCGGATTGACGACGATGACGCGCTTTTTCATATTCTTGAGGCGATTTAACCGGCGATGATACTGTTCGAATTTGCGTATCTGTTCGGGAGTCAGATATTTTAACTGCTCAGGCGGCAAAACAGGCGGCAGCGGCGGTTGAGGTTTTTTCATTCTGATTCCGTTTTCGTCAATTATCATATCTTTCGTTTCTATGGTCTCCTCGCTGATTACCATTTCATCTTCACCGACATTCGTTTTGCCGGATTTAGCCGCTTGCTTTGAATTCTCCGATGTTTTTTTCGTTTCTTTGGCTTTGTTTCTGACGGTTTCGCTTTGCTTGACCGGAGGTTCGTTTCGAGAATTGTCGGCTGGTTGTTTGTTTGATAAAACCGCGTTCGCGTTTGAAGCGTCGCCGCCGAAAATGTTCGCATTTTCGGCTTTGATGACAAAAACATTATTCGCGCTCGCGGCGTTTGTATTTCCGCCGTCGGTAGCGGATTGAGAGGAACCGGAAGTTAAAAAATATCCGGCGGCAAGCACGCTTCCGGCGAGCAGCGCGCCGCCTAAAACTGTTGCGCCGACGGCTTTTGCGCGTTGCGGACTTTTCGTTTCGGCTGACGCTTGAACGAGCGTTTTGTTCGATTCGATGTCGCCGCCGACAATTCTCGTTTTATATTGATTTTCTTCGGATACGTTGGCGGCGGAGGCGACTTTTGTTTCGATTTCCGGTTGCGCGTCAGCGAAAACGTTAGTTTTCGCTCCCATTATTTTAGTTTCCTGCGTCAAAAAATCGGTGGACAAAGATTTTTCGACGATTGATTCCGCCGCGTTCGCATCAATAAATTTATCGCTTGCATCGAGCATCGAGCGCATCGCGTTTGCCGACACGGGACGTTCGCCGGCATCGAGCGCCATCGTTTTTTGCAGAACTTCGGCGACGCCGCGCGGAATTTGGTTGTTGACCAAATACGCCGGAATCAATGGGTCGGACTGTTTGTTTAATACGTTCATCGCGCGCGTCAGCGCGTCGGCTGGTGGAATTCCGGTTAAAAGATGGTAAAGCGTCGCGCCCAAAGAATATAAATCGCTGCGCGGTTCGGTTCCCGCGCCTTGAATTTGTTCTAAGGACGCGTAGCTGCGCGAAAAACCGAAAATGCTTTTGGCGGCGGTTTGATGCGGCGCGTCCGTCGCATTCCCCTTCGCCAGTCCGAAATCGAGAAGCACGATTTGTCCGTTCGGTGCGAGTTTTAGATTCTGTGGCTTGATGTCGCGGTGAATTATATCCTGCGCGTGCAGGTATTCGAGCGCATCGCATAGCTGATGCGCCCATTGCAAAACGGTTTCGAGCGGAAACGCTGCGCCGCTTTTCTCCATCATCTCGGCGAGATCGTCGCCCGCGATAAATTCCATCACGAGAAACTGCCCGTCTTTTTCATTGAAATGGTCGCTGACGCGCGGCAGTGCCGAATGCTTGAGGCTGTTCAGAAGGCGTGCTTCGCGCTCGAACGCTTTGCGGAGATTGCCGTCTTCAAAAACAGTTTCTTTGATGGCGACGGTGCTTTTAAATCGCTCGTCGGTGGCAACGTAAACTTTGCCCATTCCGCCCTGCCCGATTTGTTTTTCGATGCGGTAACGATTTTGTAGAACTGTTCCTGTTTCAATCATTTCTTCGGCGTTCTCCGGCGTAAAGATTTTAGTTATATTACTACAAATTCCAAATTTTTGTTGCAACTTAAACGTCAGCCAGAAGAGCTAACTGAAGCGGTTTGTTGCCGTTTTGCATATTTATGAATGCTCCGACTGTATGACTTAATATCTTCGGAAAGATACGATTTTGATAATGCCGCAAGTCTTTTTAATTCAAGTTATATGCACGGTAAAAACAGCACAATTTGAAGCGTAAAAGGCAGCCCGAAAAATGGCTGCCTTTTATAAAATCAAAGAAAGTTAGAAAGTAAATTTACTTGTCTTTTATTTTACGAACCGACCGACGGCAACCCGAAAACCGCCGCCAAAGTGTTCAGCTCGGTGCGAAGTCTGACCCACGAAGTTTCGGCTTGTCTGCCGAAACTTCGTCTGGTCACTATGCGATTGACTCTCGTCGCCGCGTTGATGATTTTTCTGGCTTCGGCTTTGTTTTCCCGGCGCGTGTCGTTGTGATCGTATTCGCGCCGCAGCTCGTCCGTCGCGTTTTCCAATTCGCTGACTCGCTCGGTGATGTTGTCTTCGCGGCGGCTGCCGTCGAGACGGCTTCTATCAAGCGATTTGTTTATTTGATTGGAAAAAGCGTCGGCTCTTTCCTCGATTCTTTCGAGCAATTGTTCGACTTGCTGTTTTGTGTAACCGGCGCGGCGCGTTCGGCGCTGCCCGTAACTCGTGTCAGCCAGCGCCGCGATCATTAAAAACGCCGCAAAGCCGACGAATAATTTCAATATATTCTTTTTCATTTTTTCTCTCCTAATTTTAACGGCGAAGCGATTGGATTTTGAGGAGCGTATCGCCTTCGCCGAATTGTAAAAAAATCAACGAGCGTTGACGCGCCCGTTCGCGGTTTTAGACGCGCCGAGTTTTCAAAAGGTTGAACGTATTTTTCGCTTTTGCCAAACGCTTACGCAAACCATTTTTCCGTCATATCGCACCAGATCGCCAGCCCGCGCCAATCGCCGAATTTTGCGTAGTGTTCTTCAATTTGCGTGTCGGCGCAAAATTGTTCGCCGTTGTGTTTTTTATAAAATTGCGAGCGCAGCCACGAATCGAGCGCGAGTCCGTCGTAACGCCCGACGAGTTTTAAGAGATTTTCCGCCGCGTAATCGCCAACGCCTTTGATACGCTTCATTTCTTTTTTCAGTTCTTTCGTCGGCAAATCCGACGCCAGCCAGCTTTCGGGATTGATTTGTCCGCTTGCCACTTTCTCGGCAAGTTCGGCGAAATAAGCGGAGCGATACCCGGCGCGAATCTCGTCGCGGTAAAATTCCGCGGAAACGCTTGCCATTCGTTCGGCAGTCGGAAACGTGCGTTTTCCATCTTGCGCCGCTTCGCCTAATTTTTCGACCAGGTTTGCAGTCATTTTTTTCGTCAATGCCCACGAACAATTCGTCGTGCAGATAGTTTTCACCAAATCCTCGAAAACCGTCGGCGAACGCAGCAGTCTGCCCGCGTTTGTTTGATGAATCCAAGTGAGCCGCTTTTCGGTTCGCGTAAATTTATAAAATTCGCGCAAATCGTCGTCGAGCCGCAAAATGTGCCGCGCGTCGCGCAGAATTTTTTCTTCCGCTTTTTGGTTCGTTTTCCCGCCTGCGATTTCGATTTTAATTTTTCCGTCCGCCTCGCTGATTTCTCCGGCAACCGGCTCAGTTAAATTCACATCTGTGAAAACATAATTCAATCGCCAATTTGTTCGGTCAATTTCAAACGGCAAAAGTTCGCACCAACCGTGGCTGTAAATCGTGCGGCGAAAACTGAAATTTTCCGGCGTGTCGAGAAAAAGATTTTTCGGCATAGAAATTTTTGTATTTTTTTTCGGCTAAACCTAATAAGCCGCCGTCTAACTTGACTGAAAGGCGATTTTTGATTAATAATTTTCAAACAAACAAAAACCCTACTTGTTTGTCGGATAATTTTTAAGCGGCAGTTTTAATAAATTAACGGCAATATCCTACCTTAGTCGTTACGGTTGTTTCTCAAAAATTTAAATTGAATTTTAGCAAAATAATCTTTGCGGAGGAAAGCGTTATGATGAGCGTAAAGTCCCTTTTATGGCGACAGATTTTAAGCGCGTGTTTTGTAATTTTTCTGGCGGCGTTTTCGGTTTC
Organism: uncultured Pyrinomonadaceae bacterium; assembly: GCA_902805935.1. Taxonomy (GTDB): domain Bacteria; phylum Acidobacteriota; class Blastocatellia; order Pyrinomonadales; family Pyrinomonadaceae. The sequence goes on from CADCUR010000255.1 coordinate 20,459, forward strand.
GGCGCAGCAAGATCCGAATCCCGATTCGCCGACGCCAATTTTGATCAGCGAATCGGATTCGCTGCGGACTTTGGCAAACACTCCCGATACACTCGGACGCGGGAATTTATTGAGAACAAAAAGCCGCGCTTTTGAGCCGAATTCAAGAGTCGTGCTGTATGTCACGAACCTTGATTTGATGGCGGACGAAGGCGCGAACGCTTTTCGCGTGAACGTCGAAGACGCGCTCGGCAGACAATATCGTTTTCCCGTTCTCGACATTCAGCCGCTTCGCGGACAGGAAGGGGTTTACGCGCTGACCATCGAATTGCGCGACACGCTCGGATTTCATACCCAGGCTGCCGCGGAGGGCGATGTTTTAGTCAGCGTCGCGTGGCGCGGTTTGTCGAGCAACCGTCTGCGTTTGGGCTTCGGCGCGACCGGCGGCACGATTAAAGATGACGCGGGCGCAGCGCCCTCGCCTTTTCCGACTACGCCAGTCAAAACTTCGATAAATACCGAATTGCCGAACGCGGTTGGCTATCTGTATTCGGGCGACCGCAAGAGATTTTTGGAACAGGCGACTTTCGGACCGACACCGGCACTGGACGAACGAATTCGTCGCATCGGTCTGCGCGTCTGGCTCGAAGAACAATTCAATGCTCAGTATCCAACCAATCCCTACCCGGATTTTCCATTGATGCCGTCAACTGCTCCTGCTGATTGCAACGGAAATAATACTCCTCCCGATCCCCCGGACGTTCCCGCGACCTGTTCGCGCGACCGCTACACAATGTATCCCGTCCAAAACTGGTTTTTCAAAGAAGCCTTTTACGGTAATGCGCAATTAAAGCATCGGGTCGCTTGGGCATTAGGACAATTTTGGGTTATTTCCGGCGTGGACACACAGCAATCGAGTTATATGGTTGCTTATCATCAGCTTTTGAGCAAAAACGCCTTCGGTAATTACCGCACGCTGATGAACGACATCACGCTTAATCCAGGAATGGGTAACTATCTCGATATGGTGCGCAGCACGAGAAATAATCCGAATGAAAATTTCGCCCGCGAGATTTTGCAGCTTTTCAACATCGGTTTGTTTATGCTCAATCAGGACGGCACATTGCAGCTTGACGGCGACAACCAGCCGATTCCGACTTACGACCAAACAACCGTTAATAATTTTACAAAAGTCTTTACCGGCTGGCAGTTATGTGAAACTACGGGAGCAAGTTGTCCAAATCGAACTGCTGGCGCGCCGAACTATAAAGACCCAATGCTTCTCAATCAAAACAATCACAACGTCCAGACGAAAACCTTGCTCGATTATCCGGGCGCGGTCAGCAAAGACATTCCGGCTAATTTGAACGGTAACGTCGAGCTTCAGATGGCTTTGGATAATATCTTTTATCATCCGAACGTCGCGCCGTTTGTCAGCCGAATTTTAATTCAGCATCTTGTTACGAGCGACCCGACGCCGGCTTACGTCGGGCGCGTCGCTGCGGTTTTCAACAATAATGGTTCGGGCGTGCGCGGCGATTTGAAAGCAGTCGTTCGTCAGATTTTACTCGACCCGGAAGCGCGCGGCAACCAGAAAACCGACCCGAACTACGGCAAGCTGCGCGAGCCTGTCCAACTGGCGACGAATCTGCTGCGACACTTCGGAGTTCGTTCCGCCAATCCCGGCACATCGCAGAGCGACGGTTATATCAACCCGCAAGTCTCCAATATGGGACAAAATACGTTTTACTCTCCGACGGTTTTCAATTTTTACTCGCCCGATTACGTCGTTCCCGGACCGGGTTTGAACGGACCCGAATTCAACATACTGACCACCGGCACGGCAATCAACCGCACTAATTTCGTAAACACGATGGTTTACAATCAGATTGCCGGCGGCTCGACAAACGCGCCGCTCGGCACGTCAATCAATCTGGCTGAGATGCAGGCTTTGGCGGCGGCTGATACGACGAGCAACCGGCTTCTCGACGCGCTCAATACGAAAATGATGCACGGCACGATGACGGCGCAAAACAAGGCGACGATTATGACGGCGGTGCAGGCGCTTCCTTCGACCGACCCGCTCGGTCGGGCGCGGGCGGCAATTTATTTAATGGCGACATCGTCGCAATACCAAGTGCAGAGGTAAAAAACTATGAAACAAGATAGAAGAGAATTTATAAAAAAATCAGGTTGCGCCTTGGGTATGGCGGCGATAGCGACGCAGGTCGAGCATTTCGGATTAATGACGGCTCTGGCGCAGAAAACCGACGACGGAATGGATTTCAATCCGCCAAGCGATTACCGCGCTCTGGTCTGCGTCTTTATGGCGGGCGGCAATGACGGCAACAACACCGTTATTCCGAATCATTCGGATACGAGCGTGAGCAATTATCAATCTTACTCCGCTGCGAGAAGCGCGGCGGGCTTGGCGCTCGCGCAAAACACGCTGCTGCCGATCAGCGTTCCGCGAATGAACAATTTAACTTACGGGTTAAATCCGAATTTAGGAGTTCTGCCGCTTGCCGGAACGACGATTATCAACAATGGCATCCACGAGCTTTGGGCGCAGGGCAAAATGGCGATTGCGACAAACGTCGGAACGCTGGTCGCGCCGATGACCAGAGCGCAGTATCAGAGCGGCTCGATTCGCCGCCCGTTTCAACTGTTCTCGCATTCCGACCAGGTTTCGCAGTATCAGGGCGGTCGCGCCGACACGCCGGTTTATACGGGCTGGGGCGGCAGAGTGTCGGATTTACGCACCGCGCCGGACAATCCGGGCGGTTTAGTTCCGATGATTACTTCGATTAACGGAGCGCAGTTGTTCACCGCCGGAAACACGACTCTGCCGTTAGCCATCGCCAGCGCGACGACTCCTTTAGCGCAGGTGTTGAGTCCGCAGGGCTTCAACACAACGGCGGCGTCGCAGGCGCGGCTGGCGGCTTTCAATCAACTGCGAACACAGGATTTGGGCGCGAATTACATTAAAGCGGCGAGCCACATCACCGACCAAGCGATGATTGCCAATCAAGCGTTGGGCAGCAATCCGCAAGAAGTTACCGTCGCGTTTCCGAATTCGACTATCGGAAATCAATTGAAACAAGTAGCCCGGATTATCAAAAAGCGTGGCGATTTAGTCGTCAACCGCCAGATTTTCTATGTCCAAATCGGCAGCTTCGACACGCATAACAATCAGATTATCGGACAAGGCAATCTGCTCGCGCAATTCAGCCAGGCGGCGCGTTCCTTCTACGACGAAATGGTCGCGCAGGGAGCGTCGAACAACGTTACGCTCTTTTCGATGTCCGATTTCTCGCGCACATTAAATCCGGCGGGTGTCGGCTCAATAGCCGGTTCAGACCATGCCTGGGCAAATCATATGTTTGTCATCGGCGGCGCGGTGAACGGCGGCAATTTCTACGGCGTAAATACGTCGAACGGAACGCCGTATCCGAATTTGACGATGAACGGACCCGACGACGCCGACAGCGGCTCCGGCGCTCGCGGGCGTTGGATTCCGACCACTTCGGTCGAACAATACGCCTCGACTCTGGCGCGTTGGTATGGTTTGCCGGAAGCGGATATGCAGACGGTTTTCCCGAACTATAATAATTTTCTGGGCAACACCAACCTTGGCTTTATGCAGCCGTAATCGGTTTTGGTATTCTTCAAATAAAAATCGGCGAAAAGCGTTAAAAACTTTTCGCCGATTTTTATTTTATCGAGCAGACGTTTAATTTCCGATTGACGACAGAATCCGCAGAATTTCATCACCGTATTTCTGTACTCTTTTTTCGCCGAAGCCTTTCACTTGCAAAAGGTCTTCGGGTGTTTTGATAATCATCGTCGCCATCTGCATTAGTGAATCGTTATGCGCGATGAGATACGGCGGAACTCCATCCTGGCTCGCCCGTTCGTTGCGCCAATTACGCAGAGTGTTATAAGAAT
>CADCUR010000256.1 GCA_902805935.1 uncultured Pyrinomonadaceae bacterium
CATTGACCGTGGTATCAGTCCTTTTTTCGTATGTAATTGTCAAGCCGCCCCACGACTTGGAAGGTCCTCCCCCGTTGATACTCCCGATGGTGTTATAGGTAACTATATCGCCGACGTTATCGGGATTTTCAATTTTAACTTTATAGGCGAATCCGGTTCGCGGATCATAAGCCGGCTGTGTCGCCGAAGTGCTTGCACCGAGAATCACGCGATCCATATATGTCCCGGCGGTCGTGCCGTATGTCAGCCAGCGCGACAGACGAGAGTCATTATCGTCGCTCGAAGTGCAGGTGGGAGGCGTAGTCGTACAATTGCAGGAAATATTGGACGTGCAAGGTTTGAACGCTTTCAGATAATCAATTTTATTTGCCGGGTCGGTCGCCGGTTGGGTCGTATCTATTCTCAAATCAGTAGGCGCGGTAGGCAGCACCGTGTTGCCGCGCAGAACGTTGACGACCGATTGGATTCCGCTTTCGGCAGCATAATAAGCCTGCTCTTCGGCGGTGGCGTCTGTTACGTCCGACGTATTTGCCGAAGCCGCGAAAAGCAGCGCCGCCGCCGCCACGATCAGCAGAAATGAAATCATCAAAACCGTTATCAATGCCGCCCCGCGCTCGTTTTTACGACATCTCCCGCGCCCCGTTTGTGCTGTCTGTTTTTCCATAATCACCTTTCAAAATACGTTGTTTAATAATTCTGCAACATATAATCAGAATTTCTCAGCGTTACGTCGGAAACCAAAACCACCGATTGACCGCTCGGCTGTCCCTGAACGTTTTCGAGCGAAACCGTCAGCGTTACTCGTATGCGACCCGTCTGCGCCGTCGGCGTGCCGCTTTGGGTCGCGGCTGAATTGCTGCCTGAATAATTAAAGTAAAGAAAATTTACATTACTGATACGGTTAATAATAATCGAGGTCTGCGGCGAACCGGCGCCGTCGCCGTTCGCGTCGTGACGCAGAATCGAGGAAGTAACCGGGTCGAAAAAATACGTCACGTTTTCGTATCGGTTAGTCAAAACTTCATTATTGTTGTTAACGTTTGAAACAAAGTGCAGTTGTTGGTTATTAGAATCTGCCAGAACAATGCCGTGGTCGGTTAAACCGTAACCCGCGTTGGCAATCTCGCGCGACATTACATTAAGCGCGGCTTGCGCCGAAGTCAGCGCGTCAGTGCGGCTACTCTCCCGCTGGCGCGTCGAAAGCGATCTCGAAAGCAGACTGCCCACCAAACCCAGCACGACCAGCATAACCGTGACGGCGATTAACAATTCGACAATTGAAAAACCCGATTCTTGCGCTTTATTGTTTCTTTTGATTATCATTCCGTTTAATTGGCTCGCACGCGGCGGAAAACAACTCTTACCGGATTAGCCACAACCCAGCCGCTGTTATTCGATTGAGGCGTAACGG
>CADCUR010000257.1 GCA_902805935.1 uncultured Pyrinomonadaceae bacterium
ACGCGAAAAGGCTCTGATTGGCTTAGCAGTTTCGGTCGTCGTGCAGTGTCCGTATTGCATTGACGCTTACACGCAGTCGAGCTTAGAGAACGGGTCGAACATCGAGCAGATGACCGAAGCGATGCATCTCGCATCGGCGATTCGCGGCGGCGCGTCGCTGATTCACGGCATTCAATCGCACAACGCGCACGATAAAATTTCGATGTGATGAAAAAAAGTCTTCCGGTCATCGAACGAGAATCTCCGGCGCGCGCCGCCATCGGTTTCGACGAAAAACTGGCGCGGCACAATCTCGAATTGCGCGCCGCGACGGTTGACGTTTTGCAAATCAACGTCGGTAAACTCTGCAATCAGGCGTGCAAACATTGTCACGTTGACGCCAGCCCGAAGCGGACGGAAGTAATGTCGCCGGAAACGGCGGAACAGATTCTCGCGGCGATTCGCCGATTTAGGATTCCGACGCTTGACATCACCGGCGGCGCGCCCGAATTAAACCATTCGTTCAGGCGACTGGTTTCCGAGTCGCGCGCGGCGGGGACGCACGTTATCGTGCGGCACAATTTGACTGTGATGTTCGAGCCAAATCAAGCAGATTTACCCGGATTTTTCCGCGATAATCTCGTTGAGGTTGTTTCGTCTCTGCCGTATTTTCTTCAACAGCAAACCGACGCGCAACGCGGGCAGGGCGTGTTCGACAAATCAATCGAAGCGCTGCGCCGCTTAAATTCGGTCGGTTACGGCGTCGAAGACGGATTAGTTTTGAATTTGGTTTATAACCCGACGGGAGCGTTTTTGCCCGCCGCACAAACGGCGCTCGAAGCGGACTTTAAGCGCGAAATGAAAACGCGCTACGATGTCTCGTTCAATAATCTGTTTACGATTACGAATATGCCGATTAAAAGATTTTTAAGCTATCTGCGCCGTTCGGGAAACGAAGAACGATATATGCAGAAACTGCTCGACGCTTTTAATCCGGCGACTGTCGAAAATCTGATGTGCCGAAATTTAATCAGTGTTGACTGGACCGGAAAGTTATATGACTGCGATTTCAATCAGATGCTCGACTTGGGCGTCGAAGAAGGTATGCCGCAAACCGTCGCCGAATTCAGTCTTGCGAAATTAAACAATCGGCGCATCGTGACCGGCGCTCATTGTTTCGGCTGCACCGCCGGAAGCGGTTCGAGCTGCGGCGGCGCCGTCGCGGAGTAGGAAATTACTAGGTCGAAAATTTCGAGAAAATTTATACGAAAATAAAAACGCGAGCCGATTTTACGGCTCGCGTTTTTACATTAGTTTTTTAAGATAGTTATAGATAGGCGTTACGCGCTCTTGCCGACGCGCGGATTTCTGTTCGCTTACTCGGCGCTTATCGCTTTAATTTCCGCCGGTGCGGGCGGCAGAAAA
>CADCUR010000258.1 GCA_902805935.1 uncultured Pyrinomonadaceae bacterium
TAAAATGAAAGTATCAGAATTGATTTGAGTCTTGCCCGTGGTTTGTCTTATTACACAGGCGCGATTTTTGAAATAAACGTTCCCGATTTGGCGGGCAGTCTCGGCGGCGGCGGGCGCTATGACGGTTTAATCGGGATGTTCGGCAAGGAACAGATTCCCGCGTGCGGTTTTTCTCTGGGTTTAGAACGCATTCTCGTCGTGATGGAAGAACGCGGAATGTTTCAAAAGCTGGTTGACGAAGGGAAATTAAAATTAGATTTGGCGGACGTTCTGGTGACCGTCTGGAATGAAGACGCAATCGGCGAGTCGCTCAAACTCGCAGGCGAATTGCGCCGAGAAAATCTGCGCGTTCTCGTTTACCCGGAAGCTGACAAACTCGGCAAACAGTTTAAATACGCCGATTCGCTCGGCGTCAAAACGGCAATCATTTTGCGCGAAGAAGAAATCGCCGAAAATAAAGTAAAAGTCAAAAACTTGCAGACGGGCGAGGAGAAGACGTTTTCGCGCGGCGAATTAACGGCGGACATTGCTTCGGGAAAGTTCTGATGAAAGAGCGAATCCGCAGAATTATTTCGCGACTAATGGAAAATGAAAAAGGCTGTCAGAGAAATTTCTCTGACAGCCTTTTTTATGGAATCGCCCGTAACGGCTAGTTTGAAATAGACGCACTGGTGACTACGTTCTGACTTGAGTTATAAACGTAACCCGTAGCCGTCAGATTCGTCACCGTTACCGTAAACGTGCCGCTCCTTTTCGTATTCGCGCTAGTCACTGTCGCCCGACCGCTGGCGTCGGTAACGGCTGTGAAAGCGCCGCTCGTCAGTCCGCTCCAATTTCCCGCGACGGTAACGTTCGGAATCGCCGCGCCGTTGGCGTCTTTGACGGTAATCACGGCTCTGGCGGCGGTGTTGCGTCCGCTGGGGACGAGCGACATTGCGATGCTGCCGACGTAAATTACTGAAGCCTGTTGCTGTGTGGCTGTAATAGTTACGCTTTCGGTGTCGGTCAAACCGCTGTTATCCGTGACGGTCAAAACTGCCGTAAAAGTTCCGGCTGAATTGTAAACGTGAACTGGATTCGGCTCGGTCGAACCCGCTGTTCCGTCGCCGAAAATCCAAGAGTAGCCGACGATTGTGCCGTCCGGGTCGCTCGAATCAGTGCTTGAGAAACCAACGGTTAAAGGCGCCGTGCCGGAAGTGGTTGTAACCGAAACGGCGGCGATTGGCGGCTGCCCGCTGCCGGGCGCCGGAAGCGTTCCGGTGATGCTGTATTGTCCGATGCTCGCGTAGTCATTGTAGCCGGTCGTCAAATCGCCCGCGCCCACGCCGTCAATCGTCAAGTAATAAACACCGGCTGATAAATACTGATTAAAGCTCGCCGGCAAGCCCGCCGGATTGACTGTCGCCACGACGTTTCCGTTCGCGTCGGAGATTCGCGCCTCGATGTCGAGATTCGCGCCGCGCGGCGCGGCGCTCAAGTTAATCGTGACGTTGCCGCTGCCGGTCGAAAATTGGAAAACGTCAACATCGCTTCTGCTTGCGATTATGCCCGTCGCGCTGATGCTCGTGCCGCTCAAAACGGTCGCGGCGGAATTGACGTTTCCGTGATCGTCGGCAATCAGCGCAATGCCGTAAGTTTGCATCACGGCTAAGTCGTCCTGCAATTGGTTCGCGCCCGGATATTCGCCTTTGCTCCATTGCGTCACGGGTTTGTAATAACCGACGCCCATAATCGGCGCCCAGTCGCCGTGTCCCTGATAATATCCGGTCGAAGCGGTGCCGTCGTGGTTCAGATTGAGATTGTGACCGACTTCGTGCGAAGTCGCTTCGGCGATGTTTTTTTCGTTGTTTCCCAAACCGGAAGTCATCACGAAAGCCGGTTTGTAAATCGTGCCGGTGCGGTTGAAAACGCCGACGTAAGCGATGCCGCCGATGCTTTGTCCGGTAAAATTCGTCGGACTGATAACGGCGCGCGTGCCGAACGCCAAATCCGACGAAGAATCGCGGAAAATCGCTGCGTCGCCCGGGTCTTCGGTAGTTACGTCAACGTCGAACGGCGCGTAATCTTCGGCGACGCGCTGCCAGATGTATTGAATCGCGTCTTGTTCCTGCTGGTTGAAAGTCGTCGGGTCGGCGTCGAGACTATATGGCGCGGAATTTATCGGCTGCCCGCCGGTGTAGCTCGTGTTCCACTGTGTGTTGGACGTAACGTGACCGTCGAAATCGAGGTAAATAACGCGGTTTGAACCGGGGCGGCTGTGCAATCTGAAAGTCTGTTCGTAAGGGAAAGGTGCGTCGAGTGTGATTGGCGAGTTGTCGTCAACGTTTGGCGCTTGTTCGGGCGCGTCATCTATGTAAAGCAAATTTCCGTCGTCGTCCACGTGAAGCGTCGAATCTTCCAGAAACAAACGGCGCAATTCGGCGGCGGATTTACCGTGTCTCAGCGCGACCGCCGGAAGGCGGCTGCCCAATTTGTTGATCGCGGCTTGACCGTTTTCAATGCCATTGGCAAAAGTGCGATTGTTTTGCTTTTGGGCGAAAGTATTCGTGGCGAAGACGAACGAAAGCAAAAGCGGAAAAAACACGAATTTCGATACACTTTGAAACGAAAAGAATTTCATTAAACAATATCTCCTAAAAGTATTAAATTGTAATTTGATTGCGCAGACAAACCGCAGTCTGACGGAAATTTGATAATCCGCGTTTTTTCGCCAAGCGAATCGGTCGGCGAAAGTTTTACGAAACGAACGCTGAAAATTTCAACAATTTATTTGATCAAAGCCAAATTAGAAAATTTGAATTGTCGAAGTTAGGTTTTCTCCGATGAAGACTTGCGGCGACGGGTTGCAAAAAAATTCTTTCGAGCTTGAAAAAATATTTTCTGCGAAAAACGGCTGTTCGAGCAAAGTGCGGCGGAAGCGAACCGGATACTGTTGTCCTATTCATAAGAGGCTGTATTTTCAGTATAATAACACTATTTCAATCACTTTTGGAGGAGTATTATTATGTCTTTAACACCTTCGATCATCGAACCCGTGCCTGATCAAACTGTGCTGGTTGCCCGTGCCGCTTTTCCGAAAGGCAATCTGTATCTCTCGATGCGCGATGAATTGGGTACTTTATTCGATGATCGGGATTTTGCCGAGCTTTTCTCGCGTCTCGGGTATCCGGCGATAACTCCCTGGCGACTGGCTTTGATCACTATTATGCAGTTTCTGGAGAACCTGTCTGACCGTCAGGCGGCGGAAGCGGTTCGCTCGCGCATCGATTGGAAGTATCTGCTCGGCATGGAGCTGACCGATTCCGGATTCGATCATTCGGTGCTCAGCGGTTTTCGTGCGCGGCTGGTAGCCAGCGAGAAACAGACACTGCTGCTGGACCGCCTGCTCGATCGCTTCCGGGAAAAGAATCTGTTGAAGGTGCGGGGCAAACAGCGCACCGATTCAACGCATGTCCTGGCTGCTGTTCGGGTGATGAACCGGCTGGAGCTGGTCACCGAAACGATGCGCGCCGCCTTGAACGAAGTCGCGACTTCTGCTCCCGAATGGCTCGCCAAAGCGGCTCTGCCCGAATGGTTCACCCGCTATGCTGCGCGTGCCGAACAATCCCGAATGCCGCGCACCGATCCGGCTCGTGAAACTTATGCCCGTCAGGTTGGGAGAGATGGTTTTTATCTGCTCAAACTGCTTGGTGAGCAGCAACCCGCTTTATTAAAGCTCAAGCAAGTTGCCATTCTGGAGAGAGTCTGGCAGCGGCATTATACGCGCCGCGAAGACGGCGAAGTTCACTGGCGACCGGCTGCCGAACTGGAACGCGCGGCGACCGCCATTGAATCGCCTTATGATACTGAGGCGCGTTTCAGCACTAAACGGGATTTGTCCTGGACCGGATACAAGGTTCATTTAAGTGAAAGCTGTGATGAGAATCTGCCGCGTCTGATTACTAATGTTCACACCACGGCTGCTACAACGCAGGATGTCTCATGCACCGATCAGATTCAAAAGTCACTGCAGGCGAATGACTTACTGCCTGCGAGGCACTTGGTTGATACCGGTTATATCGATGCTGAACTGGTGGTCGAAAGCTCCAGAAAATACGGCATTGAACTGTTCGGTCCGATGCGGCTGAATCCAAGTTGGCAAGCCCGCGCCGGCGGAATTGATGCCGCGCAGTTTCAAATTGATTGGGATCAAAAACTGGCGCGATGTCCGATGGGCAAACAAAGTGCTTACTGGCATGAATATCAAACGAAGGCATATGCGCGCCCGGTCGTCTTGATCAGATTTAAGAATAAGGATTGTCTAAATTGCGTAAGTCGCACAAAATGCGTCAGAAACAAAAAGGCGGGCAGATCACTGCAAATTCCTAATCGGGAGATGTATCAAGCACTCGAGCAGACGCGAAAAAAGCTGGACAGTTCTGAGGGGCGAAACGAATATAAAAAACGAGCGGGAATCGAAGGCACGATCTCACAGGGAGTCAGGCGCGGAACTTTGCGGAGATCAAGATACCGGGGACTGGAGAAAACCCATTTACAGGAAGTAGCAACGGCAACAGCGATCAACATTGTGCGGGCAGTCAATTTTCTGAATCTGCAACCGATTGCAAAGACAAGAGTTTCACGGTTATCAAGATTAGCAAATTGAATAGGACAACAGTATCCGAACCGTTTCTGAAATCGAAGAACTAAAAACGGCGTCCGAACAAATAGTTTTCGCCGCGGTAAACCGAATTGAAAATTATTCGCCGCCCCGAATTTGGACAAAACGCGATTTGGCTAAAACGCGAAAATGTTGTGAAATAATAGTTGCTAGTTATCAAAAATTATGAGAATTTCACCGCCGAAATTCAGAGAATCCGCCGAGCGTCGCCGAGATTTTTGTTTTTCTTAGCGACGCTCGGCGGATTCTCCGCGCTTCTACGGCGAAAAATTGTAACCGGCAACTTTGGTTAATTTATCAATCCGAATCAAATGCTTACGCAGTGGCGGCAAACTATTGCGCTAACGATGTGAGAGACGGCGTATCTGCGACAAAATCAATATCCTGAGTATCCTCAATGATATTTCCGATTTGTGTCGGCTGGCTGAAAACGTAGCGTTTGGCTAAAACACTGAAAATATAAGTCGCGCCCGCCGGAATGCCTGCGAACTGACAAAAGCCGGAGGCACCGGAAACGGTTGCGCGCGTTTCGCCCTTCGGAAACGTGACGGTTACTATTACGTTTCGGATTCCTTTGCCTGCGTTTGTTTTGACGCGCCTGCGGGCTGCAACGCCACTGGCGGTCGGCGCGAAATTTTCAGGCGTCCAAAAACCGCCGGATATGGAAAATTGTCCGCCGCTTGATTTGATTCCGGCAATGCTTTGCCCGAGCGTTCCGTGTTCGCCGAGCGGCGCGCCTAGTTTTGCTGCGCCGCCCGCGATGACTGATTTTTCCAGCGTAAAAGCACCGCCGCTCGCCGCGCTTTCCGGCGCGGAGATTTCACTGCTTTGCGCTTTGGCAAACGCGGCGAAAATCAAAATCAAAATTACGGTAGTAATGAAAAAGAACAAATCGAAATTTTTTGTGATTTTAGTTTTCATAGCTTCCTCCAAACCTTCCGCTTATTGAACGACGACGCCGATTGGAACGTCGCCTTGTTGTCCAAACTGTGCAGCTTTGAGTTGATTATTCGAACTCTGCAGAATGTAATAGCTGCCATCGCGCCAGACGGCGATGTCGGTTATACGGTCTTTATCGTAATCGCCGACGACCGGTTTATCGCCAAAGGCACCGAACTGAACCGCTTGCAATTGATTGTCTCGACTGCGCAAAACGTACCAGCTTCTGTTCCTGGGTCGAAAAAGAGCGAAATCGTTGCGCGAATCGCCGTCGAAATCGCCGTCCACGGGAACGTCGCCGCTCGCGCCGAATTGAGTCTCTTAGACCGTATTCGTGCCGCTGTGCATCACATACCAAGTGCCGTTCGACGGGCGAAAAAGAGCGTAATCGGTCGTGCCGTCGCCGTCGAAATCCGACGAATGATGCTCCATCGCGCGCGGCTCGCCGAAAATCACGTTGTCCATTGCGACGTAATCTATTTTGCAAGTCGGGGTAGAGCATTCGTAGCCTGTGCCGCCGGTGCTTTCGTAGATCGGCGTCCTGCCGAGCTGTATGTCAACGCGGGCGATACGAGTTCCGTCCGGGAACGAGACGCCGACGAACGAATAGCTGTCACTGACGGGCGACGCGGCGACGCTTTCGCCGTGAATGATTTTTCCCGCTTCGTCGTAAAAGGTCATATAAGCGTAATCTTCAACGTCGGTGAGAACCGCGCCGAAGCCTTTGACGGTTGCCGGAATGTTCGTGCCGGGAATGCAGAAAGTCGCCTCAAAGCGCGTGTTTATCAGAGAAGCGAACATTTTCGTGCCGGAAAAAGGCTTGAAAAGCGCCCCATAAGTCAAATCCGTTCTCTTGAATTGGACGTATCCCGGATTGTACTGGCTCGGCGACGATACGTTCATCGTCGTAACGAGGTTGCTCGGGTCGTAAGCCGTGTTGAAGACGACGCCGAGCGGTTTTATTTTGTTGTAGTATTCATACGGAAACTGAGCCGGTCCGTCGCCGTAACCGAGAACATACTGATAATCTTCCCAGTCTATTTCGCGTCTGCCCGAAGTGTATGAATTGCCCGCAGGGTTAATCGTGCCGCCCAAATCCTGCCGGAAATACGCCATCGTCAAAGACAAATCGTATGTGTTCGCGCCCGACGCCTTGCGAATAACGGGCGCGGCGAAGGCTGATGTTGAAATTACGAGCAGCGCCAAACTGCCGAGTAAAAAATTGCGAATGATTGCGAATGTGTTTTTCATTTTCTTTTTCTCCTTCATTTCTGTTGAATAAATTCAAGCTGATTGAAACTCTGGAACCAATTTCTCCTTTATTTCTCATTTTAAATATGTTCCGACTTCTTTTGGCTTTTTGTGGCAGCCGTTTGAAGCCGGAACACAAAACAATTGCCGTCTAAATTTGCGCTGTTTTCGGGAAGTATGCGTCGTGCCTTATCTTTGGACGGGAACGAAATCCACGTCATCGCGCGGTCCGTTAAAAACCAGTTCTTGCGAATCGTATTCGTATTGTCGGGTTTCGACTTTCACGATGTATGCCTTGCCCGTCACAACTTCATCAAAGCTGTAACGACCGTTCGAATCGGTTTCCGCCGAGCGCGATATGCCTTGCTCATCGGTTAGAGTAACAATCGCATTGTTCAACCCGCGACCGTTCGGCTTTAAGACTTTGCCGCCGATTTGGACGACGGCAGCGCTTTGCGTTTGGATTTCAATTGCGCCGATGTCAACCGAGGAACCGACTTTGCGCTGAAAGCCGATATAGCGCTGATCGTCGCCGTAAGGCGCGCAGTTGATTGATGCGTAAACTTTGCAGTCATTACCCGCGTCAATCGCCGGGCTGCCCGCCATTAAAACGTGCGTGTCGGTCGGTCCGCCGTTGTTCTGCAAAGCGCCGAGCAGCGGGTTTGTTCCGTTGGGTAAATCCGAAGCCACGTAACCGGAACTGTTGCCGCGATTCTCGATTAAATTATTGCCTTGCGAGTTAATGAATCCGTGAACATCATTGTTAGACGGCGCGACGTTTCCGGCGACGATTGTGTTTACCGGGGTGAAGGAAAAAGCGTTATTGCTCCAGACCCCGCCGCCTTCTGTCTGAGCCTGATTGTCGGAAACGGTTATATTAAAAGTCATCAAGAAAGCGGTGGGGTTATAAGGCGACGACGCGCCGGCGATATAAATTCCGCCGCCCCATCCGGCAATGTTGCCGCTGACGGTCGTATTGTCCATATACATCTGACCTTTATTGTAAATACCGCCGCCGACTCCTCCTTTGTTGCCGCTGACAGTGCAGTTGTGGAGCTGCATCAAGTCGTAATTGGCGAGTCCGCCGCCGTATTCTCTCAGCTGCGGATTCACGCCGGTCGAGACGTTGTTGCGAACGGTGACGCGATCCAAAAACACTTTACCGTTTACAAGACAAAGCCCGGCGGCGCACGAAACAAACTCCGGCGTGTATGTGAAGCCGTTTTGGATGGTCAAACCGCTGATGTAAATATGACTCTGGGGCGCGGTTACATTAAAAACGCGGCTCGCGTGATTTCCGTCAATCATCAATTTACGCGCGTCCGTTCCGTAGATACTCATCTCGCTTTTAATCTCCAATTGACCGAGCGTGAGGACGATTGTTTTCAACGCATTCGGCGCACTGAAACTTTGGCTGAAGCCGATATTATCCTTGCCCGGCAGCGCGTTGGCTTCCTCGATTGCCGCTCTGAGCGTGCAAGTTCTGTAAGCCGCGTGGCATATTCCGTCGCCCGGAACGAGGTCTTTTAGGTCGGTGTCCATGTTGACTGTAAAGTTCGCCGCTTGCGCCGCCGAAGCGGTCGTTAAAAGCAGCGCGAACATCATCACGAAATAAGTTACATATGATTTCATTTGGTTTTTCATTTTATTTTGGTTTTTCATTTTTTTTCTCCTGATTTTTTAGCGATTTTTCGCTTTTTATAATTTTACGTTTCGGCGGTTTCCCGCTTTGACAAAATGAGAATAGAGCAATCCGAGCGAGCTTTCACCACGTAAACGAGTAGTAAGTTTCAAATCTCAAAATGGGATTTTCAGTCAATAAAAATCGCAGTTTTCTACGTCTTGAATGCGTCGTGAAAACTGCGGCTATCGGTTTTTTAACTTTTTTGCGGCGGCGCGGCTACTTGTTTTCGTAGTCGCGGTTTTCGCTTTTATTTACGGCGGCGCTTCTTCGTTGCCCGCGCGAATTAATGCTTTCAACGTTTCCGTTTGTGCTCGTCGAATTTTTATAGCCGCGAAAATAGAGTTGTAAATTGCCGAGCAGCGAGCAGCTTTCGACGCATTAAATTAAACGCCAAAAAGCCGGAGAAAATCGCTGTGAAATTCATCCGGCTTTTTTTGGTAATTACAGGAAAAGTTGATCGCGCTTATTGTCCGGTGTTGACGAACCCAAAGCAGTCGCCTTGATTTTGGAATGTGCGTGGGAAGTTAAATCGCATCCAGCCGCCGTTTTTGCATTGCTCTTTGCTCGTTGGCGGTCCGGTCTGCGCGTCGCACGCGTCGCCGATGCCGTCGCCGTCAAAGTCGGCTTGATTCGGGTTGGGCGTCTGCGGGCAGTTGTCCGTCGCATCGGGAACTCCGTCGCCGTCGGCGTCGCCTCCGACAATGTTAGCGGGCAGATAATCCATGCCGGTTAAGCGTCCCGTCGTGCCGAGCGAACTCCGAAGTTTCAAAACCATTAATTGCAATTCGCCGCTCGTCGAATCAAAATTGAAACTCGCAATATTGCGACTGTCTCCGTTGCCGACGAACAGAAGTGTTCCGGCTTCGTTGAAGGCGAGCGTATTGCTCCATAAACCGAGCGTAGGGGTAGGCGAACCGGCGACGGGCGTTAATGTCGTCGCCGTGCCGGAACCGGCAATCTGGAACGCACCGACCTGATTTGCGTAGCTGCTGACGGCGACGTAAAAATTGCCGCTCGGATGCAACACGGCGTTCGTGGGTCCGGCTAAGACGGAAACAGTCGGGTTGCTTGCAGCTGGCGTCGGCACGCCGTTCGTCGTTTGATAAGCGCGCAATGTGCTGGCGCCCGAATTCGTCATAAAAAGTCTGTTCTGCGCGTCGGTTGCGAAACCGCCCGCGCTTGAGGCGTTGTAATTGAACGGCGAACCGGAAAGCGCCGTCAAAACGCCCGTCGCCGCATTGACGCTGAATCCCGCAAATTTGCTTCCGAACGGACCGCCCGTGTATGAGCCGCCCGTGTAAAAATACGCTCCGTCCTGACTGAACACGGACGAATGCGGGTAAGCGTCGCCGGTCGAAAACGGACTGCCCGGAGCGGCGACGGCGGTCGTCGGAGTGATGAAAAAACTGTATGACGACGGATTGAAGGCGAGAGAAAGCCCTGCTTCGCTGACGATCAGCGGCGAACCGGACGGATGCACGGCTATCGTCCCGTATTGTCCAGCCGGAAGCGCGATGGGCGAGAAAGGCAGCGGCGTCAACGCGCCGTTTGCCGGATTGATCGAATACGCGCTGACGGTGTTCGAGCCGTCATTGACGACATACAAACGGTTATTTAACCGGTCAATCGTCAAATGCTCCTCGAAATAAAATTGATCGCTCGAACCGGTGTCGCCGGTCGCCAACGGACTGCCCGGAAGTGGCACCAGAAAGCCGTTTGTTTCATCAACCGAATAGCCGTAAACGGTATTGCCCGCCGGGCTGTCGTTCAAAGCATACAGATAACCGGCGCGAGCCTGTGTCGTCATCAGCAGAACGAGTAATAAAGCGCACCAAATTAATGCGCATTGCACGAATTTTTTGACAAAAGTTGATTGATTGAATTTCATTTTAATTTTTCTCCTTAATTTATTTTTGGTCTGGTTAATTCCATTGAAGCGAGAATAGGAGAACTGAAAATCAAAGTCACCGTGTATTTACACAGTTAAATGCAAAGAAAAAAACCGACGAGTTTTACGGCTCGCCGGTCAACTGAAACTTTGTTTTAAGGGTTTTGATTATTTAATCAGGTGCTGCTGTAGGGCTTTAGCGACGGCTTCGCTCTTTGAATGAACTTGCAGCTTTTCGTAAATGTTTTTTAAGTGAAAAGAAATCGTGCTGGTCGTGACGTTCAATCGCGCCGCCGCTGTTTTGTAGCTGTGCCCTTCGACGAGCAGCTTTAAAATGCGCGTTTCGTGCGGCGACAAATCGTAATCAACTCGTTCGGGCGGGCGAAAATCCCGAAACAGCGCGACGACTTTTCTGGCGATTTCCGGCGACATCGGCGAGCCGCCGCCGATGGCGTCCCGCAAACTGTCAATCAATTTTGCGGGCGGCGTTTTCTTCAAAAGATAGCCGACCGCGCCGGAACAGAGCGCGTCGAAAATCCGCTCGTTGTCGTCATAAACCGACAGCATTAAAATCGTCATTGTCGGATACTTTTCCTTTATGATTTTCACGCCTTCGATGCCGTCCATTCCCGGCAAACCGATGTCCGACAAAACAACGTCCGGCGTGCGGTGGCGAATGCTCGTCAAGGCTTCTTCCATCGAGCCGTATTTGCCGACGCACTCGAAGCCTTCGGTGTAATTGATAAGCATTCCCAAGCCTTCGCGGATGTCGCGCTCGTCTTCGATAATCGCCACTTTGATTGATTCTGTCCGGGCTGTCGTTTGTTCCATTATAGTTGTTTGCTCGATTGTTTCTGCCATACAAAAAGTTTTGCCTAAAATTTTTTACATTGGCAATATAATCGTTCAACGATTCTTTTACACTATGAATTTACACAGCGCTTTGCAGAAATAAATAAAAAAAATCCAGGTTAGTTAAACGGCAAATAATTTTCTCTCGACGGGAATTTGCAAAACAATGCGCGTGCCTGCGCCGATCGCGGATTCAATTTGAATCGCGCCGTCGAAATTTTCTGCGCGCCGCCGTATATTTTTCAAGCCGTTGCCGCCGAAACCGTTCGCCGCGCCGCCGTTTAATTTATGTTCCGCATCAAAACCGCGCCCATTATCCGCAATTTCAATGAGAAGATGATTCGTTTCCAATTTAACTTTAATAATCGCTTCGCTCGCTTCGGCGTATTTCGCCAAATTGTTGACGCATTCTTTGAAAATCAAATAAACGTCGCGCCGCACGTCGGCACCGAGCGCGAGTTCTCGAATATGTTCCGGCACGATGAATTGATAACCGATGTCCTGCGCGTCGAGAATGTCTTCGGCAAATCGCCGCATTCTTTGAATTAAATCTGATAAATTGTCGCGTTCGGGATTTATCGCCCAAACGATGTCGGACATTGAATCAACCATTTCTCTGGAAGTATTGGCGATAATTTCGAGCGGCTCGCTCGCTTTGGGATTGCGCTGAACGACTTCTGAAAGAATCGCGATTTTAGAGAGCGACGAACCGATGTCGTCGTGCAAATCGGTCGCAATGCGCGTGCGAACTCGTTCGAGCTTGATGATTTGATTGACGCGGTAACGGTAAAGCGCGTAAACCGTCGCGCTCGCCGCCAGCGCCGCCAGCAGCAAAAACCACCAGCGCTGCCAAACGGGACGCAGAACCGTAAAGGAAATCGCCGCCGGAGTCGCGCTCGCCGCGCCGTCGGAATTTACCGCCCGCACGAGAAAGCGGTAGCTGCCCGCCGGAATGCTCGGGTAATTCGCCGACCGCTCGGCTGACGGCTCGCTCCAATCCGCGTCGGCGCCTTCGAGTTTGTATTGGTAGCGCAAAGTTTCGCCCGTCGCCAGAGCCAAGCCGAAAAATTCGATCTGCATTTGCCGCGCGTCCGATTCGAGCGTCAGATCGGTAATTTCCGTTTCGCCGACCGCGTTGACCGGAACGTCTTTTCCGCCCGCCCGCAAATCGCTGATAAAAACCGGCGGCGACGGTTGCGCCCGGTCATTTTGCGGAGTGAATTTCGACACGCCGCGGTGCGTGCCGAACCACAAGTCGCCGCGGCGGTCGCGGAAGGCGACGCCGTTGCCCGTGCCGTTCAGACCGTCGGCAATCGTGTATTTTTTGACGCGCCCCGTGTCCGGCTCAAGCACGTCGAGCGCGCTGGCGTTGACGTAATAAATTCGTCCGGCGCGGTCTTCGGTCAAAAATTGACCGCTGAGCGCGCTCAAGCCTTCCTTCGGCGTATAAATTTGAACAACCGGATCGCCGGAAATCAGATTTTCGATTTTGAGCAAGCCCTTGGTCGGCGTCGCCACCCAAAGTCTGCCGTGGCGGTCAACAGCGATGTCGCTGATCCAAAACTTTTTGTCGAAGGTTTCGTGCGTGAAGCGGCGAAATTGATTGTTTTGAAAAACGAGAATGTTTTCGGTGAAGCACGGAAAATACAAGTTTCCCGCCGCGTCTTCGCGAAGCGATTGGGCGATGCAGTTTTCGGGAATGTTATCGGCGGCGGTGAAGGTTTGCAGCTCGTTCGTCGCTCTGCGCCAGCGCGTCAAAAAACTGGGCTTGTCCTCGTAGCTGAACCAAACGTCGCGGTTTGAATCTTCCTGAACGATGCGGAATTTGTCGCTCGGCAGATTGTCGGCGGTCGTGTAAATTTTCGCGGGTTTCGCGTTTTGCAACTCCTCGACGCGGCTGACGGCGGCGAAACGATAAAGCCCAGCGCCGGTGGCAAACCACCATTCGCCCGCGTGGTCGCTCATCACGCGGTCGGTGAGGTAATTGCTTGCCGGCGGCAAATTTAATTTGACCGATGCGAAGCGACTGCCTTCCAGACGGTTAATCGTCCAATTCGGCGTCGTCACGTAAACCGTTGCGGCGCGGTCTTCAAAAATGCCGCAAACGCGCTCGTCGCCGAGTCCGTCTTCGACGTGAAAGGCAACGAAATTCGCGCGATTCCAACGCATCGCGCCCCAATCGGACGCGATCCACAAGTTGCCGAAATTGTCTTCCGTGACGCTCCGAATCGTCGTATCGCTCAAACCGTTCGCCTTCGTGTAGAGGCGAAATTCTTGCCCGTTATATTCAATCAATCCTTTACCGTAAGCCGAAAGCCAAATCGAACCGTCGCGTGTGGCGTTGACGGCGACTGATTTTTCTTCGGCGAGCGTTTCCTCGGTCGAGAACCGATGCGCGAAACCGCGCGGCAGATTCGCCGCCGATTTTTCTTCGGGTCGAAAACGCAGCGCGCGTTTCGCCGCCAGACTCGCGTCAATCGCGCCCGCCGGTTCGGGATTGTAAATCAGCACTTTGCGTCCGACATCGGTAATCATCCAGACGCGATTGTTCGCGTCAACCGCGAGCGAGTAAACGCGGTCGGTGCCGTTCGGCTGCGGCAAAATCTCGTAATTGATAATCGCGCCCGAAGGCAGGCGGCGCGTCAGTCCGTATTGATGCCCGATCCACAGCGAGCCGTCCGCATCCTCGTCAAACGTCCACGCAAAAAGCTGTTTGTCCGGCGCGACGCCGAGATTCAAATCGAATCGCTCGAAACGATTCGCTTCCGGCACGAGCCGAAACGCGCCCGCGTTGGTTCCGACGAGAATTTCGTTTTTTCGCGTTTTATAAATTCTGCGAACAGCGTTCGCGCCCGGCGCGTCCGAAACGGAAACGAGTTGGAAATTGTCGCGCGGCGATTGATTTTCGCTTGCGGATTTCGGACGCGGGTCGAAACGATAAATGCCGCTCACGTTCGTCGCAAACCAATAAATTCCGCGCTCGTCTTCAACCGCGTCGGTAATCAACGAATTCTCTTCCAATCCGTTTTCCAATCCGTAGTTGACGAACCGATAGCCGTCAAATCGGCTGACGCCCGCCGCCGTGAAAAACCAAACGAACCCGCGCGAGTCCTGATAAGTTCGATAGACTTTATCGTAAACCAAACCGTCGGTCGAGAGATAAGTTTTGATCGGCAAAAGCTCGGCGCGCGCGGGCGCGAACGTCCACAAAACGATTGCCGAACACAACAAAATGCTCAACGCTGCCGCCGATTTTGATTGACCGAATGAATACTGCATAAAACTTTATTCGTTTTTATTGACATATTATTAAACTGGTTTCGTCCGAGAAGCAACGACAAAGCGTTTTATTTGCGCTGGGAAACTTGGCTAAAACGCGAAAATGTTGTGAGATAGCAGTATGAGGGTAGAAATTCTCAAAAATTTTCTCACCGAATCAATCGAGGGCTTGCGCGGTTATAAAGCGCTCGCGGAACGGGCAATCGAGCAAGTTTCGGATGAGGAGTTTTTTCAAAAGATTGACGCGGAAGCCAATTCGATTGCCGCGATTTGCAAACACATCGGCGGCAACCTGCGCTCGCGCTGGACTAACTTTTTGACGACCGACGGCGAAAAGCCCGACCGCAACCGCGATTCGGAATTTGTCGCGGACGGCGACACGCGGGAAAGCGTGATGCGGATTTGGGAAACTGGTTTTCAGGTTTTGTTCGATTCGCTCGAATCTTTGCGCGCGGAAGATTTGGGAAAAACAGTAAAAATTCGCGGCGAAGATTACACGGTCGTCAAAGCGATCAACCGTGCGGCGCTGCACACGGCTTCGCACGTCGGGCAAATTCAGTTTCTGGCGAAACATCTGCGCTCGGCGGATTGGGTAACTTTGAGCATTCCGAAAAACAAGTCGGCGGAATTTAATAATTGGTTGAGGGAAAAGGAAGAAACAGGAAATTATCTGGAGACGGCGCGTGAGTTTGGCGGCGAAAAGTTAAAATAGAAAAGAGCGGGAGAAGAGAGTAGCTTCCCGCTCAAGTTATTTTTATCTCCGGTTTCGATTAGCGAATGCGAACGCGGCTGACGAGCTGAGTTCGGGTCGTGCCGTTGGCGCGATAAACGACGCGATAGGTTTCGCGGTAAACGGCGCGTCCTTGACGGACGTTACGCACATAGGTGCGGACGATGCGATTGTTGCGGCGGCGATTTTGGTAAATCTGACCGCCATACTGCGGTTCGACCGAAATACTCGCCGTGTTTGATTTCGCTTCGACCGAAGGCACGAATGCCGCTGCCGATAACAAAAGTAATGATAACGCGATAAATTTTTTCATTTTATTTCTCCCTTACTTGTAATTTTTGCGGGCGACGATCTGATTCGTAAATTGAAGTCGTAAATCGTGACCCGCAGTTTTTGACGCGCCGTTTAAGGCGACGGTTGGGAAAAAAACGCCTTTCTAATGTAAGTTTATGTAAAGGTCAAAGTCGCTTCTTGCGGTGATCGTTGTTTTATGAAGGCAATTTCAATTTTAGGTTCGACCGGCTCAATCGGCTGCAACACGCTCAAAGTCGTCGAGCATCTCGCGGGCGAGTTTCGCGTCGTCGCGCTCGGCGCGGGGAAAAATATGGAAAAACTCGCCGAACAAATTCGGCAGTTTCAACCGGAACTCGTCGCCGTCGAGAGCGACGAGTGCGCCGAAGATTTGCAGCGGCGCATTTCAAAATCCAAAACCCGAAATCCAAAAATCGTCGTCGGCGAAACGGGATTAGTTGAAGTCGCCACGCACGAAGCGGCGCAGACTGTCGTTTCGGCGACGGTCGGCGCGGTCGGTTTCGTGCCGACGCTGCGGGCTTTGGAGGCGGGAAAAAGAGTCGCGCTGGCGAACAAGGAAACGCTCGTAATGGCTGGCGAGTTAATGACGAAAGCAGCGCGAGAAAACGGCGCAGAGATTTTGCCGGTTGATTCGGAACACAACGCCATTCATCAATGCTTGCGCGGCGAATCGAGCGGCGAAGTAAGGCGCTTGATTTTAACGGCGAGCGGCGGACCATTCCGCACAAAATCAAGACGGGAAATCGAAAACGCCACGCGCGCCGAAGCGTTAAATCATCCGACCTGGCAAATGGGCGACAAGGTTACGATTGACAGCGCGACTTTGATGAACAAAGGTTTGGAAGTCATTGAAGCGCGCTGGCTGTTTGGTTTCTCGGCGGATGAAATCGGCGTTCTCGTGCATCCGCAGTCAATCGTGCATTCGATGGTCGAGATGGTTGACGGCTCGATTATCGCGCAGATGGGCGCGACCGATATGCGCCACGCGATTCAATACGCGCTCACTTTTCCGCGCCGTCAGCTGAATTGTCTGCCGCCGCTCGATTTCTCGAAACTCGCGCAACTGACTTTTGAAGAACCTGATACAGAGAAATTTCCGTGTCTCGCATTGGCGTATCGCGCATTGAAAATCGGCGGCACGATGCCCGCGACCTTGAACGCCGCGAATGAAATCGCCGTCGGCGCGTTTTTAGACGACAAAATCCGTTTGTCCGACGTTCCGAAAATTACCGAATCGGTAATGAACGAACACGAAACAAAACCTGTCGCAAATCTCGAAACTGTATTAAAATGTGATGAGCAAGCGCGGCGCGCCGCTTTGCAAAAACTCGAAGAATATACTTTTTCGTCGTAATTGGTAAAGTTCCGCGAAACGGTTTAGACTTTTGATAACAACTTGTCTGTCGTATTTTGTCTCTAAGATAGACAATTAATTTTGAAAAGGAATTTATACAATGCCAGATTTTATCATCGTAATTTTAGCCGTCATCTTCGTTCTCGGCATCGCCATCAACATCCACGAATTCGGACATTTCGCCGTCGCCAAACTTTTGGGAATGCGCGTTGACGCTTATTCGTTTTTCGGTTTGGGTCCGCGCATTTGGGGATTCAAACGCGGACACACCGATTACCGCATCAGCGCGATACCTTTGGGCGCGTATGTCAAACTTTACGGCGACGAATCGAATTCGGGTCTTGAAGGCGAAGACGACAAAAGCGAACCCGTTCCCGAATCCGAACTTTACGAACTGCGCCCGCGCTGGCAAAAGTTTCTGGTGATGATCGGCGGACCGTTTATGAACATTATGCTCGCGCTGGCGATTCCGTTTTTCGGCGCGTGGCTGATGGGCTTGCCTTCGATGCCCGCTCCCGTAGTCGGCGTCGTTAAATCGGGCGGCGCGGCGGAACAGGCGAATATCAAAATCGGCGACCGCATCGTCAATTTTGACGGCATTGAAAATCCGACTTGGGAGCGCGTGCGAAACGATTCGCTGATTGCGCCCGAACGCGAGATTCCGATTGTCGTCGAGCGCGAAGGACAAAGATTGCCGCTGACGATTAAACCGTCGAAGGTTGAAAAAGACGGAAACGTCGTCGGAATGCTCGATTTAGAGCCGGATGTCGGCGTCGAGCCGGTTGTCGTCGGTTCGGTCGTTGAAGGGAAACCAGCGGCGCAAGCCGGTTTGCAGCCGGGCGACAAAGCCATTTCGATAAACGGGCAGCCGATTCGTAATTCCAACGAAATCGTTAATCAGATTCGGAACAGCAAAGACGCAAACATCAACGTTCTTGTCGAGCGAAACGGCGAGCGAAAGGAAATACCGATTCAGGCGGAACAAGCCGACGGAATTTACCGCGTCGGCGCGGCTTTCGGTCCCGACGAAAAATCAATGACGCGCGAGCCTGTCTCAATCGGACGCGCCGCGAGTTTCGCCGTCAATTCAAATCTTGAAATCATTCGACTGACCGGAAAAGTTTTCGGACAGCTTTTCGCGGGCGAGCGTTCGGCGAAAGATGCCGGTTTAGCCGGTCCGATCGGCATCGTGCAGATAATTTCCAAAGTCGTCTCTGAACAAGGTTTCGTCGGATTAGTTTCGATTCTGGCGCTAATCAGTTTGAATTTGGGCGTGTTTAATTTGCTGCCGATTCCGATGCTTGACGGCGGACAAATCGCGGTTTTGGGAATCGAAGGCTTTTTGGGGCTTTTCGGCTTAACGCTTTCGATGGCGGTCAAGGAAAAAATTCAGCTCGTCGGTCTCGCCGTTATTTTGCTGCTGATGGTGACGACGATATTCTTCGATATTTCGCGGCTGATTGGAAGGTAAAAGAAATTTAGCCACAGAGGACACAGAGTTTTAAGAGAAATTTAAATTACGGATGTTATTTTATCTCTTTATTCTCTGCGTCCTCTGTGGCTAAAATTGATTTAAAATGAGAAGAAAAACAAAATCGGTGATGGTCGGGAAAGTGCAAATCGGCGGAGACGCGCCTGTTGCCGTGCAATCAATGACGAAAACCGACACGACCGACGTTGACGGAACGATAAGACAAATCGAAGAAATGACGGCGGCGGGCTGCGAAATCGTCCGCATCGCCGTTCCTGACGAGGACGCGGCAAACGCGCTGAAGGAAATTCGCAAACGCACCGACGCGCCGCTCGTCGCCGACATTCATTTTCATTACAAATTAGCTTTGATGGCGCTCGACGCGGGCATTGATAAACTCCGTCTAAATCCGGGCAATATCGGTTCGATTGATCGAATTAGAGAAGTCGTCCGCGCGACCGAAGCGAGAAAAATTCCGATTCGCATCGGCGTCAACGGCGGCTCGCTGGAAAAGGATTTGTTAAAAAAATACGGCACCGCGACGCCCGAAGCGATTGTCGAATCGGGAATGCGCCACGTTCGCATTTTGGAAGATTTAGGTTTTTCCGACATTATCATTTCCCTAAAAGCGTCGGACGTAAATCGAACGGTCGCGGCGTATCGCTTGATGGCTTCAATGGTTGATTATCCGTTTCATCTCGGCGTCACCGAAGCCGGAACCGCTTTCGGCGGTTCGATAAAATCTGCTATCGGTCTCGGAATTTTATTGCACGACGGCATCGGCGATACGCTTCGCGTATCTTTAGCGGCAGAACCGCACGAAGAAGTGCGCGTCGGTTGGGAAATTTTGAAATCTTTAGAATTAAGAAAACGCGGCGTAACTGTCGTCGCGTGTCCGACGTGCGGACGACTCGACATTGATAACTTCGTCGAAATCGTCACCGAAGTCGAACGTCGTCTGGCGCACGTCGAAGAACCGCTGCATCTTTCGATTATGGGCTGCGCCGTCAACGGTCCGGGCGAAGCGCACGATTCGCAGCTCGGAATCACTTTCGGCAGAAACGTCGGAATGATTTTCAAAGACGGCGTTCCGATGCGCCGCGTCGCCGGCGCGGATATCGTCGAAGAATTTGTTAAAGAGGTTGAGATTTTGCGGAGAGAAGGCGCAAATGCGAAATCTTTAGCAGAGGAAAAACAACTCGTGCAAATTAGTTAAATTTTCAATAAGGAAACACAAAGGACACAGAGTTTTTTTATTATTATCTTTGTGTCCTTTGTGTTTCTGTCATGGAATAAATCATTAAGGCGCAAGAAGTGTAAAAGGATAAAACGGCAAATTTCGCAAAACGAAAAACGCCGCCGCCAAAATTAAAAATCCATACATCGCCGATGGCGGAAACACTCGCCACGAAAGCCCGCGCCCGCGCAAGACAACTAGAATCAACGAGATAAATATAAACGCGAAAAGAAACGCGAAAACGGGAAGCAGCGCATTGTAATGCAGCGCCGTTGTAACGTCGCCGTGAAAAAGCGCGTGAAAACCGCGCGTCAAACCGCATCCCGGACAATGAATGCCGGTTAAAGAATAAAGCGGGCAGACGGGAAAAAATCCGGCGGTCGTCGGATTAAAATAACCGACGAGAAACGCGCCCGCGCTGACGGCTAAAATCCCCGCGCCCGCCAAAACTCTCTCGACGGTCGAAGCCGGAGTCTCGTTTTGAATTTCCTTTTTTACCACTGAGTTAAGATGCTCATAATCGCTTGTTTGTCCTGGGCAGTCAATCCGGTTCTGTCAGCAAATTTGGCTAACTCGGCGGCGCGGGCAATCTCAAGTTCCTGAACTCCCTCGATTTTATTCGCCGCCAAATCCTTAAATTTCGCCAAATTCGCCAAAATTTCCGTTTGGTCGTTGGTCTCGGCGAAAATTTTGCCTCTCAGCAGACCGAACTCTAAACGCCACGAATCAGCCGCAGTTAGCTTCGATTTGATCGAAGAAATGACCGCCGGCACCCGTATTTTTTGCTCCTCTACCGAAAGTCCGGCGAGAAAACTCAACTGCTCGGATTCTGAAGCAAATTCCGGCGGCAAACTTATTTTCCTCTCTAATCCCTTCGCTTCGGCAATTCCCAAAAATGTGCCTTTGTTCGCCCAGTCCGTCAAACCTGCTTCGCGCGCAAAATTGTATATCAACATACCGGTCACGCTGACCGCCTGACCTTGAAGCAGCGTCGGGCTGAAAGTCGCGCCGCGCGCTGCTTGCTCGGCGGCTTGCCGCAGCAGCGGATGACCGGAAAGCGCGCTTGCCGAGACGACATTCCCCTGTTCGTCAATCGTGATTTGCACGTTGACCGCGCCGCTCGCTTTGACGGCGCGCGCCGCCGCCGGATACGCGGGCTTCGGTAGGCTCGTCGCCTTGCCGTTCAAAACGCCGCCCGAAATTTTCTTTACCGGCGTTTCCGTCTGCGCCGAAACGATTGATAGCCCGAAAGCTAAAACGAAAAACATCAAAAAAGCGATTTTGTGGTTCGTACGATTTTCTCCTTGAAGTTAATTTAAGCGCAATTTTATTCGTTAGACACCGTTATTTCAAATTTGTTCCCAGTAATTAGCCAGCCATTTGCATAAACAGCGCGTCAATGGCAATTTTGCGGTTAAGATTAAAGGCTAATTGTTCACGCAAAATTTCGATTTCCGAAAGCCACGCGGCGAGTCGTCGGCTTTCAGCGCGCGCCGCTAATTTTTTCAAATCAGTTTCCAAATCAACATTCACCAGAATGTTCGCGTCTGCCTCGTTTCGCACCGTCCACAAGTCGTGAATTAAAGTTTGCAGAATGTCGAGTTTGGTTTCAAAATCGTCTTTGTTTTTCGCGTCGTTTATTTCTTCGCCGACGCGGAGCAGCTCGCCGCGGTTTTCTTTGATCAAAATGCTTTCCAAAACCTTAAGCATCGCGGCGCGGGCGGCGCGAAACTTTTCCAAATCCGTGCCAAGCGCGTATCCTAATCTGCCGCCGGAAAGTCTGGCTAAAAGCGCGGCGTCTTCGGGCGCGAACTTTTTATCATTAGATAAATAATTTTCAATTTCGCTCGCCGCAATCGGCGCAAACCGCAATGTCTGACAACGCGAACGAATCGTCGGCAGCAGCGCGTCGGGACGTGACGAGACGAGAAAAATATGCGAGGCGGCGGGCGGTTCTTCCAAAGTTTTCAAAAGCGCGTTCGATGCCGCGTCGTTCATCTTGTCCGCCTCGTCAACGATAAAAAATCTCGCTGTCGCCTCAAAAGGGCGAAAGTTGGCTTCGGTTTCGAGGTCGCGAATCGCGTCAACCAGAATGTTTTTGTTATACGGCGTGACCGTGCCGATGTCGGGATGTTCGCTGAAAATGACTTTTCTAAATGCGTCGCGGTCGTCCGCTTTTGGAAGCGTAAAATTATTGGCGCGGCGGCAGTTGGCGCAAGCGTCGCACGCTTCCGCGTCTTTCGGATTCTGACAGACGAATGCCTTTGCTAAACGAAGCGCAAACCGCCGTTTGCCCACGCCGTCTGCGCCCGCAAAAAGCAGCGCGTTCGGCACGCGCTTTTGGATGAGCAAGCGGCGCAAAACTGTTTTGATCGGACGGTTGCCGACGAGTTTATCGAACATAAAATCAGCGTATCGAGATTTTTGATGAATTTTCGCAATTCTGCAATACTGCTGGCGGCGACATTGCCCGCATCAACCGTAAAATACACGAATTTGGCGGCGTTCAGTCGCTGCTGAAATGCGGTGAAGACAAACCGCGTTGCAACTTTCGCTTATGACTCGTCCAAAAACTCAGACACGATTTTCATAACTCTCGTTTTAACTTCGTCGGTCGAGCCGTTCGCGTCAACAATACGGAAACGGTTCGGCTCGCCGCCGGCAATCTTTAGATAACCATCGCGCACGCGCTCGTAAAATTCACCGGCTTCTTTATCCATTCGATTTTTACGCTCGCCCGTGTCGTCACGCGAATTCGTTCGCCGCAATGCCTGTTCGATTGGCAAATCGAAAAACAAAGTTAAATCGGGTTTCAGACCGCCCGTGGCGAATTCGATAATTTGGCTGACCGCGCTTTCGGAAAATCCGCGTCCCGCGCCTTGGTAAGCGGCGGTCGCATCCGCGTAGCGGTCGGAGATGATGATTTTGCCCGCTTCGAGCGCGGGTTTAACGAGAAAATTGACGTGCTGGGCGCGGTCGGCGGCGAATAGTAAAAGTTCGGCAAGCGGCGCGACGTTTTCTTCGGTTTCGAGAAATGCCGCGCGAAGCCGTCTGCCGAGAGGCGTTCCGCCCGGCTCCATTGTCGGCAACACGTCAAATCCGCGAAGGCGCAGCTCGCTCGCCAGCATTCTGAGCTGCGTTGACTTGCCGCTGCCGTCAATTCCTTCAAAAGTGATAAATCTTCCGCGCAAAATGTTTATACCGAATCGGGTTTTTTACGCTGCTGCTCCTGCGAAACGGTGGAAATAGCGTGTTTGAATACCAGAACGTCTTGCCCGCCGACATCCAGCATCACCGAAAATTTATCGAAACTTTTGATTCGCCCGGCAAGCGTCGCGCCGTGCAGCAAATGAATGACGATGTTAAACCGCTCGCGCCGCGCCGTGTTTAAAAAAGCGTCCTGTATGTTTTGGGCAACCGTTTTTTCCATAACCTTCTCTCTTCTTCATTGGGTTGTGGGATGACGAGATTAAGTTTATAACAGACCGCCCGGCAGATACAAGAAATCTTTCACAAGTTATTCTAAATCAAGCATTTTCCAAAACTTTTTTTGTGTTTCGGGCGCATCGCCGAAGCCTTCGAGCCACGCCGCGCCCGATTCGCGCCGAAACCAGGACATCTGCCGTTTAGCGTAATTTCGCACGTCTTGTTTCGACTGTTCGATTGCGCTTTCCAAAGTTCGCTCGCCGCGCAAAAATTCGCATACGCGCCGGTAACCGTGCGCGCCGAGCGCGTTCGTATCGTCCGGCAAACCCTTTGCTCGCAGATTTTTTACTTCTTCGACTAAGCCTTTTGCAAAATGCCGTTCAGCGCGGCGGTTGATTCGTTCATACAAAACCGCACGCGGCGGATTGAGCGCGAAAATTTTTATGCGACTCGCAAATTCCGGCGCCGCGGCGCGATTCGGCTGAATTTGGCTGATTAATTTTCCCGTTTGAAAATACACTTCCAAAGCACGCGCCGTGCGCACATAATCGCGCGGGAAAAGTTTCGCGGCTGATGCTTTATCAACTCGCTCTAAAATTTTATAAAGATGTTCCGCGCCTTTTCGCTCTCTGATATTTTTTAATTTCTCACGCAACCGCAAATCGGTTTTCGGGCTTTCAAAAAACGGCTCGCGCAGCGCGCGCAGATAAAAACCCGTGCCGCCGACGAGAATCGGAATTTTATTTCTAGCTTCGATTTCCGCGATTTTCTCGTCCGCGTCGCGCGCCCAATCCGCCGCCGTGTATTTCACATCCGGCTCGACGTAATTAATCAAATGATGCGGCACGCCGCGCATTTCTTCGGCGCTCGGCTTGGCGGTGGCAATCTGGATTTCCTTATAAATCTGCACCGAATCACAGTTGATTATCTCGCCTTTGCCTAAACGAAGTGCGAGCGCGACGCCGAGCTCGGTTTTTCCCGAAGCCGTCGGTCCGACAATCGCATAAATTGGTTTCTTTAAATTATTCAATGCGCTTTACGGTTATTTTATTTTGGGGAAAACGTCAGACGAAGGAGCGCGATTATCAAAAGTATGCCGAGCAGAATAAGTGAGCCGATAATTTGATTGCGTGAAAATTTCATTTCAGATTTATGGGAAAGTGACGGTTCGCAGTTCGTCGGCGTGTTCTTTTAATTCGTTTTTGACGAGCAAGTGTCCCATTATGACGAGAATCACTTGAACGCCTTCACGCCTGGCGAATTTCATCGGCGGAACAAAATCGCTGTCGGCTGTCAC
>CADCUR010000259.1 GCA_902805935.1 uncultured Pyrinomonadaceae bacterium
AGCAATATCAATGCCATAAATACTATTTTATAATTTTTTCATATAAATCAAGTCAAAATTGACTGCAACTCTTTGATTCCAAATAGCGATTTTACGTTTTCCGCAAACTTTACACGAAATCGTCAAATCATTTGGCAGAAATTCGCCAGAACCGATTATAATTCGATTACCGGCAAAAACGTAAATCATTTCTCCGGTTGGAAAATTATGTCGAACAATTCCGAACGCGTCAAACAATTTTTGGTCATCGTCGCCACCGTCGGCGTGATCGCATTCAATTATCTGGCGGCGAGCGGCGCACTCGGCGGCATCGAAACCGGCGCGGTCTCTGACAAATACCCGACGCGCGTCACGCCCGCCGGTTACGCTTTTGCGATTTGGAGTTTGATTTACCTCGGCATCGCCGCGTTCAGCATTTATCAGGCTCTGCCGAAAAACCTCGAACGCTTCCGCTCGCTTCGCACCGCTTATATTTCGAGCTGCGCGGCAAATTGCGCGTGGCTTTATTTCTGGCATCAAGAGGCGATTTTAATTTCGGTCGCTATGATTTTTCTGCTGCTCGGCTCGCTCGTTTATATCAACGCCCGGCTGCGAACGACCGAAACGAACGGCGAATTCTGGCTGGCGAAATTTCCGTTCGGCGTTTATTTCGGCTGGGTAACGGCGGCGGCGATTGTCAATGCGGCAATCGCGCTCGTTTACCTGAACGTGCAAGTTTCCGATTTGCTCGCCGTAAGGCTCGGCGCAGGACTAATTTTGATTGCGACGGCTTTGGGCATCATCATCCGTTTCAAACTGAACAACGTCTTTTACTCGCTGGCAATCGCGTGGGCTTTAACGGCGATTGCCGTCGAACAAAGCGGGCAGACTTTAATCGTCGCGTCCGCCGCCGTCAGCGTGAACATTTTGTTGATTGTAACGCTTACCTTTTTAATCAACCTTCGCAGCAGTAGTAATAGTTCTAGCAATGAATAACGGAAAAATTTGCGTTTCCGTTTGTGCGGAAACCGCTGACGAGCTAATTAATCAAATAAAACGCGCCGAGGAGTTGGCGGACATTATCGAAATTCGTTTTGATTGTTTAGATGAAAGCGAAATTAAGCAAGTATGGAGTTCACCTGCATCGAGCAAAGATGAAATTTGCACTTTCAGACCGAAAGAGCAAGGGGGAAAACGTCGAATAAGCGATAAAGAAAGATTGAATTTTTGGAACTCTGATGACGAAACTCGATGGTTCAAATTTTGGAACACTGGGACTGAAACCGCTTGGGCGGATTTTGAAATAGACCTGTATGAAATGAACGCCACTCATAATCGTCGAAATATGATTTGTTCGCATCACGATTTCAATGGTATTCCTGAAAATCTTTATGAAATTTACAAC
>CADCUR010000260.1 GCA_902805935.1 uncultured Pyrinomonadaceae bacterium
GTAGAAAACAATAATCAAAAAAGCGAAAATCAAACGCCGGTTTTTCGCACGAACTCGCTTTTGAAGGTTTTGCGCTTCCCGCCCGCAAAGACGACTTCGACTTTATCGCCGGCGACCGCTTCGACCTTGCCTGCGCCGAGCTTCGGCAATTCGACCGATTCGCCGACGGCGATTTCTTCACGCGCTTCCGTTTCGCGGCGCAATGTTTCGAGCAGCTCTTCCTGTTCGGCTTTTGTCGGGTTGCCGGGCGGGATTTGCACGTCGAACCGCTCGCTGATCGGGCGGACGCAGTTGTCGCAAGTTTCGCATTTCTCGATTTCTTCGCCGCCGATGCCGTTGTCGTCATTGTCGAAGTATTTCGAGAGCGTTTGCCAGCGGCAAGACGCGCTCTGGGCGTAGAGCATCATTCGTTCGAGTTTTTCGCGGTCGCTCGTCCCGCGCTCGACGTAAGTTTCGGCGAGGCGTTTTATCTCGTCAAAATTGATGTTCGGTTTCGATAATTCAAATTTTGCGCCGCGCCGCTCGCGCACGATTCGCTCGTCTTTGAGCAGATTCAGACCGACGCGCAGTTTTGTTTTCGATAAACCGTCACCGATTGTTTCTTTGATTTGCTCTAAACTCGCCGCCGCTTGCGCCGCATTCATTTTTTCCAGGGCGTCGTAAATCATTAAAACGTCGTCCGCCGACGGGTAACGCCCGCCGAGGAAAAACTGCTGCACGCGGCGGTCGCGCGTGTCGTAAAGCAGAACGCAGCGCGCTTCGCGTCCGTCGCGTCCGGCTCGCCCGGCTTCCTGATAATACGCTTCGAGCGTTCCCGGCATCTGCCAGTGGAGGACGGCGCGCACGTCCGGTTTATCAACGCCCATTCCGAAAGCGTTCGTGGCGACAATCGTGTCCACGTCGCCCGCCATAAAGCGATTCTGCACGTCGGTTCTCGTTTTCGCGGGCAGTTTGCCGTGATAGCTTTCAGCATAGAAATTCGCCGCGCGCAGAAATTCCGTCACTTCGTCCGCCGCTTTGACGGTCGCGCAGTAAACGATTTTCGCGCCCGTCGTTTCGCTTAAAATTTCGGCGAGGCGCGCCTTTTTTTTGAGTCCCGCGTCGTATGAACGACCGCAAAGCGCAGATTCGGTCGGTGAATGCCGCCGCTCACGACGCGCATTCGCGGGCGGTCGAGTTGCTTTTTTATATCTTCGACGACTTCCGGCGTGGCGGTCGCCGTCAACGCCAAAACCGGCGGATCGCCGAGTTGCCGCAGCGCCTCGCGCAAATCGAGAAACGCGGGTCGAAAATCGTGTCCCCAATGGGAGATGCAGTGCGCCTCGTCCACGACGACGAAATCAATCGTTTTACCGCGCAACGTCGCCA
>CADCUR010000261.1 GCA_902805935.1 uncultured Pyrinomonadaceae bacterium
GGCGGATGAATTTGTGCCGCTTATATTTCACAAGGCTTTAATCAGCCTCGACGAAAAGGCGCAGGCGCCGAATCATGTGCAAAACAATGTCAGATTTAGACGATACATTAATGATGGCGAACCGGGCCACCGCCGAAAGCGAAAGACTGATCGCCGAGTTTAAGAAGAGCCTGAAGCGAAACGAAGAATTTATCGAGCGCGGGCGAGCCTGTCTCGAAAAAACGCGGGAAGATCTGCGAGATATAAAATCGCGCGTCTTTCGATTTTAGTAATTCGCTCGCGGGAGCCGATTAAATTTGTAACCGATTACGTTTCGGATAAATATTTGACTGCGCTGCCGCTCGTTTCGCATCTAACACAAGAAATTGAATTATAATGCTATAATAATTTAGCGATTCTTTTGTTTTTTACCAGAATCAACCACGCGACATCGGGTCTTGCTTAGCCAAAGACTACCTTGTGCCGTTTGCTTTTTTCGCAGCACGCAAACCGGGAAACCAAGGAGAAAAACCGATGTTAGATTCTTCCAAGAATACAACACAAACACAGCTTTCAACCAAAAATTATATTCTGAACAATCTGCCGAAAGCGGACTTCGAGCGATTGCTGCCCGACCTCGAAGCGGTCACGCTCGCGCACGGCGAAGTTCTCTACCGACCCGAAGAGCCGATAAAGTATGTCTATTTTCCCAACGATGCGATGTGTTCGGTCGTCGCCACAACTGCCGAAGGTCAATGCGCCGAAGTCGGCGTCATCGGGCGCGAAGGAATGGTCGGAGTGGATGTTTTGATGGGAGCCGATTCTTCGCTGAATGAAACTTTCATCCAGCTTCCAGACGGCGGGATGCGAATGAAAGCATCGGCAATTCGAGAACAGTTCAAAGCGGGCGGCGCACTGCAGGACTCTTTGCTGAAATTTATTCGGCTGTTGATGCTTCAGATTAGTCAGACGGCGTTATGCAATCGTCTGCATACGGTCGAAGAACGCCTTTCGCGCTGGCTGCTTCTCTGCCGCGACCGTTCCGCGACGGACGATCTGCAATTGACGCAGGAATTTCTCTCGATTATGCTCGGCGCGAACCGCGCGACGGTGACAGTCGCTGCCATTGCGTTGCAAGGCGGCGGATATATCAAATACTCGCGCGGTTTGATTACCATTCTCGACCGCGAAGGACTCGAACATTTCGCTTGCGATTGTTACCGGACGGTGAAAGAGGAATATGACCGTTCGCAGAAATAAGCGGGCGAGAAATTTTGCGGGCAGACGAAAGGAATTGACCGGTGTCGCCGCGCGTTTGAAATTCCGAGCAAAATTCCTGAATAGCTCGGTT
>CADCUR010000262.1 GCA_902805935.1 uncultured Pyrinomonadaceae bacterium
TGTTGCGCCAAATCTCTCTTCCTCAAGACGCACCATTTTGCCGATAAATTCGCGCTGCACTTCGAGTTCGGGATAAGCGTCTTTCATTTGGTCAACGACGAAATCGCAGACTTTGTAAAAAAACGCATCTTTAAAGCCGAGATGCTCGCGCCCGTGATAAATCGCGCGGCGCATAATTTTTCGCAAAACGTAACTTCTGCCTTCGTTGCCGGGCAAAATTCCGTCGGCGATGGAAAAAGCCGTCGTGCGCGCGTGGTCGGCGACAACGCGCATTGCAAAACCTGCCTGCGATTCGTATTCGTATTTTACGCCCGCCAGTTCCGCGACGTATTCGACAATCGGTTTGAGCAAAGTCGTTTCAAACGTCGAGTGAACGCCTTCCAGCACGACCGTCATTCGCTCCAAACCCGCGCCCGTGTCAACCGACGGCGCGGGCAAAGGCTCTAATTTATAAACGCCTTTTTCCGTCTCGACGCGGTTATACTGCATAAAGACGAGATTCCAGATTTCCATCGTCGTGTCGCCTTCGTCGGCGTTGACCAAATCGGCGCGGTTTTTTTCAGGGTTTTCCGGCTCGTCGCCCAGATAATAATTTATTTCCGAATTCGGTCCGCACGGTCCGGTTTCCGCCATCTGCCAGAAATTATCTTTTCGTCCGAAGCGCAAAATTCTGTCAGGCGACGCGCCCGCTTTTATCCAAAGCTCGACGGCTTCTTCGTCCGCCGGAACTTCATCGTCGCCCGCGAAAACGGTGAACCACAGGCGATTGACATCGAGTTTTAATTCGTTCACGAGAAAATCCCAAGCGAAATTTATCGCGTCTTCTTTGAAATAGTCGCCGAACGAAAAATTGCCGAGCATCTCAAAAAAAGTCTGGTGTCTCGCCGTCTTGCCGACTTCATCCAAATCATTATGTTTGCCGCCCGCGCGGATACATTTCTGCGAACTCGCGGCGCGTTTGTAATCGCGCCGTTCGTTGCCGAGAAAAACGTCTTTGAATTGATTCATTCCCGCGTTCGTGAAAAGAATCGTCGGGTCGTTCGGCGGATAAACCGGGCTGGAATGGACGATTTTGTGTCCGTGCTTTTCAAAATATTCTAAAAATTTTCGTCTGATTTCGTTGCCTGTCATCATAATCTGAATAATTCGCTGTTAAATTAAAGAGCGATTTTAACATATAGCCGTTATGAAAGGCACGACAGAGCCGGAAATGCCGGATGCTTTTGGTGAAAAGCATCCGGCATTTCCGGTTCAAAAAGGAGATGAATCAAGGTTGCAACCTACTGCGCCAATGACGGCGTGAGTAGATTATCATCCAAATAAGCCTAATGAAATTCAGGCTTACAAACTCGAATTCGGCGAGGCGCGGCTTTTGGATTCAGAAACGAAATTTTTATTATCGTCGCGGCGTTTTCAGATGCCGATTATTTTGGCAAGCTGCGGCGTGACGGCGAATTTGTCGTAGAGCGGTCGGCGCTTTTCGATGAGCGCGAGAATGCGGTGCGTGGTGATGAGATAGACGTTGGAAAATTTCGGATTGCGTCCGAGTTTTTCTAAAATCCGGCGTAAGGTTTCGTTGACGCCCGCCGTGAAAAGCCGCGCGTCGAATTGACGGCGGACGATGATTTTGCCGTTTTTGTAATCAAAGACGCCAGAAGCCGAATCGAGAAACGGATAGTCGCCGGAGCTTTCCGCCCGCGCCTTCTCGAACGCCGTCGCAAAGTCGAGGTTGGCTTCGGTGAGAGATTTGTCAACCATTTGAAGCAGTTCGGCGGTCAAATTCAAAACCGTCTGCCAATCTTGCGCGGCGAAAACCGGCTGCTCGGCTTTGTCGTCTGATTGATCGCCGAAATCAAACGAAATCTCCGGCTGTTGCGGCGACGGTTCGGGCGCGGCATTTTCAACCGGCGGCGATTCGATTTCGGTGTTCGGTTCGGCTAGGGCAATTACGGAATTGCCGTTACGGTGCGGCGGTTTCGCCGCTACAGCGACGACGCCGATTGCCTGTTTTGTTTCGACGGTGAGCGGAGTTTCCTCGACAATTTTCTCGACAATCGGTTTCGGCTCTTCAACCGTCTGCGCGAAATTTTCGACGGCTCGATAAACGTTGATGATTCCGCCCGGCTCACGGGCGCGAATCAGAAGACGCTGCAGCGCTTCGTCGCCTTCGGAGATGCGTCCGGCGATGCGGTCGTGTTCGCGGACGCGCATCTCGCCCGCCGCCGTCAAAGCGATGTCGGCTTCGTAACCGCTCATCTCGACGCGAATGCTTCCGGCAAACTCGCGGCGGCGCAGGTAATGCACCAACGCCGAAAGATTGACAAACGAAGTGTCTAAATTTTCGTGTATCGGACGATTTTTCATCTGGCGGAAAAAGGGATGAACCGGCAATCCTTGAAATCAATTCAAGTTTTTACGGGTTATAAAATAAAAAACTACTAATTTCGCCTGATTTCCATTGCATCTTTTTTATTTTTCGTTCAAAATTCGCACACAAACTATTTGTCTGTTGTCCTTAGTTCTTTGTTATTCACCGCTGAATTTAATTTGCATTTCGATTTAAATTCAAACGATAAAATAACGAATGATGAGGAAATAAACGCTCGAGGACAAATTCAAACCGTAATCATAATATCTATGAATTCATTATTTCGCAAAAAATCCATCGCCCAAATTCAAGCGGACGCGGCTGCCGGAATGACCGAACACGCACAGGAAATCGCCGGCGGCGAAGGCAGCGGTCGTCTCCGGCGAACGCTTGGCGTCACCGATTTAACTTTAATGGGCATCGCGGCTATCGTCGGCGCGGGCATTTTCGCAATGATCGGTAAGGCTTCGTTCGACGGCGGACCGGCAGTGATTTTTCTGTTTGTTTTTACGGCGATTGCCTGCGCTTTTTCCGCACTCTGTTACGCCGAATTCGCTTCGCGGATTCCGGTCGCGGGTTCGGCTTACACTTATTCTTACGCTTCGATGGGCGAGCTTGTGGCGTGGATCATCGGCTGGGATTTAATCGTCGAATACGCCATCGGCAATATCGCCGTCGCAATTTCTTGGAGCGATTATTTCACCGGGCTTTTGAAAGGTTACGGCATTAACGTTCCGCTGAATTTAACGATGGATTTTCTGACGGCGAAACGCGGTTATGCCGCCGTCACCGAAGCGGTCGGCAAAGGCGAAACCGTCGCCGCGCTTGCCTCGGCTTGCGAAGGCAAAGACGCGATTGTCTCGTGCGGTCAGTTTGACGCTTACACGGCTTGGAGCTCCGCGCCGAACGTCGCCGGCATTCCGATCGTCGCCGATTTGCCTGCGCTTTTGATTGTCGTCGTTATCACCGCGCTGGTTTTCATCGGCATCAAAGAATCGAAATTTGCCAGCAACATAATGACAATTTTGAAAATCGGCGTGATTCTCCTTGTGATTTTTCTAGGATTAAATTACGTCAATCCCGAAAACTGGTCGCCGTTTGCGCCGAACGGAATCACCGGCGTTCTAAAAGGCGTGTCCGCCGTCTTTTTCGCCTACATCGGTTTTGATGCGCTTTCGACGACTGCCGAGGAATGCAAAAATCCGCAGCGCGATTTGCCGAGGGCGATGATTTTATCTTTGGTTATCTGCACGATTCTTTACATCGCGCTCGCGCTGGTTTTAACCGGGATGATTTCCTACGAGAAATTAGACGTTGGCGACCCGCTCGCGTTCGTTTTCGGCGCCGAAGGCGCGAACATTCCGTGGGTCGCAGGAATTATCGCCGTCAGCGCGGTGATTGCGCTGGCAACCGTTTTTCTGGTTTTCCAAATCGGGCAGCCGCGCCTTTGGATGGCGATGAGCCGCGACGGACTTCTGCCAAAGGTTTTTTCCTCGATTCATCCGAGATTCGGCACGCCCTGGTTCGCCACGATTGTCGCCGGAGTCGTCGTCGCCATTCCCGCGCTTTTTATGAATCTGACGGAAGTCACGGATTTGGCGAGCATCGGAACTTTGTTCGCGTTCGTCGTCGTCTGCGCGGGCGTTCTTTTCAAAGACAAAGAGTTCGGGCGCGAAAAGCGTTTTGTGCCGTATATCAATTCGCAGTTTATTCTGCCCGCGTTGTTGCTCGTCATCGGCACGGCGATTTTTTATTTCAATCCGGCGGTGTTAGATGATTTTCTGAAATTAGAACCCGTCGGAGATGAAACGAAATTAGCGGCGTTTTCGCACAAAATTCCGCTGATCGTATTTTTTGTTCTGACGTTGACTTTGGCAATTTTGAGTTTGTTCAAAAAACTATCGTTGATTCCAGTCTTAGGCGTGATTTCATGCCTGTATTTAATGGCGCAGTTGGAGGTGAGCAATTGGTTACGTTTCGGCATCTGGCTGCTCGTCGGTTTGGCGATTTACGCCGTTTACGGTTATCGCAACAGCAAACTGCACCGCCGCGAGGAGGCGGTCGAAGCATAAACGGAATATTCTCATCAACCATATATTTCGGGAGGAAAATTTTATGAAAATTATGAAAAATATGTTTTTTCTGCTGGCGGCGTTTAGTTTGTGTTTTCAGACGATTGCGGTTTACGCGGCAACGCCGGATTTTTCGGGCGTTTGGGAATTGGACGTAAGCCGCTCAATGCTGCCTGACACGTTGCGGATTGAAACGATGACGCTGAAAGTCAGACAGACGAAAAAAAGTTTGCAATTCGAGAGTTCGGCTAAGACGAGTCAGAAAACCGATGCTGGAACAAAACCCAAAACCGGCTTTCTGACGCATACCGCCAGTTTCAATCTCGAAAGCGAGACGACAAACTCGATTGGCACGACAAACTCGATTGACGGTGGCGAACAGACGGCGACTAAAGAAAAAGCGTCGGTCACGGCGGACGGCAGATTGAATCTGACTATCGTTCGTAATTTTCAAAATGAAATCGGCAGCTTTACGATGAAAACCAACGAAATTTGGGAACTGCTCGACGGAGGAAATACTTTAAAGATTACGCGCTATACGGAAACGCCGCGCGGGGCGGTGAACGCCGAAATGTATTTCACGAAAAAATCCGCGGATGTTTTAACGGTCAAAGGAGCTTCCAACGCGCCCGGAGAAATTCCGGCGAGTAATGCGGGCGGAGTGCCGAAGAAAATCAGCGGCGGCGGCATTTTGAACGGAAAAGCCACCTCCTTGCCGAAGCCCGAATATCCGGCGGCAGCCAGAGCCGTCGAAGCAAGCGGCGCGGTGAACGTGCAGGTAACGCTCGACGAGCAGGGAAACGTAATTTCGGCGAGCGCGGCTTCCGGTCACCCGTTGCTGCGCCAGGCGGCGGAAGAGGCGGCGCGAAACGCGAAATTTGCGCCGACTTTGCTCAACGGCGCGCCGGTTAAAATTACCGGCGTTCTCGTTTATAATTTCGTTCCCTAACCGGCAAAAGTAAATTTGCAGAATTTTAGGCGAGAGTTTCGGCTCTCGCTTTTATTTTTGCGGCAGAAAGGAAAGCGTGAAAGACAAAACATTAAAAAATTCGTTCCTGATTCGCGCTTTTTATCGCTACCTTTTATCTTCCCGACTTTGGACTTTTGCGGCGCAAACCTTGTATGTTAATCAAGTATGGAATATCCGTCGTGGGCTTGGATTGTTTTCTTCGTTGTGGTTTTAATCGCGCTGTTTGTTGACGTTGCCATCGTCAACCGGCATTCGCACGCGCCTACGCGCCGCGAAACTTTTCTCTGGAGCGCGGTTTGGGTATCGCTCGCGCTCGCTTTTAACGGTTTTATTTACTGGATGGTTGACAGCCATTTCGATAATCACACGCTGGCGTTGACGAAAACCAAAGAATTCTTCACCGGTTATCTGATCGAGCTTTCGCTGTCGGTTGATAATTTATTTATTTTCCTGCTTATCTTCGGTTATTTCAAAGTTCCGAAACAATTTCAGCACCGCGTTTTGTTTTGGGGAATTATGGGCGCGCTCCTGATGCGAATGATTATGATTTTCGCGGGCGCGGAACTGGTCGAGCGGTTTCATTGGATTATCTACGTTTTCGGCGTGTTTCTGCTTTACACCGGAATCAAAATGTTTGCGAGCGGTGACGACGACGAATTCGACATCGAAAACAGCCGCATCGTCAGTTTGACGACCAGGTTTATTCCGATTACCAGGGAATTTGACGGCGAAAAGTTTTTCGTCCGAAGAGACGGCAAATTGATGGGAACGCTGCTGCTGCTCGTTTTAATCGTCGTCGAATTCACCGATTTGATTTTCGCGGTTGATTCGATTCCGGCGATTTTCGGCATCACGACCGATAAATTTATCGTTTATACGTCGAACATTTTTGCGATTCTCGGGCTTCGGACGTTCTTTTTTCTGCTCGCCGATTTAGCCGACCGCTTTCATTATCTGAAAATCGCGCTGGCGTTTATCTTAAGTTTTATCGGCGTAAAAATGCTTCTGCCGCTCGTCGCCGAAATGTTTGTTCGGGTTTTCGGCGCTGACGGCAATTCCGCGTTCGGGCAATTTTTGCAGCGTTATCAAAATCACGAATTCAGTCAAACGATTATCAACATCTCGCTCGGCGTAGTCGTGAGCGCCATCGCGCTGGCGATAATCTTCTCGATCATCTTTCCGCCGACCGAGTCGGAGACAAAAGAACTGTCGGACAGGCTCGACGATCAGTAATCAGTTGAAATCAGCTCGAAACAACTCGCACAAGCGAGTCACACTTAATTTTATTAAATCAGCGTTTAGTATTTTCGGCTTCAAAATTTCGATGCCTTAATTTTCAACTTGAGTTAAAATAAGCAGCGGCGAATGGAAAAGAAATATCGCGGATTTTACGTTGATTGGTGGCAGATAAGACGCAGCACCGTTTATGGGGGCGCGGCGGTAGTTCTGCTTTCGGCTCTGCTCGCCGGCGGCGGTTGGTGGTTATGGCGCAACAATTTTTCAATCGCCGCTCCAGACGCCGCCGACGCGCCGAAAGACGCGGCAAAGGTTACCGCCTTTGAAGGCGACGTGCGAATCGTTCGCGCCGCGACGCGCGAAACTATTTTAGTTACTAAGCCGACTTTTGTTTCGGCGGGCGATACGGTTCAGACGCAAGCCGACGGACGGGCGCAGGTGCAAATGATTGACGGATCAATCCTCTCGATTCGTCCGAACAGCACTATCGTCATCCGCGACAGCGCTTCGATTTTCGGCGGAACAAACGTGCGCGTGACTTTGGACGACGGTCAAATCAACGTCAAAACGCAAGACCAAACCGAAGCCTCGGAGAACGTCGTCGAAGTTCTCGAATCGGAAAACCGCGTGATGGCGCAAACCGACGCGAGCTTTAACATCAATGAACAAAAGGGGAGCGGCGAAATCCGCATCAGTCGCGGCGGCGTCGAGTCGAACGTCGGCGGCGAGCGGGTCGTCATCGGCGAAAACGAATTTGCGGCGATTAATAACGGCAGAATAACGCCGAAGGAACGCCTTCTCGACGCGCCGAAACTGGTCGCGCCTGCAAATTCCGAACAGATTACGGCGGCGAGCGACGTTTCTTTTCGCTGGCAAAAACCCGAAGCGAATTCGGCAGTCGGCTTTTATCTGCAGGTTTCCAAATCGCCTTTTTTCGTCGCCGACGCGATTATCATCGAGCGCGACAATTTGACGAATCAGATTTTCACCTTGGCGAATCTCGCGCCGGGAACTTATTACTGGCGGCTTCGCGCTGCGGCGACATCGGGACAGACGAGCGATTGGGGCGAGCCTTGGAAATTTACCATCGTCAAACCGGCGGCGAGCGAGGCGCTGACGGCGACGGATTGGCAGGTCGAAGCGGTCGGCGGCAGCATCTATCTGGTCGGCGGCAGAACGCAGCCGGGCGCGACCGTTCGCATTGCGGGACGCGAGGTTTTTGCCGCCGCCAACGGTTCGTTCCGTTTGCAAATTTCCGCCGACTCGCCGAACGTCACGGTCGAAATCAGCGACGAGCGCGGCAACCGCAGCCGTTACAATTTGAATCTAAGTTCAGTAAGAGCGGTAAGACAATAGGATAGTGCTGAGTGCTAGATTACAAGTTCTGAGTGCTAAGTGAAAACCGTATAAACTTTACTTACGACTCAGCCTTATAAACACTACTCAGCAACGCTAAAAATATCGGCGCGCATCATACACATTCGCACGGAAAACGCGACGCGGACGGTTCTAAGAAATTAAAACTCGCGCTTGGCTTAACGTCCGTCTATATGCTGGCGGAAGCGTTCGGCGGCTGGTTCGCCAACTCGCTGGCGCTGCTCGCTGACGCCGGGCATATGTTGACCGATGTCGCTGCTTTGACTTTGACTTTAGCGGCGATTTGGTTTGCGGCGCGCCCGGCAACGCCGAAAAAAACCTTCGGCTATTACCGTCTGGAAATTCTAGCGGCGTTCGTCAACGGCATCGCGCTGGTTTTGATCTCCTTGTGGATTATCTACGAAGCCGTCGAACGCTGGAACGCGCCGCCCGCCGTCAAAGGATTCGAGTTAACCGTGATCGCTGTCGGCGGTCTCGTCGTCAACATCATTTGCGCGTGGCTTCTTCACGGCGGACACGAACACGATTTGAACTTGCGCGGCGCGTGGCTGCACGTCGTCGGCGATGCGCTCGGCTCGGTCGCGGCAATCGTCGCGGGCGCTTTGATTTTGAGTTTCGGCTGGCTTTGGGCTGACGCGGCGGTCAGCGTTTTGATCAGTTTGATTATTATTTTCGGCGCGTGGAATTTGATTAAAGAATCGGTTAACGTCCTTTTGGAAGGAACGCCCGCGCATATCAATCTGACGGCGGTCGAAGACGCGATTCGGCAGACGGCGAATGTCCGCGACGTTCACGACCTGCACGTCTGGACGATTACTTCGGGAATGGAAGCCTTGAGCGTTCATATCGTTCACGAAGAAGCGATTTCCCCAAAATTGCTGCTGCAAAACGTCAAAACAAAACTGCACGACGAATTCGGCATTGACCACTTGACGATTCAGATGGAAACTTCAGAAGAAGAATCGGAACACGCTCACCCGTGTTTTTCGGGCGCTAATTGTTTCGATTCGGATTTAAGAGTAAAAGCGGAAGTCTCAAGAAACTGAATCGAACAGTCGAAATTAGCAAAATTTAACGCCGGACAGATGATTTTAGTGTCCGCCGTCGCGGATTTAGTCTTCTGGCGCGCAAGTTCCGACTCGGTGCGCGTTCATCCTCGCTTGATGTGAGCTGATTCCGGCTTAGAATTTGTAAATTCTAAGCCGGAATCAGCTCACACTGACTTGGTATGAGCAAACACCGGGTCGGCATTTGCTGACACCAACTCGGTGCGCGGCAATTCTAAGACGAAGTTTGCTGCTACCTAGTCCGAATTCGTCCGCCCGAACGCTTAATG
Source organism: uncultured Pyrinomonadaceae bacterium (assembly GCA_902805935.1). GTDB lineage: Bacteria > Acidobacteriota > Blastocatellia > Pyrinomonadales > Pyrinomonadaceae. Next base: position 9,360 of record CADCUR010000262.1, read on the forward strand.
AGCGCATCTTTATGCCGAAAATCAAACTTAAATACGGAAAATCGCACGTTTCCTTTGATTACGATGAAAATCGCTTCACGGTTTTGGGAAAACCCGAAGCGCGGGCGGCATTGTCCGATGTCGAAATCGGCGAGCGGCTTGATAATCCGATTGAATCGAAACAACTCGAAGAAATCGTCCAGCCGGGCGAGACGGTTTTAATCGTCGTGCCGGACGCGACCAGACAGACGGCGAGCGCTTCAATAGTTAATTTAATCGTTCGGCGCTTGATTGCGAACGGGACGATGCCTTTCGATATTCGCATCATCTTTGCGACGGGCATTCACCGCCGCGTGACAGAGGCGGAAAAGCAGACGATTCTGACACCGTTTATCGCGCAGCGCGTCAAAACGCTCGACCACAACCCGCGCGATTTGGCGCAAATCGTTCGGCTCGGCGACGCGGCGAACGGCATCCCGATTGAACTCAATCGCGCGCTTCTTGAACACGACCGCGTGATAACGGTCGGCGGCATCTCGTTTCATTACTTCGCCGGATTTACGGGCGGGCGAAAATTGATTTGTCCGGGACTCGCTTCGACCCGCACCATCGCCGAAACGCACCGGCTTGCTTTCGACTGCGAAACAAAATCGCGGCGGGCGGGCGTCGGCGCAGGCTTATTAAACGGAAACGCCGTTCACGAGGCGTTTACGCAAATCGTCGAAAAAGTGCCGCCGCACTTTACAGTCAATACAATCGTCAACGATAAAGGAGAAGCGGTTGATTTGTTCGGGGGCGAATGGCGAGCGGCGCACGAAACGGCGTGCGAATCTTACGCCGCGGGGCACACGTTTGAAATCGCCGAAAAGCGCGAGTTAGTCATCGTCAGTTGCGGCGGCTTTCCGCATGATACGAATATGATTCAGGCGCACAAAGCCTTGGAGACCGCTGCGCAGGCTTGCGCGGACGGCGGCACGATCATCTTTTTGGCGGAATGCGCCGACGGCACGGGCAGGCGAGATTTTCTCGATTGGTTTGCGGCGGCAAATTCCGAACGATTAGCTGAAAAGTTGTGCGAAAACTACCAGGTCAACGGGCAGACGGCGTGGAGCTTGCTGCGAAAAGCCGAAAAGTTCGATGTTCAAATAGTCACGTCTCTGGCGGAAAGCGAAACACGATTGATGCGGATGAGCAAAAGGGGAGATTTTGACGGCGCGTTGTCGGGAGCGGTTGAAAATACGAAAGGTTATATTATGCCTTTCGGCGCGAAGTTCCTGATTAAAATTAACCGCGATTCCGCCTTTGTTTAAGCGGGCAATTTCTCCTCCAAGGTTTTCGCCAATAGATGCACGTCGGTGTCTTCAATCATTTCCCGTAAAACCTCGCCGCTATCCTCTTCGATTCCGTGATACTCGCAAAGTTTTTGCAGCATTCCCAAAATCATCGTTCCCTGCTGTTCGGCAAGCAGATTGATTTGCAAATCGAGGTGCGAGCGCTTGTCGGCTTCTTTCGTCATACGGTTTTGCGTCATCAACACCAGCAACGAGAGAAAAATCGCTTCGAGCGAGACGACCATCGTCAGAAAGCCGAACGGATACGGGTCGAAAGCCTTGATGCCGGGAATTAAATCCACGTTTATCAAAATCCAGACGGTGAACCAAACGACGTGAAAAACGACGAACGGCGGGCTGCCCGCATAACCGGTCAGCACGTCGGCAACGCGCGTCAATAGCGACCGGCGGCGAAGCGCTTTTCTTTCGAGCCGCATAATCGTCTTGACGTTTTTCTCGGCTTGCTGCTGCGGCGTCGGTTCCGACTTTGAAAGATTTTTTCCGTTTCCGTTTCCGTTATTTTTATTGTTTGCCATAATTTTCTTGCGCGTGGGCTTAATTTTTACTATGGAGTGGAGAAAGTTTGCAGATGAAATGCGGGCAATGGTGAGTTGCCCGTAACTATTATAACAATATGATGCCCGCCATTGAATAAAATTTCTTCAATCGCGGGCATCACTCAAAAACAACTGTAAGCGTGTGTTTTATTTTGTTTTCTTTAAGCTAAAAGTTCTGGCAATCGAATCGGTCTGATTGCGAACCGAGCGCAGTTTGTCGCGCTGTCCGGTAAAGCGCAGCACATAGACGGTCTTGTCGTCGGCTTTGAGAAAATAAAATCTGCCGCTCATATTGCGCCCCGCATTGATGTATTCGTAATTGAAAACCTTGCCGCTCAGCGCGCCTTTGAAGTCTTCTTCCTTGCTCGCCACATAACCCGGCTGAAATTGCAGACGCTGTTCCTCGCCTCTGATCGTGTCGGCGAGAGTGTCGCCCGTTTTAACCGTGATGCGGCGCACTTCGAGCCGTCCGTTCGAGCGGTCGCCGTAAACGTATTCGACGTTCGGGCTGGTCGTCGAAGGCTTAACGGTTTGCTTCCAAGCCTCTTCCGGCAGATTGAATGTGTAGTCAACATTGATGTCGGAGAAGCTGGCGGTTTGGGAGAGCGCTGGAAGCGCGAAAAGCAGAGCGAGACAAACGGAATATAAAACTTTTCTTGATTTCATTTCGGTTCCTTCCTTTTATTATCGGAGAACTGTCGTTATTTTAACTCATATTCGAGAAATTAACGATAATTTCGATGCCGGTTGGCTCGCCGTTCGTTGTATCGCGCCGCTTGTCATTTCCTGCCCGGTAATTTCCCGCGACATTTAATGTCGGACGGCGGACGACAAACGACGAATAAATTTATTTTCGTCTTTCTCCGGCATTCTCGCGTCTAAGTTACCGGACAGTTTATTGAACGATTCAGAAGCAGTCGTAAATTTTTCGAGGTATAATCAATGAAAACGAAATTCTCTTTGATCAGCAAAATCACGGCATTCGTTATGCTGGCGGCAATGTTCAGCCCGATTTTTTCAATCGGCGCAAACGCGCAAGCGATGGCGAAAACAAACGCCAAGCCTTTAACCGAAGACCAGAAAATCCTGCACGTTCTCAACCGTCTCGGTTTCGGCGCGCGCGACGGCGATGTCGAACGGGTCAAACAAATCGGCATCAACAAATATATCGAACAGCAGTTAAATCCGTCTTCGCTCAACGATTCGGTCAGCGAGGCGAAAATTCAAAACCTCGACGTTTTGAAAATGTCGAGCGAAGAGCTTTTCAACAAATATCCGAACCAAGCGGCGATTTTGCTGGCGGTTGCCGACAAAAATAATTTGCAGCGGCGCGATCTACAAGGCTTGCGGCAAAACAACAATGCGGCGAATCGGGAAATGCAAACCGGACAGATGAACGGCGAGACGGTCGAGCGAAAACAAAACGAACTTTCCGCAGCCGACCGTCAAAGATACCAACGGGAAATCGCCGAACTTTACACGAAATACAAACTCGGCAGACCGCAACAAATCACTCAGCAATTAAATGCTTCGCGCATTTTGCGGGCGGCTTATTCGGAAAAACAACTGCAAGAGGTGATGGTTGATTTTTGGACGAATCATTTTAATGTCTATTCAAATAAAGCCGCGACGCGCTGGTTTCTGCCTGCTTACGACCGCGACGCGATTCGCCCGAATGTTTTGGGAAATTTCAAAGATTTGCTGACGGCGACGGCGCAATCGCCGGCGATGCTTTTTTATCTCGACAATTTCGAATCAGTCGCGCCGAACGCGCAGATGAGCGCCGGACAGAGAAATCCGAATCGTCGTAATCAGGCAAATCAAGCGAATCAAATGAACGCGCCGCGCCGCGAGCAATTGAAAAAACAATATGGTTTAACGGATGCGGAACTCGACGCGCGGATCAAACAAAATCAGCAAAACCAGCCGAAAAGAATGCAGCGCGGCATCAACGAAAACTACGCCCGCGAGATTATGGAGCTGCACACGCTAGGCGTTGACGGCGGCTACACGCAAACCGACATCAAAGAAGTCGCCCGCGCCTTTACCGGCTGGACGATCGTTGACGCGCGGGGTTATCGCCGGGCGTTTGCGAGTCTGGCGAACGGCACGGAAGACAAACGCTTTACTCGCTTGGCGCGTCTCGCCGGTTTGCCCGAAGACGCCGAATCGGGAACGTTTTTCTTCAATGAGCGCGTTCACGACCGGGGCGAAAAAACTGTTCTCGGACAGAAAATCAACGCGGGCGGAATCAAAGACGGCGAACAAGTGATTGATATTTTGGTCAATCATCCTTCGACCGCGAAATTTATCGCCCGCAAACTCGCCGTCAAATTCGTCTCCGATAATCCGAGCGAAGCTCTGGTCGGTCGCGTGGCGAAAGCGTTTCAAACGAGCAAAGGCGACATCAAAACCACTCTGCGCGCAATCTTTACCGACCGAGAATTTTTCGCGCCGGAAAATTACCGCGCCAAAATCAAAACGCCGTTCGAGGTCGTCGTCAGCGCGATTCGCACCGTCGGGGCGGAAACCAACGGCAGACAGATTCAAGCGATGCTCCAGAAAATGGGCGAGCCGCTCTACGGATTTCAAGCGCCGACCGGCTACCCGGACACGGCGGAAGATTGGGTCAACACGGGCGCGCTGCTCGAACGTTTGAACTTTGCGGTCGCGCTCGTTTCAAACCGCATTCCGGGAACGCGAGTTAATTTGAAACAGTTCGAGGGAAAGGACAAAACGCAGATTTTGAATCAGGCGATTGCCACGGTTTTAGACGGAGAAATTTCATCGAACACACGCGCGACGCTTTTGAAACAAATCGAGCAACCGCTTGTTCAGCCGAAAATCGAAACAAACGAAGACGCGGCGAACGGCGACGAAATGATGGCGATGATGCCGAATCAAGGCGGCGGACGCAACCGTCAACCGCAAGCGCGCCTGCTTCCGCCGAGCGGCAACGCGGAGGTCTTCAAAGTCGTCGGTTTGATTCTGGGAACGCCGGAATTTCAGCGGCAGTAAAACGGATTTACGGGGATTTAGGAGATGGACAGGGACAAAAATCAATTAATTTTGCTATCGCTCTTCATCCGCTAAATCCCTGTAAGTTTTTGTCAAGCGGGGTAAAAGTAATCTGACTAGATCGTTTTTCCGAGCGTCTAAAATACCGCTGACGAATTTCAGTTAATTTCACGAACAGCAGTTACGAGGTAAGCAATTATGGACAGAAGATATTTTTTGAAATCGAGCGGCGTCGCTCTCGCGGGTTTCGGGATGATGGCTGCCGCGCCGGATTTTTTGCAGCAATTCGTTGACGCGCAAACATTGACGAACGGCTACGGCAAAAAGAAAATTTTAATCACGATTTTCCAGCGCGGCGCGGTTGATGGCTTGAATATGGTCGTTCCCTACGGCGACTCTGACTACTATAATTTGCGCCGCACGATTGCCGTTCAAAAGCCGAATCAGACAGACGGAGCGATCAATCTCGACGGTTATTTCGGACTGCATCCGGCTTTGAAGCCGCTTGAAAAGTTCTGGCAGTCGAAACAGTTAGCCGTCGTGCATTCGGTCGGTTCGCCCGATAACACGCGCTCGCATTTCGACGCGCAGGATTATATGGAAGCCGGAACGCCGGGCGTGAAATCAACGCGCGACGGCTGGCTCAACCGCGTGCTGCAAACTTCAAAAAGCGACAAAGATTCGCCGTTTCGTGCCGTGGCGATGAACGGGCAAATTCCGCGCACATTAGTCGGACGCGCGCCGGCGATTGCGATGACAAATCTTTCGGATTTCGCCATCAATGCAGGCGTTTATACGCAATCGGTGCAGGGCGGTTTTGAAGGAATTTACCAGCAGAACGCCGGCGGCGGTTTGGGCGATACGGGCAAGGAAACTTTTGAAGCCGTGAACTTTTTGAAACAGGCGAATCCGTCGCAGTATAAACCGGAAAACGGCGCGCGTTACCCGAACAATCCGTTCGGAAATTCGTTGCGGCAAATCGCGCAGTTAATAAAAGCTAACGTCGGGCTTGAAGCCGCTTTCACCGACACGCCCGGACTCAACTGGGACACACACGCCAACGAAGGCGGCGGGCGCGGACAAATCGCCAATCTTTTAAACAATTTCGGTCAGGCAATCGCCGCTTTCGCCGCTGATTTAGGAAAGCGAATGGACGACGTGGTGATTTTAACGATGTCGGAATTTGGCAGAACCGCCAGAGAAAACGGCTCGCGCGGAACCGACCACGGACACGCCAACGCGATGTTTGTTTTGGGAAATTCCGTCAAAGGCGGACGAGTTTACGGCGATTGGAAAGGACTCGACGCGCAGAATCTTCACGAAGGACGCGACCTTGCGGTGACGACCGATTTCCGCGACGTTCTCGGTGAAGTCGCCGTCAAACATTTGGGCAATAAAAATCTCGATAAGATTTTCCCGAATTATCAGGCAAACGCGAAGAATTTCCGCGGATTTATGAGCTAATCTTAAGAGAAAATTTAACCACAAATAGACAAAGAGACACACAGATTAGAAAGATTTTATCTGTGTGTCTCTTTGTCCTATGTGTAGTTTCGATTTTTTATTTTCTGATTTGTTTATAACGTTTTGTCAGCAGGCGCGGCGGCATGCCGAGCCAATAAAGACCTTGAAAAATTGACCAGCGCAGAAACGTCCAAACGAACGAGCGGTTTTCAAAACGGCGCGAAGATGTCGTCACCGCCAAATTAACGTGAACGAACCGACCTTTTTTCAAGAGTCGCTTGTATAAATCAACGTCTTCAAAAAGCGGCAGCGGTTTGAAGCCTTTGACTCGTTCGTAAATTTCGCGCCGCACGAACATCGCCGAATCGCCGTAAACCAAACCTATCGAACGAAGCTGCGGATAAAGCCACGTCAGAAATCGCGCCCAGCGGCTCGCGCCGTCGAAAATTATTCTAAAATTTCCGCCGACGATTTCCGCATAGCGCATATATTGTTTGATTTGTTTGCCGCAGCCCTGCACGGGTCGCGTGTCGGCGTGAAGAAACCAGAAAATCTCGCCCGAGGCGTGGCGCGTTCCTTCGTGAAGCTGTCGCCCGCGGTTGGCTTCGGTGTATTTTATCAATCGAAGCGGTTTGTTCGCCGGATAATTTTCGACAATCGCAACTGTTTTATCCGCGCTTCCGCCGTCAACGACGATTATCTCGTCAACGTTAACCAGGCGCGAAAGCGCGTCAAGGGTTTTGCCGATGGTTAATTCTTCATTGTAGGTTGGAATGATGACGGAAAGCTGCATAAAAAAGTTTCAGGCTGCAAGTTTCGGAATCCAAGTCGAGCGCTTTTTAACTTGAAACCTGAAACTTGCAGCCTGAAACAAAATAAAAATTTGCCCGCCGGTTAGAATCTCACGGTTTCCGCCGGAACGTCACTGCCTTCCGCCGCTTTCCACTCTTCTTCGGTTTCGTAAAAATTGCAGTCAAACTGGGCGAGCGATAAAATTTTAACGCCGTTGACCTCCGCCGGCGCGTCTTCAAAACGCACGATTGCGCCGCAGCCGATAATTTCGCCGCCGAGTTCCTGAATCAGATCGGCGGTTTCCTGAATCGCCTTTCCGGTGCGAATCAAATCGTCAACGATAATGCACGGGTGAATCTCGCCTTCTTTGAGATACTGGCGAAATTGACGCATTCCTCCTTCGATTTCCGCCCAGTAAATTTGCTCGGCGCCAAGGGCTTCGCGTACGGCGAACGCGACCGGAATTCCGCCCGGACTCGGACTGATAATCGAAATTTTCGGCAGGCGGCTGGAAATCGCTTTCTCCATCCGAAACATGCGGCTCAAACCGACCGACATTACGCGCGAGTTGTCGTAGAAACGGAAAGCGAGCGGCATCTGAAAATAACACGAAGCGTGCTTGCCGTTCGGATAAACGAAATGCCCTTGCCGGAACGCGCCCGTTTTTTGTAAAATCTGCATCACCGATTCCGCCGACGGAATTAAATTTACCATTTATGTTCTCCTGTTTGTCTTGTAAAATTATTTCCCAAATTATACGGTCGTATTTTATCGGTTTTGTATTTCAATCACAAACTAATTTTTCAATAAATTTTCGACCAGCCGCCTCTGCGACTGGTTCATATTTTTCGGCATCTCGCCCGGCTTAAACCAGCCGACGGCGTTTATCTCGCGGCTTTTGACCGTCGCCGTGCCGACGGCTTCGGCGCGAAACATAATCTCGACGTGGCGACCGCCAACGGTTCGCACCCGAAACAATTCCGCGCCCGTTATCTCGATTCCGGTTTCCTCACGCAGCTCACGCCGGACGGCGGCAACCGGCTGCTCGCCGTGAGCGAGAAAGCCGCCCGGAGCGCCCCAACTCAAACGGGAGCGCAAAACGTGGTCGAGCAGCAAAACTTCGCCTTTCTCGTTAACGATAATCGCCGCGACCGAGACCGTAAATGTCGGCTGCGTCGCGCGGACTATCATTCGTCTGAACGATGGCGGCAGACCTCTCCAAATTGTTTGAACAATTTTCTTTAACATTTAAGCCGAAACATTCTGGCGCGAAAAAAATCGCAAAATAATAAATTTTCTGGAAGATTAACTTTGCTAAATACCTGCTTGAACAGACGAGACTTCTCTCGTGAATCTGATTCCCAAAAATCAAACCATAACATTTTTCGAGGCGGAGCTTTTAATGTCGAAATCAATTTTCCGAAATAAAATTGCGTTTACTCTTCTGTCCGTATTAATCTCATCCGTCGCGGTTCTCGGCGCAATCGGCGACGTTCCGATTCCGTCATGTTACATTCAATAAACTGAAAATTACAAAACAAAAAAGGAAACGGCAAACTTGCCGTTTCCTTTTTTGTTTTGTAACGATTCGCCGTTTATTTCAGCGAAACATCATCAACGCGGAAAGTCGAAGCTACCGAACTGTCCGTCGTCGAACGGAATTGAATGCGAACCGTCTGACCTTTGTAAGCCGAGAGATTAAACGATTTCTGCGAGTAATTTCCGGCGGTCGTCTTGTTCAGATTGCTGTATGTCGCCAGCGTCGCAAGAAGCGTTCCCGCCGTGTTGCGGACTTCGACGAACAATTTATCGTATTGCGTCGTCGTGGTCGTCTCGCTCGAAGTAACGTTAAGCCAGAAGGTCAGAGTTCCGGTCGCGTCCGTCGCAATCGAAACCGTTTGATAAGTCTGTCCCGTAACGCTGTTGTTCACGCCGAAGTAATCGTAGCCCGTTCCGCCGTGCGGATAATTTCCGTTCGCCGTATAGAACGCGCCCGAGCCGGAATTAACCCACGGAGATACGCTGCCTTCAAAGCCGCCGTTGACGAGCAGCTCGCTTCCGCTTGGCGTCGGCGTAGCGGTCGGCGTTGGAGTCGCGGTTGGAGTCGGCGTAGTTGGACACGCGCCGACGCCGACGGCACACCAAGTCGTGGCAATCGTGTTGTATTGCGCGCTTGTACCGCCGAAAAGGTCGGTCGCCGCATTGAGCATCGCCGTTCTCGCGCCCGCGAAATTCGTTCCGGAAGTCATATAAACGGTCAGCGCGCGATACCAGATTTTCGCCGCATCCGTCGCGCCGATGCCCGTCACGGTAACGTTGCTGCGGTGATGCGTGCCGCCTGCGACCGCCAAGTAAAACGCTTTGTTGCCGATGCCGGAATTGATGTGAACGCCGCCCGAATCAGCCGTTCCCGTGTAGCGTTCGGCGTAGTGGTCGGGGTCGTCGTCGGCAGTATAGCCGCCGTTGCCCGCTGCGTGCGGATTGTCCATATAGCGCAGCGCGTCGCCCGCCGTCGAAGGCGTATAGCACTGCTCGCCGATTTTCCAGGTGTCGGCGTTGATGACTCCGCCGCGAGCGTAGGATTCGACCATCGCGCCGAAAACGTCGGACATTGATTCGTTGAGCGCGCCCGATTCGTTCGAGTAAGTCAGGTTTGCCGAATACTGTGTGATGCCGTGCGTCATTTCGTGTCCGGCAATATCTAAGGAGACGAGCGGCGAAAACGACGTGCCGTTGCCGTCGCCGTAAGTCATTTGATTGTTATTCCAAAAAGCGTTGTTGTAGCCGCTGCCGAAATGCACGCGCGAGGTGACGAGGCTGATGCCGCTGTTGGCAGCGGCGGCGGTCGTGCCGGGTCCGTTCGAACCGTTGATGCCGTTGCGTCCGTGGACGTTTTTGTAGTAATCGTAGGTCATCGCCGCACCGTAATGGGCGTCAACTCCAGCGCGTTCGTTCGTCGCGCTCCAAACGTCGTCCGCTCCCGTATAACGCGATTGCGTGCCGCCGGTGCCGTAAGTCGTATTGCCGGTGTTGTTCATATTGAAAGTTCCCTGACGGCGCGTTAAATCTTCCATATAAAACGTCGAACCGGCGGAACTCGTGTCAATGTTAATCGTTCCGCTGTAAAGGGAATTTCCCGAACCCGCTTGCAGATTGTCGTATTCAAAAACGTTTTCGCCCGTCTGCGCGTCAACGAAAACGACGGGAATCGAGGTGTGTTCCGTTCCGTCGAGACGCGGCATTTCCACGCGATAGGTCAAATGGTCGCGTGTCTTGCCGCGAAAAACCCACAATTCAACTTTCGGCTCGTCGGTCAATTCCGCTGCGCCGTCATACGTATTTCCGGCGATTTCAATCGCTTCTTTGGCGGAAAAACCCGGCTCGGTGTTGACGACAAGCCGATCCTTTAGATCGTCGGTGACCGAAGCGAGCGAGCCGTCCGCTTTGAGATGAATAATCGCCTCGCCTTCCCAGACGGGTATACCCGCGACGGTTTGACGCACTTTTGTATGCGCCATATTCAAATCGTCAAACTCAACTGATTTAACATCAAAATCGTTTGCGCCGATTGAGCGAGCGGCGAGACCGCCGCGCAAATAATCGAGACTGATTTGTTTGATTCTTTCTCGATCGTCGAAAGATTTCGTGCCGAAAACCGACTTGTCGGCTTCCGCCTCTTTAGTCAAAAACGCGAACGCGACGAAAGCGACGAGCAGAGTTACAAAAATACTTAAAAACTTTTTCACTTGTCTGTTATCCCCCAAGAAATGTAAATTTAGAAATTTGCCGATAAGCTATCAAGCCGTTATAAATAAAAATTAGCGTCGAGTGATTTTCGACATTTCTCGCGGAGACGCGCTTCGTTTGTTTAAAAACGAAATATAGAAATTAACGAAATATAGAAATTGCTGAAATACTTTAAAGGGGTTTAGTAAAGTATTGAAAGTCTAGCATTAAATAAATTTATGTCAAGCATAAACGAAGCGGATACTGCCGCCGGTTGTTTCTCTGCAACAAATGATTTTCAAAAGATATACTCGTGGAATGAAATCAACCGAATTCATCGAGTTCGTCACGGCATTTACCAGCGAAACGGCAAGTTAATTTCGCTGCTCACCGATTTCGGCAGAATCAATCCGTGTTACCCGGACGCGCGCGGCGACGCGCAAAACACGATTTTCTACACGGGCGCGGGACGACGCGGCGACCAGCGGCTTGATTCGTTTAATCAGGCGATGTTTAACGCCATCGAATCGAAACACGCCGTTCCGCTGTTTAATAAACTCGCCGTCGGGCGCTGGACGTTTCTCGGTTTCTGGAAAATTACCGAAGGAAAATACGTTTACGACGAAGCGCAGAAAAGAATGATTTGGAAATTTACTTTGGAGAGAAGCCCGAGAAGATGATTCGGATAAGGAAATATACGGAAGCGGATAAAGAACGAGTTTGGGAAATAATCAAAGCCGTTATTGCCAGCGGCGACAGTTATGTTTTCGCGCCCGATTCTTCGCGCGAAACGATGCTTGCTTATTGGTTCGCCGAAGATAAATTGACTTACGTCGCGCTTTTAGAAAACAAAATCGTCGGCACATTTTTCCTAAAAGCCAACCAGCCCGATTTAGGTTCGCACATCGCCAACGCCGGTTATATGGTCGCGCCCGAAGCGCAAGGAAAACGAGTCGGCAGAACGATGGCGGAGTTTTCGCTCGAAGAAGCGAAGCGTCTCGGCTACCGGGCGATGCAGTTTAATTTCGTCGTGAAAACAAACGAAGCCGCCATTCGTTTATGGCAGAGCCTCGGATTTGAAACTGTTGGCGAAATTCCTGAAGCGTTCGATCATATCCGAAACGGTTTGACGAACGCTCTGATAATGTATCGAAAATTATAATTTTATTTTTTCTGTCCGAGCGCGACGGCGCGTTGGTAGGCGGCATAAACGGCTTTCGACAAAACCGTGCGAAGTCCGCCTTTTTCCATTTGGTAAATTGCGTCGGCAGAAGTTCCGCCCGGCGATGTCACCATATTGCGAAGTTCCGCCGGATGTTTGTGCGATTCCATCGCAAATAAAACCGACCCGAGCATTGTTTCCTGAACTAATTGCTTCGCCATTTCGCGCGAAAATCCGAGATGAACGCCCGCGTCCGTGAGCGCTTCCATCACCATAAAAACGTATGTCGGACCTGTGGCTGAAAGAGATGTCGCCATATCAATCATATTTTCCGACTCAACATAAAGTTCTTTGCCGAGTGCGGTCAGCAACGCTTTGATTTGTGCGCGCTCCGTTTCGCCAACTCCGTCCGTACAAGTCCAAGTCGTAATTCCCGCTCCGATTTGCGAAGGCGTGTTCGGCATTGCGCGAACAATTTTTTGATTTTCTAACGCATCTGAAAGGGTTTCAACGCGCGCGCCCGCGATGATTGATAAAACAATTTGATTCGACGAAACGACTGTTTTCAATTCGCGCATCACGCCGCTCAATCTTTGCGGCTTGACGCACAAGGCGACGATTGAATTTTCCGTTTCCCGAACCGTTTCGACGGCTTCGGCGTTTGATTCAAACACGCGGATTTTATACTTCTTTTCCAGTTCCTCGCGGCGATCCTTGCGCGGATGGCTCGCCGCGATTTGTTCGGGCGCGACCATTTCTTTTCTCAAAAGTCCCGCAATCATTGATTCCGCCATTACGCCGCAGCCGACAAAAGATAGATTTGTGTTCGATAAATTGTTGCTCATAAAAAGTTAGATTTTGAATTTTCAATTCTGAAATCGCAAGTTTAACAAAAACCGCTGACTTATTATCGTTTGATAATAAGTCAGCGGTTTTTGAGATGGCGGGAAATAAATTAAAAACTAACTTTTATTGCACGAATGCATTAGGAATCGGCTTATCGCCTGCGACGCTGTATAAGCCGCCGATAGAACCTGCTGACGAACGATTCAAATACCACGTTCCGTTTCTGAATACAGCGATGTCGGTTCTGCCGTCGCCGTCGTAATCGGCGGGAGTCGGCACATCGGTTTCCACACCGAACTGAACGCTCGTGAAACCGAGTTGGCTGCGCTGCAAATACCATATGCCGCCGCGATAAACCGCGAAGTCCGTTTTATTATCGCCGTCGTAGTCCGCCGCCACGAGCTTGTCGGTCGAGATACCGAAATTAACCGCCTGCAATTGATTGTCCGACGAACGCAAAACATACCAGGTTCCGTTTGACGGTCGAAAAACCGCCGCGTCTTGTTTGCCGTCGCCGTCGAAATCCCCGACTACCGGCTTATCGCCAGCCACGCCCCAAGCCAATTGACGGAAATCAACGCCCGTCGCCGTTGGACGATAATAAAAATAACTCTGCGCTCCGGCGGTCGCGCCCGGACGATAAACTGCGACATCGGCTTTATTGTCGCCGTCGTAATCGCCCGGCACGGGAACGTCGCCGGTCGTGCCGAACGCTTCGGCGCGGAACGTATTAGTCCGGCTTTGCAGAATATAAAAATACGCCAGCGAGCCTTCGCGGAATACGGCGATGTCGGTTATAAAATCGCCGTCGTAATCGGCAGGCGCGAGCCGGTCGGACGCGATGCCGAACGCCACGCTTCGCAGCCCGCCGCCCGATTGAAATAGCGTCGCCGATTGATAAATATACCAGCCTCCGTTTGACGGACGAAAAGCGGAAATGTCCGCCTTGTTGTCGCCGTCAAAATCGAATCCGGTCGCCGGAACAGAGCGCGAGTCGCTGAAAAGCCGGGCGAAAGCATTACGACTCGCGCCGCCGATACTCGTGAAAAATCCGCCGACTAAAATCTTTTGATTAGGCTGCACCACAATGACATCAACGGAACTGAAAGGATTATTTTGACTGTTGGGTCGCGGGTTAAACGCGATGTCCGTAGTTCCATCGGCGTTTAATCTGATAAGACTGGGCTGAGGGCTTTGGAACTGTCCGCCGAGCAAAATTTTCCCGTTCGACTGCACGGCGACCGCCGGAATAGTGGGAAAATTTTCGTTAAAGGATAAGACGTTCTGAATAAAAGCCGTGTCGGGCGTGCCGTCCGCATTTAAACGAGACAGGGGTTTAATCGAACCGTCGCTCGACGGATAACCGCCGATGAGTATTTTCCCGTCCGGCTGCGTCGTGATATCCAGAACGCCTATGCCGGAACCATAGACCGCCGGCGAATTGAACGACATATCAAGCGTTCCGTCAGCGTTCAGGCGGGCAAGGCGATTGCGCGCGACACCGCCGATATTTGAAAAAACCCCGCCAATCAGTAACTTGCCGTCCGGCTGCCGAGCGTCGGTAACAATAGCACTGTCCGATGTCAAAGTGAACGAAACATCGAGCGTCCCGTCGGCATTAATGCGCGCCAGATTACTTCGCGCTTGTCCGCCTACGGTCGTAAAGAAACCGCCGATGATTATTTTCCCGTCCGCTTGCAGCGCAATGGTATAGACTCCTCGGTTAACATTCGGATTAAAAGATGTATCGAGCGTCCCGTCAGCATTAAATCTGAATATCTGATTTAACGTCTGAGCCGGAGTAGATGTGCCGAGGGTGCCGACTATAATTTTGCCGTCCGGCTGTATGGCAATGGAACGAACGAAATTACTAAGATTGATGTCGGCAAAAGTCGTATCAAGCGTGCCGTCGGCGTTGACGCGGGCGAGACGACTGCGCGTTTGACCGCCGACGCTCGTGAAATTTCCGCCGATTAAAATCTTCCCGTCGGGCTGCGTCTGTATGACGGAAACTCTGGCGGCAGAATTCTGCTCGGTAACATTCGGATTAAAGTCATCCGCCCTTTGCCCGCGCGTTATCACGTTCGCCGTTGTGATTAGAAAAAAAACAAAGACCGTTAAGTTGATTTTTTTA
>CADCUR010000263.1 GCA_902805935.1 uncultured Pyrinomonadaceae bacterium
GTCTTGTTGTGCATGATCGGATGGACGGCACACGCACAATCACAAAGAAATAGTCCCACGTTGCTTGACCTTACTGTAGCAACGCCTGAGTCTGCCCGTGATTTCGAAGTGTGGTTAGTCGATCAGTCAAACTCGTTTGGCAAAATGTACGGTGGAACAATCTACATCTACGAAGGAGCCGATCTTAATAGGGCTCCTTCCTTAGCCACACCGACGGATGTGCTCGATTTAGGCGGCGCAACAGCTGACCTCTGCTTTGCTCAGACCGGCGCCAACCCCGTCCGACCGCACATGTTGTTTTTTAATGCCGCCCATAGCCACGCCATCTTGTCATTCGTAGCGAGCGGACACGTCGTCATCTTTGAGGCGGCGACGCGCACGCCAGTCGCGTGCGTCAGAACCTCAGTCGGTGCCGGAGGACAGCGCCAGGCGCACGCCGCCACGCCCACGCCTGACGATGCGTACATTCTCGTGGCAAACCAAAATGGCAAACGTGTGGACCGTATCACCACCGATTACGCTACCAACACGTTCGTGCTCGACGCCTCGCTTGACCTCGCCAACGGGTTGACGCCGAACGGCGTCCTCAGGGAGTTCGCGGGGCGACCCGACAACGCCCCTATTCTGGTGGTGCCGGACGCTACCAGTAGCCTGGCATTCGTCACGCTGCGCGGCGGTGGTTTATTCGTGGTCGACCCGACCGCCACGCCTATGGAAATCCTGGCGGAGTACGATAGGACGACGGTCCACGCCAGTGGCTTCGGAGGCATTGAAGTGAACGGTCACATGTACATTAACTCCGGAGCGGGTGATGAGCACACGAATCCATCGGAATTCGATGTCTATCGCTTTCCGCTGGCAGGATATGCTGCCGCGAATCCGCCTAACACTCCAGCCCCAGCGGTGGTGTTCTCTGATGACACTGTGCCCCCGGCGCACGAACGGGACGCCCACGGCTTGGTGGCGACCAAGCATAACCGTTATGTCTGGATGTTTGATCGGGGAATGAGGGTTGCGGAAGTCTTTGATACCTCGATCCGTCTAGCAGGACGATCCCATGTGAATACGATAGCTCTCGTCCACCCGTTGAGTGACCGCCCCACACCAGATCTCGCGGATATTTCTCCTTCTGGCAATCGGATTTTTGTGTCTCTCAGGGGACCTAATCCCCTGAGTGGGAGCCCACATGCCGCGACAGGCAGCACGCCGGGACTTGGCATCATTCAGGTAACACGGGGAGGCAAAGGTGGGGTGCTCAAAAGTGTGGTTCGGATTAGCAACATCGACGCCGCAGGAGTGGAACGAGCCGA
>CADCUR010000264.1 GCA_902805935.1 uncultured Pyrinomonadaceae bacterium
GGGAGCGGAATGTTAGTTGCATCGCTTTTTATAATTCAAAACGAGCGTTTTAAATCGCTCCATAAATTTCAGAAAATCGAGGGGTTCCAATGATGAGTAATACGAAAATTGACCGGCGTGAAGATGTCAACCCGGAAACGGGCGAGCATAAATACGGCGACGTGGAATTTGCCGACCCGACCAACAACAAGTATCCGATTGACACGCCAGAACACGTTCGCGCCGCGTGGAACTACATCAATCACAAAGACAACGCTGCCAAATACGACCGCGAAGAAGTGGAAACGATAAAGAATCGCATCCGCCGGGCGGCGAAAAAACACGGCGTCGAAATCGAAGCCGATTGAACGGTTAAGACGACGCGGTATCAGAATAGAACTGGTTACCGCGACGGTTACGAAGATGCGTTTCCAAACGTCGCAGGCGGCGCGGCAAGTCTAAAATTGCCGATAACACTGAAAAGTAAAAACCGCGTCGCGGATTTCATTAAATAAAAAAGTAAAACGAGCGGCGAATTTGCTCGCTCGCCACTTCTTTCGTCGGCTGGTGATTTCAGAGGACTGCGTCTGGACAATAATCAAGCCAGGCAGGATAACCGTGCAGCCAAGTTACCCTAAAAGTGACAAGCTGGACGCCGGTGCGAGCCGCTTCTTCAACGAAGCTGACGGCTCTGACGAGACTCGCTTCCAGATTCATAAAAACCGGGCTTGCCTGAACAATTCCGACTATAACTTTTTGTGCCAAATCGCCTCCCAGTGAAAATTAACTCCGTAACCTAAGCCGCTCTTCGACCCGCTTGCCTCGGCGGTGCGGCATTTTTTCGTTCAAAGATAAACCGCATTCGTAAATTTGATTGATGACCGGCATCTGCGATTCGGCGGGCGCGCTCGGTAAAGTCATATCGGCGTAACAGCCGGTTTCCGAGAGAATCTGCAATTCCCCGTTGACGCCGCAAAATTTTCCGCTCGCGGAATTTCCGAGCGCGTGATTACCGTGAACAAAGGCATACATCGGGTCGCCGGCGCCGTCCATTCTGGACAAACTGCGATGTTCTTCGGCTAAACGATCACGAAAATCAATAAGAGTTCTTCGCAAATTCTCCGCCATCGTCGGTTTTAAGAACAACCCTTGTTTCAGAACCGTTTATGTCGGAAAAAAGTCTTTTGAAGCAAATATCCGTTACCCTTCCAAGCAAATTAATTACGAACACTAACCAGCTCGAAATACGAATTGGGCTTCGCACTTTCGATTGCCGCTTTCCCTTGGGTCAATCGCGTTGACAGGTAAAAAAAAATATGTAAATGTTTTCACACGCTTGTTTTCAGGAAAATCAAACACCGTGGAACTTTGCTTTCTTTTTCAGATAAGGTTTGTAATCGGGAATTGTTTGTCCAAGCGCAAACCGATTTCGCGAGGCGACTTTTTTTATTATAGTTTCAGGAAAAAATAAGTGAGAAATTTTATATGCTCTTGGTTGTTAATTTGTTTGACGCTCGCGGCGGCTTTTCCGCAAACGCCGGGCAGGAAAACTCGCGCCGTTACTGTCGCTCAAGAAACGGAGCGGCGGGTCGACGAATTGCTGGCGCGGATGACTTTGGAGGAGAAGTTCGGTCAGATGAATCAGCGTTTTAGCCCGCGAAACAAAGATGAGGAAAACAATCTAAAAAGTCAGGCGGAAATGAGGCAGTTAATCAAAAGCGGACGCATCGGGTCTTTGATTAGCGTGACGGGCGCGCCGGAATGTAATGAGCTGCAGCGGATTGCGGTGGAGGAATCGAGGTTGAAAATTCCTTTGTTGTTTGCTTACGACGTGATTCACGGCTACCGCACGACTTTTCCAGTGCCGCTGGCGATGGCGGCTTCGTGGGATGCGGAAACGATTCGGCGGGCTTCGAGCGTGGCGGCGACCGAAGCGAGCGCCGACGGATTGCATTGGACGTTCGCGCCGATGCTCGACATCGGGCGCGACGGGCGTTGGGGACGGATTGTTGAAGGGTTTGGCGAAGACCCGTATTTGACTTCGGTTTTGGGCGCGGCGGCGGTTCGCGGTTTTCAGAAAGACGATTTATCCGATTCGACGGCGCTGATTGCGTGTCCGAAGCATTTTGCCGGTTACGGAGCGGCGGAAGGCGGACGCGATTATAACAGCACGGAAATTTCCGAGCATACGCTCCGCAACGTATATCTGCCGCCGTTCCGAGCCGCCGCCGGAGCCGGCGCGGGAACCGTTATGACGGCTTTCAACGATCTGAACGGCACGCCAGCGACCGCTAATAATTTTCTTTTCCGGCAAATCTTAAAAAGCGAATGGGCTTTTGACGGTTTTGTCGTAAGCGACGCGAACGCCATTGCCGAACTCATCAATCACGGGTATTCCGCCGATTCCGCCGAAGCCGCGCAGGTTTCGTTGCTGGCGGGCGTGGATATGGATATGCAGAGCAGCGTTTATTTGAATCAGCTCGGGCGAGCCGTGCGGGAAAAGCGAGTTTCCGAACGAGTGATTGACGACGCGGTGCGGCGCGTTCTGCGTTTAAAATTTCGCAAAGGATTGTTTGAACGTCCGTACGCGGACGAAAAACTGGTGGCGCGTGTGATGTTAAGCCCGGAAAATCTGGAAACGGCGCGCGAGGCGGCGCGAAAATCGCTGGTTTTATTAAAAAACGAAAATTCCTTGCTGCCGCTCAAAAAAGACATGGCGCGGCTCGCTGTCGTCGGTCCTTACGCCGATTCCAGGGAACTGCACGGAAGCTGGCGCGCTAAAGGCGACCCGCAAAACGTCGTGACGGTTTTGTCCGGCATCAAAAGCAAAATCTCAAATCGAACCGAGTTGAAAACGGGCGTTAATATCGCCGAGTCGGTCGCGGCGGCGAAGGACTCGGACGCGGTTATCATCGTCATCGGCGAGGACGCGCGAGATACGGGCGAAGGCGGCAGCCTTTCTACGATTGAGCTGCAGCGCAAGCAGGGAATTGACCAGGAAGAATTGGTACGGGCGGTTCAGGCGATTGGAAAGCCAACGGTTGTGGTTTTAGTCAGCGGGCGACCGCTGGCAATACCTTGGATTGCGCAAAACATTCCAGCGATTTTATTAGGCTGGCACTCGGGTTTGCAGGGCGGGAACGCGATTGCCGACGCTCTTTTCGGCGATTACAATCCGGGCGGGAAACTGCCCGTTACCTTTCCGCGTTCGACCGGACAAATTCCGATTTATTACAATCATAAAAATACGGGACGCCCGCCGAAAGAGGATAAGCGCAACACTTCCAAATACCTGGACATTCCGGCGACGCCGCTCTTTCCCTTCGGCTACGGTTTGAGCTACACCCGTTTTGCTTACGACAATCTGCGGCTCGGTGCGGCTCGAATCGAACTGGGCGGAAGTTTAAAAGTTTCGCTCCAGGTCAAAAACATCGGCGAGCGCGCGGGCGATGAAGTCGTGCAGCTTTACATCCGCGATGTCGCGGCGAGCGTGACGCGCCCGGTTAAAGAATTGAAAGGTTTCAGCCGCGTCCGGCTTTCTCCTGGCGAAAAGAAAACCGTTGAATTTACGCTGACGCCTGAACTTCTCGGATTTTACAACCGCGAAATGCGTTTTGCGGTCGAGCTGGGAAAATTTAAAGTCTGGGTCGGAACCGATTCCGCCGGAGGCTTGGAAGGCGAATTTGAAGTTGTTGCAGCACCGGCTCGAAACGCTCTCCGCAAACGATAAACATTAAATTTGAATTGAAACTCAGACGCTTTTCCGATGACTCCAATTTTACCCGATACAATTCGCCCACACGACCTTGATTTTTCAGGATTGCTGTGTAAACGTAACCGAATGCGGGCGGCGACGATCAAAGATGTAGCGCACCGCGCGGGCGTCAGCACGGCGACGGTTTCGCGCGTGCTGAATAATTCGGGTTATTTTGACCCGGAGACGGCGCGTGCGGTCAATGAAGCGGTTAAAACGCTCGATTACCGCCGCAACGTGCATTGGAAACGGCTTTCAAGCAATTCGTCGGAAACTATTTGTTTTCTCCTCGGCAACCGCGACGCGCTCAACTCGATGCAGGTTAAAATGCTGATGGCAGCCGAGCGCGAGCTGACCGACGCCGGTTTCGACCTGGTTTTCGCGCCGTTTCGCTACAGCCCGAACACCGCGCCGGAACGCCTCCAGCTTCCGCGTCTGATCGCGCAGCAGGGAACGGTTGACGGCGTGATTCTCGCCGGGCTTCATTACGAAAATTTTCTCGACGCGCTCTCGAATATCAATTTGCCTTACGTCGTGCTGGGTAACACTTATATCGGACACCAAGACAAAATAAAAACCGATGCGCTAGTTTACGACGACATCACCGGAGCCTACGAAGCGACGAAATATTTACTACGGCTCGGACACCGTCGCATCGCTTTTGTTGGCGACACGAACTTACCCTGGTTCGGGCGGCGTTACGAAGGCTACCGACGTGCGCTCGGCGAAAATAACATCGAGGAAATACGCGCGACAGAAGATTGGGGCGTCGGTTATATCGAATACGGAAAACTCGCCGCCAGCGAATTGCTGCGCGACGCAAATCCCCCGACCGCCGTTTTCGCGGCAAACGACGAAATCGCGGGCGGCGTCTGGAAAACGCTCGCCAATCGCGGCATTCGGATTCCCGAAGAAATAAGTTTAATGGGCTTCGGCGACCGCGAAGATTTTTCGATTCTGGAGCCGTCGCTGACGACCGTTACGGTTTTTCAGGAGAAAATCGGCGCCGAACTCGCCGGAATGTTGCTCCGCAAGCTCCAAAACCCGGAAGTTCCGCTCGATTCGCGCACATTTCCGTGTCAAATCGTCGAGCGAAATTCCTGCGCCGCGCCGCGTTCGCAAAAAAAACTCGTCCTCGCATAAACTTTTCGCTTGACAAGAGTGTTACATTTATGTAAATGTTTACACAAATAGTTTACATCCAATTAATATTTTTAATAAACAGCCTTTTCTTTTCGACATTGATAAGCAATTGTAATTAAACTGACGGTAATTTGTCTTTTTATCTCATTTTTCAGTTATTAAAGCATTTTACTGATTTTCGGCGAGCAAGTTTCAGCGGCAAACGACGATTTTATAAATTTTTGCGTTGATTATTTAATCAGCAGTTAGAAATTCGCTGCTTTAATTTGTTGCCCAAACAAACTAATTCGCTTCTTTGTGTAAACATTTACAGAAACTTTAAAGATTGAGGAGTTCGCATCGTGAAATTAACCAAACTTATCGCCGTAGTTTTGCTTTTGAGTGCCGCCGCGCTCGCGCAGGATTTTCGCGCCACCGTCAGCGGTCGCGTCAACGACGCAGCTGGAGCCGCCGTCCCGGGCGCGCAAGTTGTCGTAATTAATCTCGACACGACTACGGCGACGACCGTTGAGACGAACGAGTCCGGCGAATACGTCGTTCCCGCGCTACAGCCAGGCAATTATCGGCTCGAAATCGAAAAATCCGGCTTCAAAAAATTCGTTCAGGAAGGCATCAAATTGGCAATCGGCGACAAGCCTTCGATTGACGCCGCGCTCGAAACCGGCGCGATTACGGAAACCGTAACCGTTACCGCCGACGCGACGCCGCTCGAAACCAACGACGCTTCGCGCGGCGAAGTTATTACGGGCGAGCGGTTGGTTGATTTGCCTTTAAACGGGCGCAACGCTTTCGCGCTGGCGGCTACCGTGCCGGGCGTTAATTTTACCGGGCGCGGACAGGCGGCAACTTTTTTGCGAACGACTTCGACCGCTTCGGTTTCAGACGTGAGCATTTCCGGCGGTCAGCCGCGCTTTAACGAAGTTTTGATTGACGGCGTTCCGGCGACGGGCAGCGACGGCGCGGTGCAGTTTGTCCCGTCGGTTGACGCGACGCAGGAATTTAAGGTGCAGACCAATTCGTTCGACGCCGAGTTCGGACGGTTTGCCGGAGGCGTCATTAACGCTTCGATCAAAGCGGGAACGAACGATTTTAACGGCACAGCTTTTATCTTTCACCGCAACTCGGAATTCAACGCTCGCGACCCGTTCGCCGCTTCGATTCCGCAGTTCAACTTCAATCAATACGGCGTTTCAATCGGCGGTCCGGTTTTTCTGCCCGCTTTCGGCGAAGGCGGTCCCGTCTTTTACAACGGCAAAAACCGCACTTTCTTTTTCTTTAATTACGAAGGCTCGCGCGAAGGCGTGCCGCGCACTTTTACTTCGACCGTGCCGACTCTTTTGCAGCGGCAGGGCGATTTTTCGCAAACGCGCGTCCGAAACGCCAACGGGACAATCTCGAACGTGACGATTTTCGACCCGGCGACGACTCGCGCTTCCGGCTCAGGATTTGTCCGCGACCCGTTTCCCGGCAACATTATCCCGCAGAATCGGATTAATCCGATTTCGCTCAATTTGCTGAGATTGTTTCCGCTGCCGAACGCTCCGGGCGATCCGGTGACGGGCGCGAATAATTTCGTAACATCTTTCAGAGACCCGATTGGCGACGACGGTTTTATCGTTCGCATTGACCATCGCTTTAACGAAAAACACCAAATTTTCGGGCGTTATTCGCAGCGCAATTTCTTTCTCGTCCGGCAGGGCGCGTTCCAGAATTTTATTACCGGCGATTCGGAAGAGCGTTTCGCTCCCGGAGCGTCGCTCGATTATACGTTTATCGTCAATCCGACGACCGTTCTTAATTTCCGCTACGGCTTTACCAGATTTGAGACGGTCGCGCAGGCTGACAGCATCGGCACGGATTTGACTGGCTTGGGATTTCCGTCATCTTTTGTCGGTTCCTTGCCGGTTCAGGCGATTCCGGGAATCGGCATCAGCGGTTTTACGAGCCTGACATCGCAGGGCGGACGGCTGACGAACAACAAGGAAGACGGGCATATCGCCCGCGTCGGTGCGACCAAAGTTCTCGGCAAGCAAACCTTACGCTTCGGCGGGGAATATCGTTTGTTTTTCTCGAAACGCGGAGCGCGCGGAGCGGCGGCGGCGGGAGTTTTTAACTTCGATACGGTTTTCACGCGCGGACCGAATCCGCAGGCGACCAGCACGACGGCGGGCAACGGTCTGGCGACGTTTTTGCTCGGACTTCCCGGCAACAGCAGCGAAGTCGGCAACACCGTCGT
Organism: uncultured Pyrinomonadaceae bacterium; assembly: GCA_902805935.1. GTDB lineage: Bacteria > Acidobacteriota > Blastocatellia > Pyrinomonadales > Pyrinomonadaceae. The sequence goes on from CADCUR010000264.1 coordinate 7,113, forward strand.
GACCAATGAACGCGCTCCTTATTACGGCTTTTACGTGCAGGACGACATTCGCTTCAGTTCAAAATTAACGGTGAACGTCGGTTTGCGTTATGAATTTGAAGGCGAAAACACCGAGCGCGACAATCAGTTCAATCGCGGTTTCGATTTTGCGGCGACCAGCCCGCTCGAACAGCAAGCCAGAATCAATTTCGCCGCAAATCCGATACCGGACATTCCGGCAGCCAACTTCAACGTGCGCGGCGGACTTCTTTTCGCCGGTGTCAATGGTCAGCCGCGCGGAATCACCGATCTTGACCGCAACAATTTCTCGCCGCGCGTCGGCGTCGCTTATTCGCTCAATCAAAAAACGGTGCTGCGCGCCGGTTACGGCATTTTTTACGGCGCGACTACATTGCTTGACGAAGCCCGACTCGGCTTTAGCGTATCAACTCCGTTTGTCGGCACGATTAACGGCGCAGTTCCGGTCGGCACGTTAAGCAATCCGTTTCCGAACGGCTTGACCACTGCTCCCGGTTCTAGTCAGGGTTTGACGACGCTCGCCGGTCAATCAATCAGCTTTATCAACCCCGACCGCAAACAGCCGTTCACGCAGCAATATCAGATCAGCATCCAGCGCGACCTGCCCGGCGGCATCTTGGCTGACGTGGCTTATTCCGGCTCGACCGGCAGAGATTTGCCGGTCAATAGTTTGATTAACGAAGTTCCCGAACAATTCCGCGCACAAGCGCGTCAAACGTTCATCGCCACCGGAGTCAACACGCTCAATACGACTGCCCGCAACCCATTTTTCGGTTTGATTACCGGCACTTCGGCGCTCGCCACGTCGCAGACGACAACTCGCGGACAGCTTCTGCGCCCGTTTCCGCAATTCGGTTCGATCACTCGGCTCAACGACAGCATCGGTTCGAGCCGCTACGATTCGCTGCAAGCCAAATTGAGCCGCCGATTCGCGCAAGGTTTGACGCTGCTTGCCTCTTACACTTTCTCGAAACAGCTCGAAACGGTGCGCTTTTTGAACGCCAACGACCCGGAACCGGTCAGAGAGTTGAGCGCGTTCGACACGCCGCATCGCTTTGTCTTGAGCGGCACTTTCCAGCTTCCATTCGGCAAAGGCGAAAGATTTTTCAGTAATGCAAACGGTTTCGTCGGCAGACTCGTCGAAGGTTTTCAAGTCAATTTTATTTATCAGGCGCAGAGCGGCGTGCCTTTAACCATCGTCGGCGCGGAAAGCACCGGCGTCAGCGCGCTGCTGCCGTCTGACGAGCGGACTTTGACCCGTTTTTTCGACACAGCCGCTTTCCGCCAGCGTCAAACTTTGGAGCTGACCGCGACTTCGACTTTGCCCGACGTGCGCTCGCCCGGCAGAAACAATCTCGACTTTTCGCTGTTCAAAAACACGACCATCCGCGAAGGCTTGCGGCTGCAACTGCGCGCCGAAGCGTTCAACGTCTTTAACCGACCCGAATACTCGTCGCCCGGAACCACTTTCGGCAGCTCGAATTTCGGCGTCATCACGCAGACCAACACTTTCGCCAGACAGCTTCAATTCGGCTTGAAACTTTTGTTCTAAAACAAAAATAAAAGGGGACGCGCCGCTTGCCGTCGGGCGGCGCGTTTTTAATTAAAAAGAAGGCTTATTCAGTAATCAATAATTAATAAGGGGAAAAATAAAATGATGTCAACACGCAAATCGCCGTTCAATTCGATATTCAGCCGCGCCAATTCCAATCAATTCGCTCGCTTTTCGGAATATACAAACCGGAGCGCGTCTCGCTCTCCGTTCGGCTTCCCGCCGATTGTGTCGCTGACGATTATCCTGAGCGTGTTGCTCGCGCCTTTTACCGGAGTTCTGGCAAAAGAAATTTCGACGAAAACGAACAAATCGGTTGCGGCGGCAAAAAGAATTGCCGCGCCGTTGACAGCCCCGCAAACTTCACCGACAACACGCTACACCAACAATTTCGACGCGGATACGGCGACGACGATTTCCGATCTCAAGGACGCGGCGGGCGCGAGCGCGCCCGACGGTATTCCCGATTACCAGCAGGATTTCACCCCGGCGAATCTTGACCCGGCGAGCGCAAAGGCTAATGGCGGCAGCGGATTAACCGCCGGACAAACGCAGTTGGCGGACGACGGCGACAATCAAACTCCAATCGCCAATTCAGTTCAAACCGATGTCGTCTCCGATGCTTCCGGCACATACGCGGGCGCGTTCACGTCTAATTCTCTCGTCATTTACGACGGAAATACCGGCAGCGGCGTCACGCCTTCGACGCCTTCGTTCCCGGTTTTCGCAGTTGATTACGGCGACCGGCTCGTTTCCGGCACGATTACCCTGCAATTCTACGATCCGAACCAGACGGGCAGCGGCATCGCCGTTGACTTCGGAAGCGGCTGGGTGAGCGTGACCGACAGCCGCGTGGCGACCGCGAGCAAAACCGGAACGGTGACGCTCAAAAACGGAACGGTTTCCGCAACGGGAACGACGCCGACGACCGGCTTAACTTACTCGATTGGCGCGGCGCACACTTTGACCATCAGGTTCGACCGCAGCGACATTAGCAAAAGCCCGGACGGAACTTTTTCCTATCAAATTGACGCGGGCGAAATCGGCACCGCCGGTTACCGGGGCGCGTTTAATCCCGACCGCTTTTCGATTAATAACGGCAGTTTTGGAAACACGAGCGGCGCGACGTTTGTGGACGAAATAAACGTTTCGGGCGTTCCCGAATACACCGCGCCGCCGACCGCCGGAGTGACGATTGACCCGACGAGCGCAAGCGTCGCTTACAATCAGACGAAGCAGTTTACCGCAACGGTCAGCGGATTGAGCAACCCCGACGTTCTCTGGGATGTTCGCAACGCTCGCGGCGAAGTCATCACGAACGGCGGCAGCGTCAGCAGCACAGGTCTTTACACCGCACCTGCAACGAACGGCAATTTTTACGTTCGCGCCGCGTCGGTTGCCGACCCGACAAAAAGCGCCGCCGCTTCGGTCGTCGTTTCGGACACGGGCGGCGAGCCGCCGATCAAATACAGCAACAATTTCAATTTCGACACCGCGACTACGCTCGCTGATTTAAAGACTCTTTCAGGAACAACCGTCAGCAACGGCGCGGACGGCATCCCCGATTACCAGCAGAATTTCAACCCGTCGAATCTCGATCCGAGTCCGACGAAAGCAAACAACGGAATCGGCTTGATGACCGGACAGACACAGCTTGCTGATGACGGCGACGGGCAAGTTCCGGCGACTTCGGTTCAGCTCGATGTCGTTTCCGATGCCGCAACAGTTTATCCGGGCGCGTTCGATTCAAAATCGCTTGTTTTGTTTGACGGAAACGCCGGCTCGCCGACGCCGTCTTATCCGTCTTTCGCGGCTGACTTCGGCGACCAGCTTTCGTCCGGCACGATGACTTTGCAGTTCTTTGACCCGAGCGCCACCGGCGGCGTGATCGCAATTGATCTCGGAAGCGCGTCCGTCAGCAGCACCGACAGCCGAGTGGCGACCGCGAGCAAAGTCGGAACCGTCACGCTCAAGGACGGCAGAGTGACGGCGCAGGGAACGACCCCGACGACCGGCTTGACCTACACGCCGAACGCCGTTCATACGCTGACAATTAGCTTTGACCGCGCCGATACAACCAAAGGCGCGAACGGGACTTACACTTTTCGGATTGACGAAGGAGCAATCGGTTCCGCGGGTTTTGTGGCGGCGGTCAACCCCGACCGATTCTCGATCAATGACGGCAGCTCGACCGTCAAATCAAACGCGGTGCTGATTGACAATATCGTTATCTCAGGCAGTTCGTCGGGCGCAACTCCGGTAACGGTCGCCGCGACGCCCGTGCAGGCGACGGTTGATTGGAACACTGTCAGAACGACGACGAGCAGCCTCAGCTACGGCTTGAACGGTTACGGGGCTGTCGCTCCGAGCATCGCCGGAAACGCGACTTACAGCCGCAATCTGTCTTATATGAAAGCCGGGCTGATTCGTTTTCACTACGGCGGTTTGCTCAACGATTCGGCGACGGACGCGCGCGGCTGGACGGTCGTTGCCCAGCAGCGCTGGGACGCCGCCCGCATCAACGAAGTGATGAACGCAGCCGATAACTGGAATACGGCTCACGGCTACAAACCCGACAAACTCGTCACGATTCCCGATTTCCCGGAGTGGATGAGAACTTATCCGGTTACTTTTACGACTTCGACCGGCGCGACCAAAACGATTAATTTGCTCGACCCGACCGAATACGACAACTACGCGCAGTTCTGCGCCCAGCTTGTTCGCATTCTCAATGTTGACCAGCAGCGGCGGGTTAAATTTTTCGAGGCGACCAACGAGCGCGACAATATCTATTACGTCGAATTCGTCAAAAACAACCAGCCCGACCATCTCAACGAGTTAATCGAGATTTACAACCGCGTCGCCGTGGCGATGAAAGCCGTTGACCCGACGATTCAAGTCGGCGGTCCCGCTTTCACGCGCGCCGATTTAGTTGATCAGGTGCGCCGCTTCGTGCGCGGAACCCGCCCGAATCTCGATTTTATGTCGTATCACTTTTATGCGACCGGCAACACGACCGATTCGGACGAGCAGATTTACAACCGAACTAAGAGTTTAGGTCGCCACAGCGGTGACATCGCGCAAATTCTGCGAGAGGAAAGCCCCAACCGGGTTATTCCGGCGCACGTCAACGAATACAACATCAGCTACGATTACCGCGCCCCGGACTTGCGAATGCGCGGACACAAAGGCGCGGTTTTCGACGCGCTCTCAATTGTCGCCGCCATTGACACCGGAACTTCCGTAACTAATGCTTGGAACGACCGCGACGGCATTTACGGCAAATTGGACGGCAGCAACAATTTGCGAATCGGCGCGGAAACCTTCCAGCTTTTCAACAATTATCTGGTCGGCGACCGCGTGGCAACGACGACCGGCGACGATAACGCGGTGGTTGTTTACGCCGTCAAAAACCGCCAAACGAATCTGAAATCCTATCTCGTCGTCAACCGCACGCCGAATGTGCAGCAGGTCAATACCAATTTCGGCAACTGGCAGCCGGGTGCCTCGTTTAACCGCTATGAAATTTCGTCCGGCGGCTATTACACGGGAACGGTCAATTTCCAGACGCTCAACAACGGCGAGTTTTACGTGCCGGATCATTCGGTAACTTTGGTCACGGTAACGGCTGACGATCCGACCGTTCCAGACACAACCGCGCCGCAAATCGCCGTCGCGTCTCCAATCGAAAACGCCGTTTACACATTTAACCAGCAAGTCGCCGCCAATTACGCCTGCACCGACGAAAATTCAGGCATCGCCCTCTGCGAAGGCACGACGGCGAACGGCGCGAGCCTCGATACATCGTCAACCGGCGCGAAGACATTCACCATCAACGCCCGCGACAACGCCGGAAACACGAGCAGCCGCACCGTTAATTACACGGTAATCAAAGCCGCTACGCAGACAAGCCTCGCGTCGAGCAATCTGTCGTCAATCTTCGGCGAAACCGCAACCTTGACGGCAACGGTGACGAGCGCGAGCGGCGTTCCGACCGGAACAGTCGAATTTTTAGCCGCCGGAACATCGCTCGGCACAGGCAATCTGCAAAACGGTTCAGCCGTTCTTTCAATTTCGGCGCTCGAAGCGGGAAGCCACACGATTACCGCCGTTTATCAGGAATCCGCAGGATTCGCCGGAAGTTCGTCCGCCGCAATCTCGCAGAACATCAACCGCGCGACTCCGGTCATAACGGTTACCGGCGGCACTTTTTCCTTTGACGGTCAGCCGAAACCCGCAATCGGCGCAGTAACCGGCATTAACAATGCAAATTTGGGCGCGCCCGCGTTTACTTATAACGGCTCGCCCGACGTTCCGATCAATCCGGGAACTTACGCGGTCGCCGCATCTTTTCCGGGCAATGCGAATTATCTTGCCGCCTCGAATAATACGGCGAGCATTATCATCAATAAAGCCGCGACGCAAACCAGCCTTGCTTCGAGCAAGTTATCTTCAACTTACGGCGAAAGCGTCACGTTTACGGCGACTTTGACGAGCGGCGGCGGAGTTCCGACGGGCAGCGTCGAATTTTTTAACGGAACCGCTTTGCTCGGAACCGGGGTTTTGCAAAACGGCTCGGCGTCAATTTCAACCGCCGCGCTCGGCGCGGGCTTGCACTCGATTACCGCTCGCTACGGCGAATCGGGAGGCTTTTCAGGCAGCTCTTCAGCCGCTATTTCGCAAAATGTCAGCCGCGCGACTCCAATCATCAATGTAACCGGCGGCGCGTTCACTTACGACGGTCAGCCGAAAACGGCGAGCGGAACGGTTAAAGGCGTCAACAACGAAAATCTAGGCTCGTTGACATTTACTTATAACAATTCGCCCGACGCGCCCGTCAGCGCAGGAAGTTACGCTGTCGTCGCGTCTTTCGCCGGTAATGCTAATTACATCGCCGCGTCGAATAATACGGCGAGCATCACCATCGGCAAAGCAACCGCGACTTTCGATCAAATAGTTTCGCCGACAATCGTTCTCGGAATAGAGACGGTTGTTGTTTCGGGCAGAATCTCGGCGGGCGCGCTCTTTCCGACCGGCAGCGTCACAATTTCGACTGGCGATGCGGCATCAACCGTCACCGCTCAGATTCAAACGGACGGCAGATTTTCGGCAAATCTTCCGACCGCCGCTCTGAATGTTTCCAATCCGCGGCGCGTTTTGACTTACGGCTACGCGGGCGACGCCAACTTTAATCAAGCGACCGCGAGCGGAAGTTTAACCGTCGTTTACAAAATCAAGGCGCTTTACGACCAAACAAAAGTTCATCAAAGCGGAAGCACGATTCCGATCAAACTCCAGCTTAACAACGCCGCGGACGCCAACGTCTCGTCGCCGCAAATCGTCCTCAATTATTTGAGCCTAATACGCGTTTCAGGCGACGGTTCGGGAACGCCCGCCGACCCGAGCAACGTGGACCCCGACAGCAACTTCCGCTATGACGCGGAGCTGAGCGGTTATATTTTTAATTTTAGAACCAGCGACTTAACCACGGGAACTTACAATTTGCAGTTTCGCGCCGGAACTGACCCGACGACTCACGCAGTTCAATTCAAGATTCGCTGAGGATTCAGCGAACCTACCCGGCTGTTTTGAATTATTAATTGTTGCGATTTTGCGAGGGAAAAAACGAATGTTGGATAATATGACAGCTACCAGAGAAATAAAAAAACCGATTTCGATGAGCCGCGCGGCAGTCAAAGACGTTTCGCTGTATCCGGTTACCACGCCGCGTCTTTACGGCGAGGCGAGCCAGCACGTTTTGCTGCGGCTCGAAGCCGAGGACGGAACAATCGGGTGGGGCGAAATGTCCGACGTTTCGCATCTGCCCGCGCTGATGCCGGACGTTCGGGATATGGAGCAATGCGTCAAATCTTTGCTCGTCGGGCGAGACGCGATGAACATCAACCGGATTGACGACTTGATGGTCGCCAACTTTCCCGGCACGAGGTTTTACGGCAAAGCCTGTCTGCTTCGCGCCGCCGTCAGCATCGCCGCTTACGACTTGAAAGCCAGACTGCTCGGCGTTCCGGTTTACGATTTACTCGGCGGCAAGCGGCGCGAGCGCGTGCCGATCTGCTACCCGATTTTTCGGATGACATCAAAGAATGATGTCGCCGACCGCCAACGGCTCGTGCGCGAGCAGTTCGACCGAGGCTTTCACGCTTTCCGGTTTTATTTCGGGTGCGACACGAACGCCGACGAAGCTCTGCTCGAATCAATCTGCGGCGAATACGGCGACAAAATCGAAATCACCTCGCTCGACGGCAGCGGTCTTTTTACGCTTCCGGCTTTTCTGCGCGCGTATCGCCGGCTGACTAAATTTCCGTTTCAGAGCGTCGAAAGCCCGGTCGAGCGCGAAGACATCGAATCAATCGCCGAAGCCCGCCGCGAAATTGACCATCCGGTCAGCGAACACGTTCGCAGCGCCGAATACGCTCTGCGGCTGATCAAGCATCGCGCGGTTGATATTTTTAATATTTCGATAACCGTCGCGGGCGGAATTGACGGTATGATGCGCCTGTTCGCGCTCGCCGAATCCGCCAATATCGAATGTCTGATCGGGACGACGCAGGAATTAAGCATCGCAACGGCGGCGCAGGCGCACGTCGGAGTCGCCGCACCGCGTCTCGATTACGCTTCCGATCCGGTGGGTCCGTGTCTCTACACCGAAGACGTTACCGATTCACCGGTAATTTTCGAGCGTGGAAATTTGCTCGTTCCCGAGGGCGTCGGGCTGGGCATCGAAGTTGATATGCGCCGCATTGAAGCGATTACCGCGCCGCTCAGCTCGCTCAAGGACGTGCTGACGAATTTCACGAGAGGCTAGGGCAACAAAAGACGAATGAGTTTTTAACCGAAGTTTATGAAATTAAGCAGGCTGCGATGGCTGATTTTAATACTGCTGTTTTTATCCACGATGATAAATTACGTGGACCGGCAGGCGCTTTCGGTGCTTTTGCCCGCGTTACGGGGCGAACTCGGAATCAGCAGTGCCGAATACGGCACGATCACCACCATCTTTCTCGTCGCCTACACCATTTCGCAAGTCGCTTCGGGAGCGATGATTGACCGAATCGGGACGCGCCTCGGTTTCGCCGTTTCAATCGTCGTTTGGTCAATCGCCGCGATTCTTCATGCGTTCGCGCAGGGAGCCTTGAGTCTCGGCATCTTACGTTTCGTGCTGGGTCTTGGCGAAGCGGGGAACTGGCCTGCCGGGGGAAAAGCAATCTCACAGTGGTTTCCAGCAAAAAGACGCGCGTTCGGCATGGGTTTTTTCGACGGCGGCTCCGCTGTTGGAGCGATCATTGCGCCGCCGATAGTTGCGGGTTTAGCGATTTACTTTGGTTGGCGCGCGGCGTTCGTCGTTACCGGAATTCTGGGTTTTATCTGGCTCGCGGGTTGGCTCGTCGTTTACTCGTCGCCCGCTACACATAAATGGTTGTCAGAGGAAGACCGCGAAACCGCCGTCCGTGAGAGCGGAACGGGCGGGGCGAAGTCTACTTCCTTCACCGCTTCAATACGGCAGATAATCGGCGTGCGCGCCTTATGGGGATTGATGGCGACGCGCATGTTGGCGACGCCCGTCTGGTGGTTTTACGTATTCTGGCTGCCCGATTATCTCAGCAAAGGGCGCGGCTTTTCTCTGGCGGAAATCGGACTATTCGGCTGGATTCCGTATCTCACCGTTGACATCGGCAAACTCATCGGCGGCGGCATTTCAGATCGTCTGCTCGAACGCGGGAACACGCCGACTTTCGCGCGCAAGATAGTGATGGCTGGCGGCGCGTTGGCGATGGTGGCAGGCGTAATGGTCGTCGGGGCGGAAACGTCCGCCGGAGCAATCGCTTGGGTTTCGTTAGCGACCTTCGGCTTCGGGATGTGGAGCGCGAACATTCTCGCCCTGCACGCCGACATCTTCCCGTCGGAAACGATGGGCAGCGCGCTCGGGCTGACAGGTATGGGAGCAAGTTTGGGCGGCGCAATTTTCACGTTCATTGTCGGGCAGGTAGTTGACCGCGCCGGTTACTCGCCGGTCTTCTGGACAGTCGGCTGCCTCGCGCTCGTCGCTTTGTTCGCGCTGGTCTTTTTCGTCGGACGGGTTGAAGCAATGGGCAGCAAAATTACAGAGGGACAAACTCCCAATGCGTCGTAAGTTTGTAAAACAGATGTTTATAAACGGTAATCTTGGAATATCAACAAATTGTCGCTCGCGCTTTATGCGCGCGGCGGGAATCGTCATTGTGATTTTATGTATGGCGAGCGCGCCCGCAGCGCAAAGTTTGACTCAAGATTCCGTTCGCGTCAACGTCAACTGGGGAGATGTCCGCAGCACAGCGACCGCTTTCAGCTACGGGTTAAACGTTTTTGCGGGTAACGCTCCAGCCGTCGCTCGTGAAGCAGGTTACGGACGAAATCTCGCTTATATGAAAGCCGGGCTGCTTCGATACCACTACTCGGGTTTGATTAATGATTCGGTTGAAGACGCGCGCGGCTGGGCTGACTCAAAGGGCAAGCGCTGGGACGCGGCGAAAATCAACGATGCGATGAACGCGGCGGACGGGTGGGCAAAACTGCATGGCTACGCGCCGGAACGACTGATCAATATTCCGAAGTTTCCGGCGTGGATGAAGACTTACAGCGTCCAAATCAAGACGAAGAGCGGCGAGACAAAATCCATTAGCCTGCTCGACCGGAGCGAGTATGATAACTTCGCCAAATTCTGCGCCGACTTGGTGCGCATATTAAATGTCGAGCAGAAACGCGGCATCAAGTATTTTGAGGCGACCAACGAGCGCGACCAGATTTACTTCGTCGAATTCCAAAGAGCCGACCAGCCTGACCGTCTCGATGAATTGATCGAGATTTACAATCGCGCCGCAGTTGCAATGAAAGCCGTTGACCCGACGATCAAAGTCGGCGGTCCAGCCTTCACGCGCGGCGATTTAGCCGAACAGGTTCGCCGCTTTGTCCGCGGCACGCTCCCGAATCTCGATTTCGTCACATTTCACTTTTACGCGAGCAGTAAACCGGCTGATTCCGACGAGGCAATCTTTGACCGCACAAACGCCTTATCCAGACACACCCGCGACATCGTGAAAATTCTGCGCGAGGAAAGTCCGGGCAGGTTCATTCCCGCGCACGTCAACGAATACAACATCAATTACAACTACCGAAACAACGAACCGCGGATGCGCAGTCACAAGGGCGCAGTCTTCGACGCTCTCTCGATCATCGCCGCCGTTGATGCCGGCGCAAGCGCCACCAACGCCTGGAACGAACGCGACGGCGGGACTTACGGCAAGATGGACGGCGACAACAATCTTCGAGCGGGCGCGCACGTTTACCAGATTTTCAATAACTATCTCGTCGGCGAGCGTGTCGCGGTTTCATCGAGCGACGAGCGTGCCGTCGTAACGTTTGCCGTCAAGAATCGAGCGAAGAGCCTATATTCATACTTAATCGTCAATCGTTCTCCCGTCGTGCAGAGCATAAGGACGAACTTCAGTAATTGGGGAACGGACGACGGAGCATTTTTCGACCGCCATCAGATTTCAGCGGCGGGTTATCAAACTGAAAAGATAGCGCCGCAAAAGGTTACAAGCGGCGAATTCCGGGTGCCGGAACATTCCGTGACCTTGCTGACAATAAAGGCGAAGAGCGCGTCGAATCTTCCGGTACGCATTCGCCGAAACGGGCGACGCGGCAATTAATTTATGCGTTTGAGGAACAAAATCGCGGTTGTAACAGGCGGTGGAAGCGGCATCGGTCGCGCCACGGCGAAGCTCTTCGCGGCTGAAGGAGCGCGCGTCGTTATCGCCGAGCTGAACGCGGATTCCGCACGTCAATCGGCTGAGGAAATCGGCGAGCGGGCGATTGCCGTTCCGGTTGATGTTACAAAACCCGAACAAGTCGAGCAATTATTCCAAGAAGTAGAGCGTTGTTTCGACCGGCTCGACGTTTTAATCAGCAACGCGGGCAGACCGTTTCAATTAACCAGTTTGACGGCGGGCGAAAACGATTGGGACGAATGTTTGAATCTTAATTTACGCTCGAACTGGCTGTGCGCTCGCGCCGCTCATCCGCTTTTGCTTCGCGCTGGCGGCGGGAGCATCGTGACCGTCGCTTCGACGCAGGGTTATCGGGCGAACAAAAATTCGTTTCCTTATTCGGCGGCGAAAGGCGGGCTGCTCGCTTTGACGCGCAATCTGGCGGTCGAATACGCGCCGGAGCGAATTCGGGTAAATGCAATCGTTCCTGGACAAATCGAGTCGGTTCGCACCGAGCCTTTTTTCGATTCTTTCGCCGACCCGGAAGAAGCCCGGCGGCGCGTGCTGTCAACTTTTCCGCTCGGTCGCTTGGGAAAGCCGGAAGACGTGGCGAAAGCCGCTTTGTTTCTCGCCTCGGACGATTCCGAATGGATCACCGGAACGTGGCTGACGGTGGACGGCGGGCGCGACGCGGCGCTCGTTGATTTGTCGGATTTGAAGGAGTAAACGACGTTTGAAAACGCTCAAATCAATTTGGATGAACGCCTGGGATTTGGAAGCGGTCGAGCCGGTTGAAATTATCAATCAGCTCAAAGATTTGGGGCTGAACGCCTGCAATCTGGCGCTCAGTTATCACGGCGGGCGAATGCTGCTGCCGCGCCGCCGCAAGGTTTTCGAGCAGGAAGCGGGCGCGCTTTATTTTCCAGCGAATCCGTCGCTTTACGAAACGGGCAAACTACGCCCGCGCGTCGCCGCGCAAGCGGAGATTGTCCGAAAATTCGTCGAAATTTGCGGGCGCGAGCAATTTCAAGTTAATGCGTGGACGGTTCTTTGTCACAACGATTTTTTGGGAAGCACTCAGCCGGATTGCTGCGTTGAAAATGTTTTCGGCGATTGCTACACCTACGCGCTCTGCCCTTCAAGCCCGGACGTGCGCCGATACGCCGTCGCCGTTTGCCGCGACATCGCCGATTTCGGCGTCGCGCAGATTGATTTGGAAGCGCTCGGTTTTATGGGATACGAGCATCAGGGCTTGCACGACAAAAGCGGAATCGCGCTTGCAAGTTGGGCGAAATGGCTTTTGTCCGTCTGCGTCTGCCGCTATTGCCGAGAAAATCTGGGAGCGTCCGCCGACGAAATCACTATAAAAGCGCGAGCGCGTCTCGAAAGCTATTTCGACGAATCGCTCGCGGAGACGATTGATGTTGATTTGGAAACGCAGCTTGCCGAAGCGATTGGCGCGAACGCTTTAGCCGCCTTGCTCGAAATGCGCCGACGGACTTTGACGAGTTTGCTCGACGAAATCCGGCAGGCGACGGGCGAAACGCATTTGAATCTGCGGCTGGCGACTTCGCAGTTTTTCAGCGGCGGAAAAACGGCGCTTCCGCTCGACGATTTAACCGACCGGGTTGATTCGGCGACGGTGACTTTTATCGGAATGCCAAAAGAGAAAATGCGGGCGGAACTCGCTTTCGTGCCGCCGCCGGATGAACGGCAGATTCAGATTTTCGGCGGATTTTCGTTTCATCACCCGGATTGCCAATCGCCCGAAGACGTTGCCGAGCGATTGCGGATGATGCGAGAAGCGCAACTCGACGGTTTTTTGTTTTATCTCTACGGCTTGGCTTCGACGAAACATCTGGCGTGGCTCAAAGCGGCGCTGGCGGCAAATTGATTTATGACTAAACTCAGCAGACGAAAACTTCTTCAACTCGGTCTCGGCGCCGCTGCTTTTGCTGGGGCGGGCGGCGCAGAAAAAGAAATTTTCGGACAAAACGCGCCAGCCGCAAATTCTCCCGTTGCTGCGGATTTCGATCTTAAAGTCGCGGGAAAATTAAAGCCGCGGACTTCTGCATCAATTTCCGCTTCGGCTCTTTCCATCGGCTGCGAAACTTTAGACCGGAAAATGTTCGATCCCGTGCGCGTTTACCCGCATCTGGCGAAACTCGGCGTGAAATGGGCGCGGCTGCAAACCGGCTGGGCGCGAACCGAAACTGTCAAAGGAACTTACGATTTCGCGTGGCTCGACGAGGTGGTTGATTCGCTCGTTAAAATCGGCGTTCGCCCGTGGTTCAATCTCGGTTACGGCAACCGGCTTTACACGCCCGGTGCGCCGGACCCGGCTTCTGTCGGCTGGGCGCCGGTTTTTACCCCGCAAGCTCGCGTCGGTTGGCTCGCTTACACGAAGAGCATCGCCAAACATTTTAAAAGCCGCGTGCGGCACTGGGAAATCTGGAACGAGGCGAATACGACCGGTTTCTGGAAACCGGAAAAGCCTTCGCCCGAAGGGTACGTCAATCTGGTCAAAGCGACTGCGCCCGTGATTCGCCGTCAAGTTCCGAACGCCGTGATCGTCGCGGGCGCGCTCGGCGACATTCCCGAATCTTTGCATTATCTCGAACGCTGTCTCGAACTCGGTTTGGGCGATTACGCCGATAAAATTTCGTTTCACCCGTATCGTGCCATTCCCGAATTTAATTATGAACAGCATGTCCGCGCTTTCCGGCAGCTCGTCGGGCGGTTTAACCCGCGAATTGAATTGTGGCAGGGCGAATGCGGCACGCCTTCGGAAAACGGCGGCAGCGGCGCGCTCGCCGCGCTCGACTGGAACGAAAACCGGCAAGCCAAATGGCTGCTGCGCCGCCTGCTGACCGATCTCGGACTCGGCATCGAGCTGACTTCGTATTTTCACGCGGTTGATTTGGTCAATTACAACTGGGGCGCGGGCGCGACCGGAAAACCGAATTTAAAAGGCGTTTTGCGCGGGCGCGATTACTCGCCGAAACTTTCGTATTTCGCTTATCAAAATTTGTGCGCCTTGTTTGACGCGACGACAAAACCGGCGGATTTGATGCCGCATTTCGGCGATCCAGTGATGTGGAAGGGCGCGACCGAACGCGAGACGATTTACTCGGCGGGCTTTTCACGCGGCAATTTTCCGGTTCTGGCTTACTGGCTGCCCGTTTCATTGCAGGAAGACCGGGCGGCGAAAAAAATCGAAGTTTCTCTGTGGCACAAGCAAGCGGAAAATCTGAAAAATCCGGTTTTAATCAATCTTTTGAGCGGCGAAGTTTACCGTCTGAACGAAGCGAGATTAGAAAACGGTTTTTGGCGATTCGGCTGGCTGCCGCTCGCGGATTCGCCGCTCGTCATCACGGACGCGAAAGCGATTGAATACGCATAAAATTTATGAAAACAACACCCGTAACCATTGAAGATTTGCGCGGCGTTTTCGCCGTTCCGCCGCTGGCGAGGAAAAACGACGGCTCGCGCGCTCTCGATTTTGACGAAAACGACCGGCTCGCGCGGCACATCGCCGCGGGCGGAATTACTCGTCTGCTTTACGGCGGAAACGCTTTTTTGTATCACATCACGCTCGGTGAATACGAAGATTTGCTCGGCTGGCTGGCTAATTTGAGCGACGATTTGTGGGCGATTCCCAGTCTCGGACCGAGCTACGGCAGGGCGATTGACCAGGCGGCGATTCTCCGCCGACACAATTTTCCGTGCGCGATGATGCTGCCGTGCAACGACCCGCGCGACGCCGAAGGAATCGAGCGCGGTTTTCTGGAAATCGCCGATGTGTCCGGCACGCCGCTGATTCTTTATCTCAAGGAAGAAGACAATTTCGGCGCGGACGCGATGCGCGGTCTGGATACGGTTGCGCGGCTGGTTGATGCGGGCGTCTGTGTAGGCATCAAGTATGCGGTCGTCCGCGAAAACCCGGAACAGGACGCGTATCTCGAAGCGTTATTAAGCCGCGTCAATAAAGATTTAATCGTCAGCGGAATCGGCGAACGCCCGGCAATCGTTCACTTACGCGACTGGAATCTGCCCGGTTTTACGACCGGCTCCGGGACGATTGCGCCCCGTTTGAGCTGCGAGCTTTTCCGGGCGTGCGTCGCCGGAGATTACGAGACGGCGGAAAAACTGCGCGCCGGTTTTCTGCCGCTCGAAGATTTGCGCGACGGTTTAAGCCCGGCAAAAGTTCTTCATCACGCGACGGAATTAGCAGGAATCGCCCGAATGAACCAGATTCCGCCGTTTCTTTCCGCGCTTCCGACCGAACAATTAAACCGGATTGCTGCGGCAACCTTTCGGCTTGCCGAATTGGAAACCGAATCGAGAATAACGACGATTAACAGAGGAGCGAACAGTGGCGCAAACGTTTAAAAATTTCATCGGCGGCGAGTGGGTCGAATCAATTTCCGGCAAAACTTTCGCCAACGTAAATCCGGCGAACACGGACGAAACGGTCGCCGAATTTCAGGATTCGATTGAAGAGGACGCGCGGCAGGCGATTGCGGCAGCGGGCGCGGCGCAGAGCGAGTGGGCGAATGTTCCCGCGCCGAAACGCGGCGAAATTCTTTTCAGGGCGGCGCAGATTTTGGAGAGCCGCGCCGAATCCGTCGCCCGCGAGATGACGCGCGAAGAAGGAAAAACTTTGCCCGAATCGCGCGGCGAAGTCGGCAGAACCGTCAACATTCTGCGGTATTTCGCGGGCGAAGGCGCGAGGCTATCCGGCGAAGCCATTCCGTCGGAACGCGAGCGGGTTTTCATTCACACGATTAAAGGCGCGCTCGGCGTCGTCGGGCTGATCACGCCGTGGAATTTTCCAATCGCCATCCCCGCGTGGAAACTCGCGCCCGCGCTCGTCGCCGGAAACGCGGCGGTGATAAAACCTTCGGAACTCGCGCCGCTCTGCGCGCTGCGGCTCGTGGAAATTCTCGACGAAGCCGGAGTTACAAAAGGCGCGCTCAACCTCGTCACGGGAACGGGAAAAGTCGGGCGCGAGTTGGTCGTTAATCCGGCGGTGCGGGCGATTTCCTTTACCGGCTCGGAAGCGGTCGGCGGCGAAATCGCGGTTGAATGCGCCAAAAGACGCGCCCGTTTGCAGCTTGAAATGGGCGGCAAAAATCCGACCGTCGTGCTGGCTGACGCCGATGTCGAGGAAGCCGTCGGAATCGTGATGAACGCCGCCTTTTTCTCGACCGGTCAGAAATGCACGGCGACATCGCGCGTGATTGTCGAAGAAAACTTGGCGGAAAAATTCTCGGCGCGGCTCGTCGAGCGCACGCGCGAACTCAAAATCGGCAACGGTCTCGAAGCGGGCGTTGACATCGGACCTTCGATTACCGGACAGCAGCTCGAAAAAGTGCTGGAAAGCGTCGAAACGGCGCGTGCGAGCGGCGCGAAAATTTTGGCGGGCGGCGAGCGTTTGAGCGGAGGGAATTTCGCCAAGGGCTTTTTCTCGTCGCCCGCCGTCGTCGCCGGTGTTGACGTGGAAATGGCAATCGCGCAGGAAGAGATTTTCGGTCCGGTTCTCGCCGTCATTCCGGCGCGAGATATAGACGACGCGGTGCGCATCGCCAACGACATTCGATTCGGATTGTCGGCGTCAATCTGCACGAAATCTTTGACGAGCGCTTTCG
>CADCUR010000265.1 GCA_902805935.1 uncultured Pyrinomonadaceae bacterium
AAAACTTTTGTCGCTTTACGATGATTTTTACGTTTCAATCGTTACTTATATGGAAGTCTATGCCTACGACTTTCAACATCAAGACGAAAAGGATTTGATAGACGAGCTTTTTGCAAATCTGGAACTCGTCGAAGTCAACCGCGCCATCGCCGACCAAGCGATAGTCTACCGCAAAAACAAAATCAAAAAGATAAAACTGCCTGATGCAATCATCTTGGCAACCGCCAAGTATCTCAACGCCGATTTGCTAAGCGATGATTGGGACGATTTCCAAGGAATAGACAATTCCGTGAACGTCTTAAATCTCGACACGTTGAAAATTTGAGAATAACTATTCAATTCATTACCCGCTGAGGACTTGATTAATCGAATTGCCTTTTACCAACTTTACTGCAAACAATAGACAGGCTTGAAAGTCTTCGCGTTCCAAATCGGGATAATCTTCAATAATTTCTTCAAACGTCATTCCCGCCGCGAGCAAATCTAAAATCATCTCGACCGGATAGCGCATTCCGCGCACAACGGGTTTGCCGTGACACATATTCGGGTCAACCGTGATTCTTTTTAACAAATCGTTTTGCATAATCTTCTTTAAGTTCGGCTTGCCGTGTAGTACTAACCGATAAAATTAGGTTGCGCTATTTACATTCTGTTCTGCAATTTTCTAACAATTATTGCCGCTGTCAAAACAGCGATTGCCGGAAGCCAAATCCAAATTATCTCGCTTAGAGTAACGTCTAAACCTCGGTCGCTGAAAAATCCCATACCAATCGGCGAAACTTCGACGGGTCGCCACGGAAAAAAATATCTTTCATTGCTGAAAGGCGCCAACAGCGCCACGCCCGAACCGCCGTTGGTCAGCATATCCAGCAACGGATGAGAAAATGTGGCGAGCGAAAAATAGACGAAAAGTTTTATAAACGAACGTCCGGTTTGCAAAAATCGGTCGGCGAAAAAGGCGGTAACGCCGCCGAACATTAACGCGAACATAATCGAATGCGTGAAACCGCGATGCCCGAACAGACTGCCGAATTTGATGCCGAAAGCGAGTCCGGCGACATCGGCGTCCGGTATTATCGCGCAGAGTGCGGTCAACAACCAGAACCAAAAGGAAATTGTTTTTTTTACAAAGGCTTTGCCTACGACACTGGCGAAAATAGCGTGTAAAAAGATTGTCGGCATCGTTTGAAATGAATTTTTTTTTGCTTAAAGTTTTACTTGCCGCGCCACATTGACCGCTTCGAGATTTCGTAAATCAGCCAGAACAGTTTCTTCCAGTGGCGAATCAATTTCGATAATCGCTAAGGCTTCGCCGCCTTTGGCTTCGCGTCCCAAGTAAAAGCGCGAGATGTTGACTTCGGCTTCGCCGAGGAGAGTTCCGATTTTGCCGATGACGCCGGGAACGTCTTTGTTTTTAGTTAAAAGCATAAAGCCCGACGGGACGACTTCGATTGAGAAATTGCCGATTTCCGTAATGCGTCCTTCGCCGTTTGCGAACATCATTCCCGACGCGGTTTGCTCGGTCTGCGCTGATGAGACGGCGGTGCGAATGTCGTAGCTTGAGCGTTTCGACTGCGTGTAGCTCGTCGTGATTTGGATGCCGCGCTCGTCGGCGATGTGCAGGGCGTTGACGACGTTGACGCGCGCCGAAACGTCTTTTAGAAGTCCGGCGAGAAATGCGCGCGTGACAGGCGCGGCGTCTTTACCGGCTAATTCTCCGGCGTATTCGATGACGACTTTCGAGACCGGATTCTCGTTCATAATCTGCGCCTGAAACCGTCCGAGTTTTTCGCCCAATTCGATGAACGGCTGAAAGGCTTCGAGTTCTTTCGCGGCAAGTGAAGGCGCGTTGACGGCGTTGCGCAGTTCGCCCGAAAGCAGGTAATCGCGCATCTGTTCGGCTACCATTAAAGCTACGCCTTCCTGTGCTTCGGTCGTTGATGCACCGAGATGCGGCGTGGTGATAATTTTCGGATTATTCAGCAGCGGCGAATCTTTCGGCAAAGGTTCGGTTGCGTAAACATCCAGAGCCGCCGCTGCGACTGTGCCGCTTTCAATCGCTTCCAAAAGAGCGTTTTCGTCAACCAATCCGCCGCGAGCGCAATTTACAAGACGAACGCCTTTTTTCATCCGCGTAAAAGCGTCTTTCCCGATAATGTTTCGCGTCTCGTCGGTGACGGGCGTGTGAATCGTCAAAAAATCCGCTTTCGCAAAAACATCATCCAAACTTCCGACTTCAAATCCCAAATCTTTCGCCTGCTCGACCGAGACGAAAGGGTCATAAGCAAAAATATTCATCCCGAAACCTTTGGCAATTCGGGCGACGTGCCTGCCGATTCTGCCCAGACCGATCACGCCGAGAGTTTTGCCGTTCAGTTCCACGCCGACTAATTTCTTTTTGTCCCACACGCCGTTTTGAAGTAGCGCGTGCGCCTGCGGCACGTTTCGCGCCATCGAAACCAGCAGCGCAATCGTGTGTTCGGCGGTGGTAATCGTGTTGCCGTCCGGCGCGTTCATCACGACGATGCCGCGCGCGGTCGCCGCTTTCACGTCAATGTTGTCAACGCCGACGCCGGCGCGTCCGATGACGCGGAGTTTCGGCAGCGCGTCCATCAAATCGCCGCGAACTTTCGTTTCGCTGCGCACGATTAAGCCGTCAAAATCTTTCATCGCTTCGGCTAAATCTTCGGGCGATAATTTGATGCGTTTTTCAACTGCAAATCCGGCGTCACGTAGCGGCGCGAGTTTCGCTTCGTTTACGTCATCGGCGACGAAGACTTTGATGTTGCTCATATTTTTCGGCGGTCGGTTGTCAGCAGTCGGGGGTCAATGGTAAAAAGTTATTAACTAAAATTCGACTTGTTCGGGATTTTAGCATTAGAGAAAAAGGTTCACAAAGGTTTGTAATTTCGGCAACCCGGTTATACGGTTTGCCGTCTGCCGACCACCGACTATTGAATTCATGGAAATTTTTGTTTATCGCAACAGCGCAAATCAGGTTGAAGAAAATTTTTCGGCGGCGGATTTGCCCGAACTTCTCGCCGATAAAAAAAACGTCGTGTGGGTTGATCTTCTCGGCGAAACCGACGAACAAATCGCCGATGCCAAAAACATATTATTAAACGTTTTCAAGTTTCATCCGCTCACGGTCGAAGACACGCTTGAGACGCGCAACCAGCCGAAGGTCGAAGCCTTTCCCGATTATCTGTATTTTATCGTTCACGCCATCAAGCCGGAAGAAACCAGCTCGGCGAATTTCGTGACCAAAGAACTCGACGGTTACTTGGGCGATAATTACGTCGTCACGTTTCACGACCAGCGATTCAGGAGCATCAAAGCTGTCAAGCAGCAAATTCGCACCAGTACGTTCGCGTGTCGGCGCGGCGCGGCTTATCTGCTGCACCAGATTCTCGACCAGATCGTTGATTTGTATATGCCGGTCGTGGACGACTTCGACAACTCGATTAACGAACTCGAAGAGCGCGTGTTTGCGTTGAAAAAAGGCAACGACGCGATTTTGGAAGAGGTTATGGATTTGCGCCGCTCGGTAACGCGCCTGAAAAGAATTTCCGCCCGCCAACTCGACGTTTTATACCGCATCTCGCACGGCGAGTTTCCGCAAATCCCTGAAAACGTTCTGCCGTTTTACCGCGACGTTCACGACCATTTGCAGCGCATTTCGGATTTGTCGGAAAATTACCGCGAATTAGTCGCCGGTCTGTTCGACATACACTTTTCGGTCGTCGCCAATAAAACCAACGACATCATCAAATTTCTGACAATCTTCTCGGCTATTTGGCTGCCTTTGTCTTTTATGGCGGGCGTTTACGGAATGAATTTTGAAAATATGCCGGAACTGAAAACGAGCTATGGCTATTTTATCGTTTTGGGTTCGATGGCGCTGGTCGCCGGCGGTCTGCTCATCTATTTCTGGCGCAAAGGCTGGATTCTGCAACGCGATGACACGAAAACCAAAGAATAATTGACCGAGGGTGAAGGAGACAAAAGGCATTAAAAGAACTTCGCGTTTTAATGGCGAATTTTTTCGAATCGCGGGTCAACCTGCGCGAAGTTGAAACCGTGCGCCCGCGATTTATCGGCGATTGTCAGCCATTTGAGGGCGCTTTCTTTTTCTCCCAATAAACCATACGCGACGGCGATTTCAAATGAGTAAGCAGCCGGATTATTTTTGACGGCGGGCGCGGCTATCGAGCGATTCAAACTTTGCAGCGCTTCTTCGCGTTTGCCGCCGACGGCTTCGACCTGAGCGGTAATCATCAGCCATTCGGGATTTTTCTCGTCCGCGCCGTTGCTGTAAATTCTTTCCTTTTCGTATGCCGCCCGCGCCGCTTCGTAATCGCCTGTCGCCTGGTAAATCATTCGCAGGCTTTTATGGGCGGGAACGAATTTTTCGTTAATTTCGAGCGAGCGGCGGCAAGCGTTCAAGGCTTCCGGGTAATTCTTGGCGTAAAAATAGACTTGGGCGGCGGCGGCGTGAACGATTGGCGAGCGCGGTTCAAGTCGTAAAGCGATTTTGATGTTTTCAATCGCCTCGTCGTTTCTGCCCGTCGCCGCCAGCATCAGCGCGAACCAGTGATACGCGCGCGGATACGACGGATTCAGCACAATCGCCCGGCGGTAATTCGACTCGGCGGAAACGAGATTGCGGTCGTAATTAAATAAAATATACGCCAGCGAAGCGTGCGTCTCGGCGAGGGCGTCGTCTATCGTCAGCGCTTTGAGCGCGTTTTCCTTCGCCTTGTCGTAGGCGTCGGCGGGCGGCGGAACTTCGTAAAGAGCCAGCAGCGAATAAGCGTCGGCGAGTCCGGCGTAGGCAAGCGCGAAATTCGGATCTAAATCGCGCGCCAGCGAAAAAGTTTTCACCGCCTGTCGCAGACTCTCCGACGTTCGAGTCGTCATTTGATAACGCCCGGCTAGATGAAGCTGGTAGGCTTCACTGTTATTGGTGTAAGTTTTCTCGATCTGCCGCCGCTCGTTCGGGGAAATTTCAATTGCCAGAGCGCGCAGAATTTTCTCGGGAATAGAAACCTGCAATTTCGGCAAACCGGCAAACGTCTCGTCGAAATTTTCTTCCCATACAACATCTCCGTCAGCGGCGGAAGCAACGGCGGCGGTGATTTGAACTTTATCCGCTTGTTGATGCAGCGAGCCGTATAGAACGTAATCAGCGCCGAGCTGCCCAGCGACTTCCAACGCCGCTTCAAGCGATTTTCCGCGATTGTCTCCGGCGCTGGTCGGCAAAACGGAAAGCCGCTTAATCTGTCCGAGTTTAGCGGTAAAAACCTGCGCCAGACTGACGCTTAAAGATTCTTCCGTTTCGCCCGCCCCATTCGGCGCAAACGGTAAAATCACCAAAGTTTTTTCAGTATTAGCTGTGCTTTTCGCCTGAAGATTCAAAGCTTTTTCCTCGGCGTTTTTTACAGCAAAGCCCCACCCGAGCCGCATGCCGACGAACACCGCGAAAATCAGCAAAGCCGGAATCGCCGCCGCGAGAACGGCGTAGAGCCAATTGCGCCGCCCCGACCGGCGAGCCGGAGCTTCAAACGATTTTTCCTTGGCTTTTTCTTCAACCCGCTTCAGCGTTTTCGCTTCGACGACAGGCAAAATTTTCGTGGGAACATACGATTGATGAATTGTATCTTCGGCATCAATCGGGACGATTTTTTTCACCGCGTCGGCGTAACGCGGATCATCGCGCAGGCTGTCGAGGCGCGGGTCAATCGGCAGCCAGACCGTCCAAAAATCCCTCTCGGCGGCGCATTGCCCGAGCCAGCGAAAAGCCTCGTCCCGCTCGTCGAGCGCGGTGTAAATCAAAACGAAAAAAACCGGCGGAACGTATTGCCGGCGTTTTCGTTCCTTTAATTCTTCGAGGATTTTTCGCGCCTCGTCCGCCTTTCCGACGACTGCCAGCGTATAACCGTAGGCGTAAAGCGGCAGGCTTTGCCGCCCGGTTATTTCGACCGCCAGACGGCACGCGTTTTCGGCTTCGTCGTAATTTTCCAGATACTGAACGAACCAGTTGAATCCTTGCAACGCGGTCGGATAATTCGGCTGCAAAACGAGCGCGCGGCGCAGTTTCTCCGCACCTTCTTCATAACGACGGGCGTTTCGCAAACTCAAAGCATAGGCGGCAAGCAAGGAAACCGATTGCGGATTCAAAATTTCGGCGCGGCGCATCTCCTTGAGCGCGAGGTCGTGAAGCCCGCGCGAGCCGAGGTAATGCGAATACCAGACGCGACCTTCGGCGTAGTTCGGATTCAGTACGAGCGCGCGTTTGAAATACTTTTCGGCTTGCTGGAAATCCCAATCGTAACCCAAAGTAACAATTCCCAAAGAGGTGTATGCCTCAGCCAGATTCTCGTCCAATTCGATGGCTTTCGTCGCCGCTTCTTTTGCCGCCGGAAAACTTTCCTCCGGCGACATTACGCCGAAGACGCTCAAGAAATTGTAATAATCCGCGACGCCCGAATAAGCGAGCGCGAAATTCGGATCGAGCGCAATCGCTTCGTAAAACGCCACCAGCGCTTTCGCCAAACCTTCCACCGTATAGCTGTGCCAATGATAGCGCCCGCGCAGATATGCTTCGTAAGCTTTCACGTTATCCGTGCCGCGCCGCCCGACTTCGAGCTGTTCTTCGCCGGTTAATTCTTTGACGAGCGCTTGGGCGACCTGCGCCGAAATCGAATCCTGCAAAATCAAAATATCGTCGCTTTCCTCGTCGAATTGCCCAGCCCAGACCGTTTCGTTGTTGCTGATTTTGATGAGCTGCGCCGTCACGCGCACGCGCCTTCCGGCTTGCTGAATGCGCCCGTCGAGAATATGCGTCACGCTCAATTCGCGTCCCGCTTCGTTCGGCTGCAAACTCTCGTAATTTGAATAACGCAAGACCGAACTCGTCGGGCGCACGGAAATCGTTTTCAGGCGGCTCAGGCGCGTAATCAAAGAGTCGGTTAAACCGAGCGAAAGATAATCGCCCGAATCGGCGGTTTCTCTGATCTGAATCGTGCGAAACGGCAGCACGGCTAACGATTCGGAGCGAACGAAAGAATTTTCAAAACTCTCGCCCGTATTGATTAAAAGCGCGGGCGCCGAAACCGGCAAGCCGTCGAGGTATTTCTGAATGTCTTCGGCAAACGCTTCGGCGGTCGCGTAACGATGCTGCGGAGATTTGCTCAAAGATTTGAAAAGAATGTTTTCCAAATCTTCGCAGATTTGGTCTTCGGTCTTCGCCGCTTGTCCGTTGCCGGATATTTGCCGTTCAACCGCCCACTGATTTCTCTCTTCTTCTCCTTTTCTCCTCTTCTCCCTTTCTAAACTTCCCGCATCTTCCAAACGGAGCGGCGCGTCTTCACAGATCGCTCGCGCGACTTCGTGCGGCGCGCGGCTCGAAAATTTATACGGACGCTGCCCGGTTAAAATCTCGAAAAGCAAAACGCCCAAACTGTAAATGTCGCTCGCCGTCGTCAGTTTGTCGCCGCGAACTTGTTCGGGGCTGGCGTATTCCGGCGTCATCAGGCGCATTCCGGTCAAGGTCGGCGCCAGCGTATCGCTCGCCAGTTCGGGATTCAGGATTTTGGCGATGCCGAAATCGAGCAGCTTCGGCGTGCCGTCGCGGGTCACGAGAATGTTGTTCGGCTTTAAATCGCGGTGAATGATTTGATGCTGATGCGCGTAACCGACGGCAGCGCAGATTGATTGAAACAGTGCCAGCCGTTCGTTTGCCGAAAGCCCGCGCTCGTCGCAGTATTGATGCACGGGCACGCCTTCGACATACTCCATCACGAAATACGGCAAACCGTCTTGGGTTGTGCCGCCGTCGAGCAGACGCGCGATGTTCGGATGGTCGAGATGCGCCAAAATCTGCCGTTCGTTGCGAAAGCGTTTGAGAATAAAATCCGTGTCCATTCCGCGCTTGACAAGTTTTACGGCGACCTCTTTGCGAAATTCCGCGTCGGCGCGGCGCGCCAGAAAAACCGCGCCCATTCCGCCGCGCCCGAGTTCGCGCACGAGTTCATAGGCGCCGACGCGCTTGCCCAAAAAATGCGGCGCGACCGAATCTTCAATGTTGTCGGGCAAAAGATTGGCGAGCGTGTTCGAGGCGATAATCGGCGATTCGATGAAATCGTTGGATTCATCGTCAGCCGCAAGCAGCGCCTCGACTTCGCGGCGCAATTCAATATCGCCGCCGCAGGCTTCGTTTAAAAATTCTTCGCGTTCGATTCGCGGAAGTTCAGCGGCTTCGTCGAAAATTTCCTCAATTTTTTGCCAGTTACTGCTCGACATTACTCAAAGTGAAAAAGTGAAAAAGTGAAAAAGTGGAAGAGTAAAAAGTAGAAAAATGTAAAAGCGGAGCAGTGGAAAAGCAACGCTGTTACTGTCTGGCAAATTTTTCACCTTTTCACTTTTCCAATTTCTCATTTTGAATCTTTTCGCTTCCTGAGATTTCTTTATAAAGCCACGCTTTCGCCAATCGCCATTGGCGGTTGACGGTGGCGATGCTGACGCCTAAAACTTCCGCCGTTTCTTCGATTGACAAGCCGCCGAAATAACGAAGCTCGACGAGCCGGGCTTTTTGTTCGTCAATTTCCGCAAGTCTTTTTAGAGCCGCGTCGAGTTCGACAAGGTTGCTTGCTTTTTCGTCCGAAACATCAATCAAACCTTCGTCGAGCGCGACTTTTTCCGCTGCGCCGCCGCGTTTGTCCGCCAGTCTCTGGCGGGCGTGGTCAACCAGAATTCGCCGCATCGCCTGCGCCGCGATGCCGAAAAAATGAGCGCGGTTTTGCCACTCGACGCGTCGCTGGTCAACGAGTTTGAGAAACGCTTCGTGAACCAGCGCGGTCGTCTGCAAAGTGTTCGACTGACGCTCGCGCCCCAAATAACGATGCGCGATTTTTTGAAGTTCCCGATAGACAAGCGGCAAAAGCTCGTCTATTGCGCTGCGGTTGCCGTCGCTCCATTCGAGAAGAAGTTTGGTTACATCGTGCGATGTCGGCATTTATAAATCGGCGAAAAGTCTATCATTGTTAATGAGAAAATATATCATTAGTTGCGCGTTTTAGACAAAAAAGCGGCGCGAGAACTTTTAAGTTCTCGCGCCGTTTGATTTGAAAAGTCAAAATGAATCCGCTTGAATTTTATTCTTCGCGGCGATAACAGCTTTCGCCTTTGGCGTTTGCCAGACAAACGAGGGTTTTGCCGTATTCGTCGGTTTTCGTGCGAAACTCGTAAGTCTCGCGCTCCAAAACGTAATCGCGTTCCTTATTGCTCGCGGGCGAACAGCTATATGTGTTGCGCCAGAAATTTTTGCTCGGAATGAATGTGATGTTTGAGCCGTTGATTTCGTATTTTCCGCGCTTGTCGTTAAAGAGCGAAGTCGTGCAGCCGTAAACGGTTGACTGCATCAAGCCGATAAACTCGAAACGCCCGTCGGCAGTGAAAACGTATTTGAAGGTCGAGCCGCCTCTCGAAGCTATCGCACCGGTCGTTAGATTTTTTTCCTGTAGCGTCGAAACATTGCCGTTAGTCCAGGTTCCGACAATATCGTTCGACGCGCCTGATTTTGCGACGGGCGCGTCTTCGATTCGATTCGTCCGGTTGTTTTGAACAGTTTCGGTTTGTTTTGCGGCGGGCAAAATTTCCGTCCAGGCGAAAACTAGTGCGTCGTCGGTCGCGCCGTAAAAACCCATCACGGCGCGGCGTCCGCCTTTATCTTTTACTAAACTGAAAATCGTGACGCCGCTTTCCTCGCCGGCGACCTCGTACTGCCAACCGTCGACTTTGAGCGTGTCGGTCAAGCGGTAAACAATCGTCGGCGCATTAGCTTTTTTATAACTCGCGCCCGCCCAGACCAAAACTTCCGTCTCGCCCTGTCGCGCTTTTTCGCCAACCGCCGCCACCATTTTTTCAAGCGTCTGTTTGACTTCTGCCGGAACCCTGCCCGGCAAAATTCGCTGCGCGCCTCCCGGAAGCGAAACGTCAACCAGACGCGAACTGACCGCCGATTCTGCTTCTTCCTGCGCCCAAACTGTCGGCATTAATATTAATGTAAGAATAATAGCGTAAAAAATTTTCAACATCAGTTTGCTCTCCTTTTCTCGATTGATTCACCGCCGAAATTTTCGGCTTCAATTTATAACGCGCAATCGGTGAAAGAAAAGTGTCACAGCTTTTCGCTAAAATTTCCGGTGAGAACCATTGTCGCTGGAAATGCGCTTTGCGATTGCCGTATTTTATAATTTTTCCGGCAATGCTAAACTTTATCTGTGGTTCTCCAGCCCTTAGTAATTATTTAATAAAAGTTTTCAGAATTATGACGCAAGAAGAGCGACCCGACAACTACGACGAGGCTTCGCCGCAGAGCGCGGAATTGTTTCATTTAATCGTCGAAAACGTCAAAGATTACGCTATTTTTATGACGGACACCAAAGGCGCGGTCGTCAGTTGGAATCCGGGCGTGGAAAGACTTCTCGGTTACACCGAAGATGAAATCGTCGGGCAACCGATTGCTATTATTTTCACGCCTGAAGATGTTGCGGCGGAGACGCACATTAAGGAAATGGAGATTGCGGCGCGAACGGGCTGTTCCGAAGATAAACGTTGGCACGTTCGGCGTGATGGCTCGCTCTTCTGGGTGAACGGATTGGTGATGCCGCTCAAAAACGCGGACGGAACTTTGCACGGATTTGCCAAAGTGATGCGCGACGACACCCGACACAAACGGGCGGAGGAAAATCTCAATCATCAAAATATTCTGCTCGAATCTCTGACCGAAAGCGTGCTGGACGGAATTGTAATCGTTTCGCCGGAAGGAAAAATACTGCATTTTAATCGTCATTTCCTCGACATCTGGAATTTTCCGGCGGAGGTCGTCGAATCGCAGTTAGACGAGCGCGCGCTCGAATGGGCGGCGAATCAAACGATGAATCCGGCGGAATTTCTCGCCCGTGTTAACCAGGTTTATGAACAGCCCGACCGCGAAGTACGCGAAGAATTACTGATGAACGACGGGCGCGTTTACGAACGTTTCGGCGCGCCGATTCTGAGCGGCGACGTTCGGCTCGGCTGGGTCTGGACTTTTCGTGAAATCACCGAAAGCAAACGGGCGGAAACGAATCTCGCGTTGCTCGCCGAAATCAGTCAAGATTTGGCGCGTTTGGACGGAGTTGCTGAAATAATGCAAACGGTCGGCGCAAAAATCGGCGCTTATCTGAATTTATCAGCTTGCGCCTTTGTCGAAATCTACGAGGCGGCGAACGAAGCGATTATCAATCACGCCTGGAATCGGGAAGACGCGCCGAAACTGATTGGAATTTACCGGCTCGAAGATTTTCTGACCGATGAGTTTCAAAGAGCCGCGCGCGCCGGAGAAATGTTTATGGTCCGCGATACCGCGACGGATTCGCGCACCGACGCGGCGCGCTACGTGGCGCTGAAAATCAAATCGTTCCTCAGCGTGCCGATGGTTCAAAGGGGCGACTGGCGTTTTTTGTTCATCGTTTATCATTCCGCGCCGCACGATTGGCGCACCGATGAAATCGAATTAATCCGCGAGCTGACAACGCGCATCTGGACGCGCCTCGAACGCGCTCGCGCTGAAGACGCGTTGCGCGAATCCGAAGAACAGCTCCACGCGCTTGTCGATTCGATTCCGCAATTGGCTTGGATGGCTGAACCGGACGGATTTATTTTCTGGTATAACCGGCGCTGGTATGACTACACCGGCACGACGCCCGAAGAAATGGCTGGCTGGGGGTGGCAGTCGGTTCACGACGCAGACTTGCTGCCGAGTGTAGTAGAGCGGTGGCAGACTTCGATTCAAACTGGCAAGAAGTTTGAAATGGAATTTCCGCTGCGCGGCAGAGATGGGCGTTTCCGCTGGTTTTTGACGCGCGTTAATCCTCTGCGAGATTCTGAAGGCAAAATAATTCGCTGGTTTGGGACGAATACAGACATTGACGAACAAAAACGTCTTAATCAGCGAAATCAATTCGTCATCCGGCTTGACGAAGCGGTTCGACCGCTCGAAACTCCCGAAGAGATAAGCCTGACGCTGGCTCGGCTGCTCGGCGAATATCTCGACGCCGACCGCTGCGCGTATGCCGAAGTCGAGGCGGACGAAGACCATTTCGTTATTCCCGGCGATTATACCAAAGCAGATACTCACAGCATCGTCGGACGCTATAGTATGGCGGATTTCGGAGCTGAGGTTCTACGGCTGATGCGCGCGAATCAGTCGTATATCGTTCACGACGTAAACGCGGACGCGCAAGTAACGGAGAGCGATTTAGCCGCTTACCGGATGACCGCCATTCAAGCCGTCATCTGCGTGCCGCTGCACAAAAACAATCGTTTTACGGCGTGTATGGCGGTTCACCAAAAGACGCCGCGCCGGTGGCTGCCCGAAGAAGTCGAACTTGTTACCTTTGTCGCCAACCGATTTTGGGAATCCATCGAACGGGCGCGGACAGTCAAGCGACTGCACGAATCGCTCGCGCGCGAAACCGAAGCGCGCCGCTCGGCTGAGGACGCCAACCGTTTGAAAGACGAATTTCTGGCGACGCTTTCGCACGAGCTGAGAACGCCTCTGAACGCGATTTTGGGCTGGTCACAAATGCTTCAAACGCATAATCTCGGCGCGGAGGAAACGGAAAGAGCGCTCGCTACCATCGAACGCAGCGCGCGCGCGCAAAACCAATTGATTGACGACATTCTCGACGTTTCGCGTATCATTACCGGCAAGCTCCGCCTTGACGTGCGGGCGGTGGATTTGTCGAACATTATCGCCGCGGCGGTCGAGGCGGCGCGACCGGCAGCCGAAGCCAAAAACATCCGTCTTCAAACGTTGCTCGACCCGCAGGCGGGACCGATTTCCGGCGACCCGGATCGCCTGCAGCAAGTGGTCTGGAATCTGCTCTCGAACTCCGTCAAATTCACGCCGAAGGGCGGGCGCGTGCAGGCGCGCTTAGAACGCGTCAACTCGCACGTCGAGATTGTCGTCGCAGACACGGGCAAAGGCATCGAAGCGGAATTTTTGCCGTATGTGTTTGACCGTTTCCGGCAATCGGACGGCTCGATGACCAGGCGGCACGGCGGTCTCGGTTTGGGTTTGGCAATCGTCCGGCAGATTGTCGAGCTGCACGGCGGCAACGTTTCGGTCGAAAGCGACGGCGAAAATCAAGGCGCGACGTTCACCGTGCAGCTGCCGCTGCTGCCGGTCAGACGCGAAGCGGCAAGCGATATTCGGCGCGTGCATCCGGCGGCTGAGGGCGGCGCATTGCCCGATTGCCCGCCGGAACTCGACCGCTTAAATGTGCTGCTGGTTGATGACGAAGCCGACTCGCGCGAACTATTAAAGCTCGTGCTTGATTTGTGCGGTGCCGAGGTAACGACGGCAAATTCCGCCGCCGAAGCGTTCGCGGCGTTTGCGGGCAGAAAGTTCGACATCCTCATCAGCGACATCGGAATGCCAGGAGAAGACGGCTTTTCATTGATCGGCAGAATCAGAGACTTGCCAAACGAAGAAGGCGGCGCGGTGCCGGCAATCGCGCTGACGGCATACGCCCGCAGCGAAGACCGCGTGCAGGCACTGCGTTCGGGTTTTCAGATGCACGTCGCCAAGCCGGTCGAACCAATCGAATTGATCGTCGCGGTGGCAAACCTCGCCGGACGAATGAGAAATCCTATACAGGCTGAAAATGCCTGACTAACAGCCGGCAAACTTGCGGCAAAAGACTATTTCACGGCATCTTTCCAGGTTGCCAAAATCGCTTCCAACTCACGATCGGAGGCGTTTTCCAATTTCAACTTCCAAGTTCCGCCCGTTAAATTTTGGTCAACGAAAATCGAGCGAAACAAATTGTTTGCGGCGGGTGTTTTCGTTAAATTTTTGCCGACGGTTTCGCCTTTCTCATTGAATAAGGTGGCAGAGATTTCAGCGTCAGCCATAAACGTTAAGCCGAAATTGTTTGCTTGCTCGACCGGAATTTCAATCTCAACCGTCTGCTTCGGCGCGAGTTTGACGGCTTTGGCGAAGTCGGGTTTGAAGGCGTTTTCACCGGCGGCATTTTCAGTCGCAACCGGCTGCCGGTATGAAGCGTTTATAAAATACGAAGCAAACTGATTCGTTTCATTTGCGCCGGTTTGATTTGAAAACTGCGACGCTTCCGGCGCTTCAGGATTGTGATTGCCTTTCGGACCAATCGCCAGGCGCGGTTTGACGAACGCGGAAAAATCTCCGGTTCCGGTCAAATCCGTATGAATGCTTTTTGATTCGGCGGTGTCGGCAATCGTCCATTTTGCCGACGGGACGGAAACCACGCCGTCGTTCCAGACGACGTTCTTGCACATCGTCGGCAAAGGATTGCCCGCGAGCGCGGAGAATTTCACACCTTTGCGAAGTTTGTTGACCGTATTGAAATTGGCGACCTGATCCTGCCGCAACTGGCGAACGGCTTCGACGTTTTTTCCGAGCATTTCAAAAGCGACGTTCATCACATCGGCGCAGGGACTTCCCATATTCGGCGTGCCGAGCATAATTAAATGCGAAACTCGCGGACGCCCGTCCTCAGAATTATTCTTCATAACCTGGCTGATGTAATACCGCGAAATCAGTCCGCCCATCGAATGAGCTACCAGGTCAACGTGCCACGCGTTGCGGTCTTTCTGGGCGTATTCGACGTATTTTTCGAGTTCCCAGGAGTTTTCGCCAATCGAATTTGTTTTATCGGTCGAAAGAAACGCGCCGCCGGTATTCATTACGCCGTGTTCCGATTTTTCGCCGACCGGAAACGCTTTCCAATCGTAAGAGTGCGAAGTTGTCAGAATGTTCTGCCACGCTTCCCACGCTCGCCAATTGCTCCACAATCCGTGAACTAAAACCAGCGGTTTCGGTGCGACTTTGAGATTTTTCGTCGTCTCGTCAATCTTTTTGCTGTTTTCTTCGAGTTCGGCTTTGACGCGCTGGACGAGACGCGGGCGACCGTCGTCGAACCAGGCGTAGCCCGACGAATCCCAAACCAATTCGACTGCCTCTTCGCTATTGGCTTCGACCCGCACCGAGAGAACATCGTCTTTCAGCGGCGCGTCCGGTTTTGCGCCGTCCCATTTGTCGCCTTTATAAGTTTCTTTGAAACGCACGTCGGCATATTTCGTTTCGCCCGAAGTGTTCAGGATTTTCGCTTTTATCTTGACGAGATTTCCGTCAATCGTTCCTTTTTGTTCGCTGATTTCCTGCCAGTCGTTCCAGTTCGGATACTTCATATCTTCAAACTGCAAATCGGTAATGCGAAGCGGCGCGCCGCATTTTTCCAGATTCCACGAAATCGTTTCCGTTACATTTTGCCAGGTTTTTGAATAGCTTCCTGAAAGACGGTTCGGGTCTGACGGATTGACGCGGTGCGTGCCGTCGCTGGTTAAAGAATTTCCGTCAACGGTCGTCTCGGCGGCGGGCATCGAAAGATTTTTACCTTCTTTCGGCACGCATTGACCGCTGAAGCTCGATGTCTGCGAGCCGGTCGTTTTCCCTTTGATTTGCGGCACGCCGATGCTGACCGCGTATGTGCCGTCCGCGTTGACGCCGACCGAAACGTTTGCTTCGGCGCCGGTCGCATTGGCGGTCGTTTCGGTTTTCGTTTGAAAATCTCCGAACATCACTCTAAAAGTCTTGCCGCGGTCGCACGAATTTTCTTCCCGCGCGGTCGTTTTCTCGATTGATGAAAAGTTATGCTCGATTCTCGCTTTGCCGGTGTTCGAGCCGTTTCGTTCCGGCGATTCGAGGACGGCGACCGACGCTTTGTAATTGTATCGCATCTCCCAATTGCGCTTGTCCTCGCCGCGATTTGAAACTCTTTTTACGGTTTTGCTGTCGGTCATCGTCTGCGTGCGCGTGTAGTTGACGTTACCCGTCCACGCGCCCGAACATTTTTGCGCGGTTTGTTTTGTGCCGCCGGAAGCGGTTTGCGCGTTAGTGGTTTTCCTTGCCTGCGCGAAAACGAAAAAGTTACTACTGAAGATAAAGACAAGTAAAAAGGCGGTTGCTTTATGGAATGAAAAACTGTATGAATTCGACATGATAACTTCTCCGTTTTCGCGTTTTACCGAAACGCGTTAAAAAATGTCCTCACTTAATAACGCGTAAAAAAAATCGAAAAAGTATCACGCAAAATAAAAAAGGCGAATAATTTCTCATTCGCCTTCAAAACCCGTTTATCAATTTTCGGTCGGTAGATTTTTAGTTAGATTTCACCGCTTCGATAACGCTGAACGGCGATTTGGTCGGAACGATTCGCGTCAACTCGAATCCGGCGCGCGATAAAAGCTCGCGGTATTCCGCCGCCGTGCGCTCCGCGCCGCCGGGAGAGACGAGCATTTCAAGATCGAGAAGTTTGCTGTAATGCGGCTCATTTCCTTCCGGCACAACCGTTTCGACTATTAAAACTTTGCCTTCGCCATTCATCGCCGTATGGATGTTTTTCAAAATTGCGACCGAGCGTTCATCGTCCCAATCGTGAATAATATGCTTCATAATATAAGCATCGGCAGATGGAACTGAGGCGAAAAAGTCTCCCGCAACAGTCTCGACGCGATTCGTCACCGCTTCTTTTTCAAGCAATGCCGGCGCGCCCTCGATAACCTGCGGCATATCGAACAAAACGCCTTTTAATTCCCTGTTCGCCTTCAAAATCTGCGCGAGCATATAACCGTGACCGCCCGCAATATCAGCCAAAGTTTCGATGCCGGAAAAATCGTAAGCGTCAACGACCGCCGGCGCTATTCCCATAGACATATCGGTCATCGCATTATTGAAAATAGCCGCGTGGTCAGGATGTTCCGGGAAATAGTCGAAAACTTCTTTGCCGTGAGCGTATCCCCAGGCGGGTTTGCCGGTTTTCACGCTGTAAAGCGCTTCGCCCCAAACCTTCCAATGCCAATCCGCGCCCATAAAAATCACGCCGTTCCGCATCGAGTTTGGCGCGTCCGAACGAAGCGGCTCGGAATAAGACGTGTTTGCGAAAACTTGCGGCTCGGTTTCGGTAAAAATGCCGACGCTCGCCAGGCTGCGTAAAACACGATAAAGAGCGCGTTCATTCGTGCTGGTCGCAGCGGCGAGTTCAGCGATTGACCGCGATTTTTCTGCCAGCAAATCGGCAATTTTCAACTCGGCGGTGACGGCTAAGGCTTGCGTCATCAGCGCGCCGAAAGCGATTTGGGTTAAAACGACTTCGGGTGGCGCAGCAGGCTGCATTTCGGTTGCTGTGTTTGATTGCATATTTATTTCATCTCCTTTGATGTATTATTTTGAGCGCGTTCGATTTTAGCCCTCTATTTGATAATGCGCAATTTAATCGGCAAACGTATCACAAAAAAACGCGATTCGTCGAATAAAAAAGGCGAGTTAAATGAACCCGCCCTAATCGCCGACAACTGACTTTTCTTTTGCATTTAATTGCAGCGCGCCAAATCCCACTCGACCGAAACTCCTTCGCCCGGTCTGCTGCCAGGAATCACTCGCTTGCCCTTCAAGACGTATGGATTTTTGGGGTCAACCGGAATGTTTTCGAGCGAGTAGCCTGATCTATCAATCTTTTGTTCCCATTGAGTTTTTCTCGGCGGATCCGTCTTAGTTTCGCAGGAAGTCTTATAAAAGGAACTGGACTCGTTCCTCTAGGTTCCGACCGCTACCGGAAATCTGAAACTGATGCTGGCTGTGTTGTTAACCGACAGATGAAAGCCCTCCGGTTCGCCGTGACCGTAGGCAGTGCCGTTGGTCGTTTCTATTCTGTGAAGTTCAACGTCGAACAATTTCGTTCCGCGGCAATTCGTCTGATATTTTCTTATGCCGTAATGATATCTGGCTTCCTGCGAGACGATGAAAGCCTCGGCTTTTAATTCGTATTTGCCGCTCGCGTTCGGCTCGGTTTTGACCTTGATTATTCCTTCCTCCTGCACAAGGTCTCGCCAGGCGTGCAGATGATAGGCTTTTTTATTCACATCCTGCCCCGCTTGGATCGGGCTGTCATATTCGAGCGTCCGGCGCGTATCGTTGACTTTAACGTGGCGGTAAGTAACGGTGCCGTTCCAGCCGCCGTTGCAGGGAATCCAGTCTTTGACCGGAAACGTAACGGTTTTCGACGAACCCAAATTCGAGCGATAAATCGTTTCGGCGGCGCTTCCGGTGACAAAGCCCGGCACGTCTTTGGTGAAAAACGCAATCGCGCTTCCCGCCAGATCGTTGGCGGTTCCGGCTGCCGCCGTCTTGTCTTTCAACCGCATCGTTTTGATTTGAATGTCGAGATTAACCGACATCTTCTTCATTACCGGGCGCAGATTTTCTTTCGACAAGTCGCGCTTCTGCCGCATCCCGACGGCATCAAGTTTTGATTCGCCGTTGGCGTCCGTGTAGTTGTAATGTTTTCTCTCCGAGTGCTTGATGCCCGCCTGCGTGTCGAGGAAAACAATCGCGTTGCCGATGTCCATCGTGCCGTCCATCGCCAGGCTCGGAATATTTTTCACCGTGTGCCAGAAGTTTCCGGCTGCCGAATCCGCCTCGCCGCCTTCGACCAGATTCCAATCAACGCGCGTTCCGGCGAGCGCGCCGTCGCTCGGCAAGCTGAAATCGAGTCCGGCAAGATTCAGCCTGAAACGGACGCAGTTCATCTCCTGCCATTTGCCGACATCAATCTTGACCTTCGCGGTCAAAGTTTTGCGCTCGCCCGGATACATGGTTTTGGTGCGCGTCATCATTTGTTCGCCGTCCATCGTCACTTCGCTGTCGAGCGCGGCGTAAGTGGCGATTAATTTCGCCGCGGTCAGAACGGCGTTCGCGCGGTCATACATGGCGCCGGTTTTCGAGTCAACCACTTTTTTATTTTCCAGATACGTGGTGAATTCTCCGAAACCGAAACCCATTCCGGTCGCGTTTATATCCGCAATCAAACTTTCCATTTCGGTCATCGTGCAGGGTTGTTTCGCATCGTCAGCCGCATTCGTTTGCGGTTTGTAGCTCGCGTTGGCGAAAACCGCGTCTCGCGGTTGAACGTCAGTATTTTGCGATTGATCGGCGTTGCGAAACGAGGCGTTGACGAAATAAGCCGCCGCGTCGTCTCTTTGATTTGATTGCTTTCTTCGGTTCAATTCGTTCGATTCGACCTTCGCTCCGGTTGAATTTTGCGCTTGACGCTTGGCGGCGAAATTCAAATCGGCGGCGAGGCGCGTCATAATTAAAGTCAGCTGCACCACGTCCAGCCGGGCGTGTTTGACTTCCTCGTCGTTCAGCAAATTATAAGGCGCACCGGCGCGCCGTCCGAGTTCGATAATAAAATTCGCCCAAAACCTGAGCGCCGCGTGTTCGCTTCTGGTCGCCTCACGAATGCCTTGCACCAAATCCCGCACATTTGTTTCCTTTTTCCATTCGGGCGCGATAATTTCCAGACCGTCACCGAATGTTCCCAAGCCGATGCCCACGCCGTTGCCGTAACTGCGCGCCATCGCCGCCACTTCCCAGCCGTCGAGCGCCATTCCTTGCCAGCCGCTTTGGTAATCAACGTTTCCTTCCGCGTCGCGGATTCCGTAACCCGCGGCTTTTAGCGCTGTAATCAAAGCCGCCGTCGAATTTTCATCGCCCACAGCGACCGCTTCGGCGAGAAGAAAGGCTTGCTCCTCGACCGTTCCGGCGGGCAAAGCCAACGGCGCGGGCAGCACGCCCGATTGATAAGCGACGCTCATCGTTTTGCCTTTGTCCGGCAGTATGAGTCCTGTCAAATCAATTTTTTCTTCGGCTTGCGCGGCGGGTTTCTTCGCGGCAACATTCACCGGCTTGCGCGTCGTCGCGCCGCGCTTGGCTTGCGCCATTGCCGGCAGCGCGCCGCACAGGATATTGACTAATAAAATTGCCGATAAAATTTGTAGAAATGATTTTCCGTTTAAGGTCGGTTGACGCATAATAAATTCTCCGTTTGAGTGTTTAGATTGTCTCTCAATCTCTAGTGCGAAAACCGTCGGCGAAAAGTATCAGCAAAAAAAATTGAGACGATTCTTGCCCAGAGAATCGTCTCGAAAAAGTTTTCGTTTGATTTAATTTGATTTAGCTTTTTATTTGGCGACCGCATCGAGAATCGATTGCGCGGCTTGCTCGATAATCGGCGTGATGATGTCGTCGCCGTCGCCTTTGGCTTTTTGTTTGAACTGTTTCGCCAAAGCCGCCGCGCCCGCCGCCGAATTAACTTTGATGTCGAGCGTGATTTCGTCTTTCGATTTCACATTTGCCGACATCGTTGAAGCCGTGTAAACTGCCTCGGAAGCGACCTGCCCGGCGACTTGCCCGGCGATGTTGCCGCTGCCGTAACCGACGCGCGAGATGGTCGAACTCGCCACGCTGCCGAGCATTTTGCCGAACATTCCGCCGCCTCCGCCGCCTTTTTTGTGCGAGACGTTAGCGTAAATTACAAAGTCGCATTCCTTCGATTTGGCTTCCGCGTCAATTGCGGACGGCAGTTTCGCTTCGAGCGCGACGAGTTCGATTTTGGGCGATTTCAGATATTCCGTCAGAGTGTTTTTAATCGCGCCCGCGAGTTCCGCCGCGTTCAAGCCTTCGCCGACCGCGCCGGTTTTCACCGCCGCCAAGCCGATGCGAACGACGCCCGCTTTTTTCGCGCCGACTTCCGAAGCCGCGCTCGGAGCGGATTTCGATAAGTTTTGAATGTTTGAATTCATTCCCGAATCGCTCGACGCATTCGCGCTGCCGCTTGTTCTCGAAACCGAAGAACCGCTTGATGAACTGCTGCTGCTCGCCATCGAAGCGTAAAGCTCAGTCGAATCTTTGACTTCACGATAGCCTTGCGGAACGTCGAACAATGCCGCGTCGAGCGTCGAGTTTGACAGTTCTAAAACCTCGGATAACGTCGAAAACGATTCTTTGCCGCTGTCGTCATACATCGTCATTTTTTCCAAAACCGGATAGCCGGTTTTCGGCTTGCCGATTTGCTTCGTTTCGTAACGGTCTTGACAGCCGTCTTTCACCTGATTACGGTAATTTCTGCCGTAGTGTTCGTTTTCGCAGTTCAGCACGAACGCCGCGTCAATATACCAGCCGTCCATTTCCATTTTGGTTTTATTGACGTTGCAGGCGTCAGGCGACGAAGCGGATTCTATCGTGGTAATAATGTGTTTCGCGGTGTAGCCAAACATTTGTTTGCGCTCGCCCGTGTCTTTGGTCGTCACGGTCATCGTGATGACGCCGCCTTTCGTCACCGTCTGCTTTTGCGATGTCGTAGAGGTCGCCGGCGCTGTGGCGGCTTCCGCCTGCTGCCACGAGTCAATCATAAAAGTCTGCGCCTGCGGCATCAGGCGAACGCTGCGCTTCAGGTCGCACTGCGTCAAATTGACCGTCTGCATTTCGCCGTGCTTTTGTTCGGCGCGCATCCGTTTGCCTTTAATATAAGTCGTGTATTCAGAGGTTTGCCCGCTCGCCGTTTGGCGAGTCTTGATTTTGACATCGGCGAAAGCCGTCTGGGTTAAAAATAAAGTAACGAGTAAAATTGCGAATCGGGTAATATTATTTTTCATTGTTTTGTCGCTCCTCATTTGCGTTTGTGTTGGTAGTAATTTTTTGTAGCGTTTTTCAGCCCCCGATTATTAATGCGCAAAACTTCGGCAAAAAGTATCAGAGCGGCGGAATTTTTTTATTTTCTACCAAAAACCCACGCTTGTTTGCTATCATTACCAATTATGAAATCGCGTCAATTTCCGCTCGTCTTTTTCATCGTTTTACTTTTCACTTTAAACATTTTCGCCGCCGGCGAGCCGTATTTTTCAATGCTCAATCAAGAACCGATAATTCGCATCGGTTTGGCGACTAACGCGCAGAACGTTTCGATTACGACCGTTGATTCGTCGCTCGTCGCCGCGAGCGCGGGCGAGCCGCAAAAGTTTCTCGCCACGCCGCGCGTCAGCGTATCGGCGCGTTCCTATCGCCCACCGGAATTTGACGTTTATCATTTCGAGATAGCAAATATCGCCGCCGCCGCCGAAGCCGATGCGATTGCCAAAGAAGTGCGCGAGGCGACGAACGAAAAAACTTTAATTAATTTCGAAGCGAAGACAAACACATACCGGGTTCGCGTCGGCGAGCGGCGCGAGACGATTGAGGAAGCAAACGAATTTAAAGCCGCGCTCGGCGAACGAGGCTTTCCGGCGGAAATCGTCACCGAGCGCGTCGTTCAGCCGTCTTCGGACGCGGTTGCGCTGTCGGCTCAATTGAAAACCGGCGGCAAATCCGAAGTTCGCAGTTTAATAAAACCGACGGGTTCGAGCCAACCGACCGGCGGCGAAATCAACCGGAATTTGCGCGAAGTCATCGTCAACGGCGCAAGCCCGGCGGCAAAATTTTCTTCGCTCAAATCCGTCGCCTTCGGTTCGACAAACGAACGGGTCGCGCCCGTCCGCTTTAACGGCAAAGCGTATCGCGGACGAATCGAAGTTTTCGTCAATTCGCGCGGCAGTCTAACCGTCGTCAATGCCGTTTCCTTGGAAGATTATCTGCTCGGCGTCGTGCCGAATGAATTGAGTTTGCCCGCCATCGAAGCGCAAAAGGCGCAGGCTATCGCAGCCAGAACTTACGCGGTGGCGAATATCAATCAATTCGGAACGCAGGGTTTCGATTTGCTGCCGACCGTCCGCTCGCAGGTTTATCAGGGCTACTCGTCCGAATCGAAAATGGGAACGCAAGCCGTTCTAGAGACGCGCGGAATCGTGGCGACTCACCGAGGCAAGCCGATTAACGCGATGTATACTTCGACGTGCGGCGGGCGGACGGAGAATTCCGAAAACATCTTTGAATTTAATGAGCCGTATCTGCGCGGCGTAGAATGCTCGCTCGAAGGTCGTCGGCATTTCGAGCCGTTCTTGATAAAAACCGTTCGCCAACCGGCGAAAATGCGCGACGAGAGAAATCTCGAACTCGCGCGCCTGATGTCGCTTTTTGCCGTTAACGGTTTTCAACTTTCGACCAATCAAATGAGCGACGATTGGTTTGACGAAACGCCGACGCAAAGCGAGATGTCGAACTGGCTAAATCAATTAGCAACGAGATTCGGCAAAACATTTCCGAACGTTAATAAAGATTCGGCAAAACCGCTTGAACTCGCCCGCACACTGGCGCAGATGATTTATGGCGAGGCTTACGCCGACACGCTTCTGTCGGAAGCCGACATCAATTATCAACTCGCGTTCGACGACGCGGCGGAAATTCCGAAAGAACGCCGCAGCGAGGTTGCCGCGCTTTTGCGCGACGGATTTCTGACGCTGCACCCCGATTTGACGTTAAAGCCGAACAAGCCTTTTTCACGCGCCAAGATGCTGCGGCTCGTCGAACAAATTTATACTGAAAAGAAATGGATGCCGACTCTGCAAACGGGCGCGACGCAATCGAGCGCGAACGGAAAATTGATTATTAAAAACGGCAAAACAAATCGTGAATTAGCCGTTCGCCCCGACGTTTTTCTGTTCCGCGAATTCGGCGCCCAATTTTACCCGGTCAAAGAAATCGCACTCGTCGGCGGCGAAACCATCAGTTTTCAAACCGACGGAAGCGGCGCGGTTATCTACCTGGAAATCAGACCGACAACGACGACCGCGACAGCAGAAAGAATGTCGAGTTTTACGAATTGGAACGTTGACCTGTCGCCATCGGCAGTACAATCGCGCCTGTCGCGTTACGTGCGCGGCATCGGCAATTTGTATGACGTTCGCGTCGTGCG
Organism: uncultured Pyrinomonadaceae bacterium; assembly: GCA_902805935.1. Classification (GTDB taxonomy): domain Bacteria; phylum Acidobacteriota; class Blastocatellia; order Pyrinomonadales; family Pyrinomonadaceae. The sequence goes on from CADCUR010000265.1 coordinate 23,775, forward strand.
AAAAGGATTTTCGCGTCGCGCCACCGAACTCGAAATCGTCGGCTCGAACGGTGTGAAATCATTAAAAGGCGGAAAAATCCGCTCGGCTCTGCGCCTCAACGAACAGCTTTTCGTCATCAACAAACGCTACGACTCAAACGGTCGTGTTACATCCTATTCATTTACGGGGCGCGGCTGGGGACACGGCGTTGGAATGTGTCAATACGGCGCTTATGGCTTGGCGAAAATGGGCGTCAAACACGACGCAATTATCAAGCATTATTACACGGGCGTTGATTT
>CADCUR010000266.1 GCA_902805935.1 uncultured Pyrinomonadaceae bacterium
ATTACCGCCGTTGATGTCAATCTGCCAGATTTTAGTATTTCCCGAGCGTTCGGAAGCAAAGACGATGCGACGACCGTCGGGCGAAACCGAAGGGTCGAAATCCGAATGCTCGCCGAAAGTCAATTGTTTCTGATTTGTGCCGTCCGCGTTCATCACCCAAATATCGTGGTTGCCGCCGGCAATCGAAACGTAAACAATTCTTCCGTCGGGCGTCCAAGAGAAACCCCAGTAATCGTTACGCGTTCCGGGACTCGAAGTGATTTGTTTCGCGTTTTCGGTTTTTGCGTTCGGCAGAACCCACACAAACGGGCGAATGTCCGATTGCACCGTTACCAGATGTTTGGAATCGGACGTTAGGCTAACGTTTGCGTAGTTGCTCAAATCGTTTGTCACTCGTCGGGCTTTTCCGTCCGGGTATGAGACGTGCCATATTTGATACGGACCGAACGAGTAGTCGGCGACCGTCGTTAACATGCCGCTTCCGTCGGGCAGCCAGATTATCTGTCCGATAAACTTCCATCGCTCGGACACGATTGTTCTCTCTGTTTTGTCATTAATCCGCACCTCGATCAAATCGCTCGAGCGTCCGGCGGCGATGTTTCCGGCAACGCAAACGATTGTCTTTCCGTCGGGCGACCAAACCGGATTGTTTAAAAAGCCGGGCTGTCGGCGCGTCAGCAATTTCTGCTCGGCGCTGCCGTCAGCGGCATTTGCAATCCAAAGTTCAACATTTCCGTCGTCTGAAAGGCGTGTGAAGGCTTGTTGCCGACCGTCGGGCGAAAGCGACGGGCTGAAAATCTTCTGCTCTAGTTTTCTCGGCGTGCCTCCCAAAACCGGTATTTGGTAGAACGCCGGACGATTGTTGAACTCCGCTTTTTGGTAAAAGATGTAATCGCCGTCGGGCGAGAAACCGATGTCGAGATAATTCGCATCGTCGGGCGGAATAAGTTGCGTGTCGCTATTGGCTGTAATTTGTCTCAGCCACAAACTTCGCTGTCTCGCTTCGTCTATCACAAAAACAACGTATTTGCCGTCTGGCGAAATAGCCGCGCGCGTGGCGTTGCGAGCCGTGGTCAATCGAGTGATTTTCATCAGTTGCGGAATCGCGCTTTGAACGACATCCGGCGATTGTCGCGTGAATTTATACGCCGCAAAAATCGCCGCTGCCATAATGATTCCGATTGAAGCCAGCGCAATCGCTTTTAGCTGGCTAATTTGAAAACTCTTCGATTTCGATTTAAACCCA
>CADCUR010000267.1 GCA_902805935.1 uncultured Pyrinomonadaceae bacterium
ATTCCAAAAAATTCGTTTCGCTTGTACGGGCAATCTCGATGAAGTTTACATTTGCGTCAAATAAACTTTATTTTTTCGCGCTTCTTTTTATTTGCGCCGGCTTTCCGTCGCCTGCTGCCGGTCGTCAGCAACCGGACGCAGTTCAAATAATACCGGAGCCGAAACAAGTCGCGGCGACGAGCGAAAATTTTCGTCTGAAACCGGGAACGCGAATTTCGCTTGTGAATTCAAAATCCGCCGCCGACCGTTTCGCTGCGCAGGATTTTATAGATGACGCACGGCAGACGGCGAACGTTAATTTGAAAACAGGCGGCGGCGATATTTTAATCGGCACGCTCGAAAACGCGCGCATCAGGAATGAGTTTGCCAAAGCCAAACTGGAAATTCCGGCTGACTTAAATGCCGAGGGCTACGCTTTAATCGTAACGGCGAACAAAATCGTAATCGGCGGCGGAAGCGAAGCCGGAACTTTTTACGGTTTGCAAACCTTAAAACAGATGGTGCGCGGGGTTGGCGCGGCGGCTTACGTGCAGGGCGCGCGCATCATTGATTACCCGACGATGCGCTATCGCGCTTTTTCCGACGATATTTCGCGCGGAGTTGTGCCGACGCTCGAATACGTCAAGCGGCAGATCAGAACGTTTGCGATGTTCAAAATGAATATGCACTCGCTCTATATGGAACACACGTTCGCCTCGGAAGCGCACCCGCTTTTCGCGCCCGAAGACGGCAGTTTTTCCGCTGAAGAATTAAAGGAAATCGTCGCCTACGCCAGAAATTACCACGTCGAAATCGTGCCGCAGCAACAAACTTTCGGGCATCTGCACAAAGTCTTAAAATACGAAAAATACAATCGTCTGGCGGAGGTTCCATACGGCGACGTTTTAACGCCGCAGGAAGCCGATTCGTATAAATTCGTCGCTGATTTGTATAAAGAAATTGACGGTATTTTCCCGTCGAAATTCTTTCATATCGGCGCGGACGAAACTTTTGAACTCGGCGAAGGCAGAAGCCGCGACGAAGCGAAGGAAAAAGGCGTCGGAAAAGTTTATTTCAACCACATTAATCGCGTCCGCGAAATTTTGAAACCTTACGACCGGCAATTGATGATGTGGGGCGACATCGCGCTCAATCACCCGGAGCTGATCGGCGAGATTCCGAAAGATATGATCGTGATGAACTGGGCTTACGGCGCGCGCGAAACTTACGCGCCGCGCATCGAGCCGTTTCAAAAAGCCGGTTTGCGGCAGTTCGTCTGCCCTTCGGTTTGGAATTTCAATCATATTTTTCCGAATAACGAATTCGCCGCCGTTAATATCAGAAATTTCGTCCGCGACGGTCAGGCGGCGGGCGCCATCGGCGTGATGAACACGAATTGGGACGACGACGGCGAGACGCTTTTCGAGATGACCTGGTACGGCGCGGCGCTCGGCGCGGCTGCCGGTTGGGAAAACGCGCCGCTCGATGTCGAGAAGTTTGACCGCAAATTCGATTGGGCGTTTTTTCGCGCCGAAGGCGACGATTTCGCAAAATCAATTCGCGCGCTCGGCGCAGCGTCGAAAACGCTCGGCATCGAAAACGTCACGCAAAACGATTTGTTCTGGCAGAATCCGTTCACCGCTTCGTTTCAAAAACACGCCCGCGAGAAAATTGAAAACGCCCGCAATCTGCGCTTAAGTGTCGAAGGCGTCGAAGAAAATTTAATCAAAAATCAAACGCGCGTCCGGCGCAACCGGGAAATGATTCCGGCGCTGCGTTTCGCCGCGCAAAGATTAAATCACCAGGGTCGCCGTCTGATTCTGCTCGAACAATTCAGCCAAACCTACTGGAACGCCTATTTGAATATGTCAGACCGCCCGCGCGTCCGTAAATTAAGCTGGTTCTCCGGCGCGATTTACAATTACCTGCGCGAAATGGCGGAAGAAACCGCCGAGTTAAAAAGAAAATACCTGGCGCTTTATCTGGCGGAAAATCGCGCGTCGCATCTCGAAAGCATTTCGGCGCGTTACGATCAATCAATTCAGATGTGGCTCGGCAAATCGGCGCAAATCAAAAACGCGCTCGCGCGTTACAACGAAAACGGCACGATTCCGCCGCCGGAAGAAATCGGACTCGATTACAGAATTAAGAAATAGAAACGAAGGAAATATTAAGAAATCAAAAAACGTTTTGCAGCATAAATACCCGATTAGTTTGAGGAGAGAATATGAACTGTTTGAAAAAAATGACCAATCTTTTGTCAGTAGCGTTCGTCGCCTTTGTGTTATTTAACGGCGCGGCTTTCGCCCAGCAAATCACCGCGACCCTAACCGGAACGATTTCCGACCCGAACGGCGCGGTCGTTCCCGGCGCAATCGTGACGGCTCTGTCAAACGAAACCGGACAAACCAAAACCGCGACCACCAACGACGAAGGAAATTATACGATCACTTTCCTGCCGCCCGGAACATACAACGTCACGATTTCCAAAACCGGTTTCGCCGATACGGTGCGCGAAAACGTGCGGCTCGAAATCGCGCAGACGGCGAGCATTGACGTGACGCTCGGAGTCGGCGCGGCGACGGTTGATGTGACGGTTGACAGCAACGAGACGCCGATTCTGCAAACCGAAACATCGAATCTGGAAACGACGATTGAGCAAAAACTCATCGAAGATTTACCGACGGCTGACCGCAACATTTTTAATTTCGTCAATCTTGTTCCCGGCACGATTGATGCGGGAACGGCAATTCCCGGTGTGAACGCTGGCGGCGCGGTCGGTTCGGCGGGAAACCGAAACTTTTTCGACTCGAACTTTTCCGTCAGCGGCGGGCGCGCCTCTTCAAACGACATTTTGCTCGACGGTGTAACGAACACCATCGGCGATTTCGGCGGCGTCGCCATCTCGCCCCCGCAGGATTCGATCCGCGAATTCAAAGTCATCTCCGGCGTCGCGCCCGCCGAATACGGACGCACGGCGGGCGGCATCGTCACCATCGCTACCAAAGCGGGCGGCAACCGCTTTCACGGCGCGCTTTATGAGTATTTTCAAAACCGCGATTTAAACGCCAACGGATTTTTCCGCAACCGCAATCCGGCGACCGCCAACCGCATCGCCGTCAAGCGCAATCAATTCGGCGGCGCCATCAGCGGTCCGGTTTTCCTGCCTGCCTTTAACGAAGGCGGACCGACTTTCTACAACGGCAAAAATCAAACGTTTTTCTTTTTCAACTACGAAGCCCGCCGCGAATCGAATCCATTCAGCGCGTTTGAATTGCTGACGGTTCCGACCGCCGCGCAGCGAGCCGGTAATTTATCGGACTTGCTCGGCGGCAACCGCACGGATGTTTTATTCGGTCCCGGTAATCCGGGCGGCGCGGCGGGAACGCCCGTTCGCTTCGGACAAATTTTCAATCCCTACGGCGCGCTCGTTCCATATCTGCAAGTCAACGCCAACGGCACGACGACGCAGGTTTTAGGTCGTCCGATTTTTGCCAATAATGATTTATCGGCTTTACCAACCTGTAGTCCGACCGCGACGCGCACGACGGCGTGTATTGATCCGGTGGCTCGCGCCGTGCTGGGATTTATTCCGCTGCCGAACGCGCCCGGCACGGTTTTGCCGAACACGCCGGGTGTTATCAACAATTTTGTGATTAACGACACTTCAAAATTCACCCGCGATATTTTCGCCGGACGAATTGACCAGCGAATTTCCGACAAGCAAAGCATTTTCGGACGTTTTTCTTACGAAATTCGACGCGACGCGCAGCCTAATTATTTCAATTCCGACGCTTCAAACGCCCGCACCATCCGCGACACTTTCGGCAACTTTACGCTGAATCACGTTTACAGCTTGACCGAAACGGTCATTAATAATTTCCGTTACGGCTACACGCGCGTGCGGGCGAATCAGCGTCCGAACGGTCAGGGCTTTGACGCGACGACGCTCGGATTGCCGAGTTATTTGCGCGATAACGCGGCGAATCTGCAGTTTCCTGATTTTACAATCGGCGGCGGCGGCAACGGGTTGACCGTTCCCGGACAAATCAACACCGGCGCCATTGGCGGCGCGGGCAACGACCAGCCGCGCGACGTTCACACGCTGAACAACGCCGTGACGATTGTGCGCGGCTCGCACACCATTAAAGCGGGCGGCGAATTTCGTCTTTATCGTTTTTATCCGTTTCAATATTTTACGCCGCAAGGTTCGTTCAGCTTCGACCGCACGTTTACGCGCGGACCAATCGGCGCAACTTCCTTTACCGACGCGCAGCGAGCGGGTTCGGCTCTCGCGTCGTTCCTGCTCGGCTTGCCGTCGAGCGGCAACCGCGAAGTGATTACGCCGCTGACTATCTACAAAAAATACAGCGCGGGTTTCGTTCAGGACGATTATAAAGTTCGCCGCAATCTGACGTTGAATTTAGGCTTGCGCTACGAAATCGAAACCGGAACGGGCGAATCGAATCAAAACATTACGAATTTCGATTTTGAACAAGCCTCGCCGCTCAACGGTCGCACGGCTGCCGTCGCCGACCGCTTTGTTAATCAACTTAATCCGACTGCGACGAACTTGCGCGGGCTGCTTTCATTTCCCGAAGGCGGACAAACCAAAGCCAACCGCAATCGGTTCTCGCCGCGCGTCGGTTTCGCCTACAGCTTTGACAATAAAACAACTCTGCGCGGCGGTTACGGCATTTTCTTTTTGCCGCAATCGCTCGAAAATACGACGGCGCTCGGCGCGACTTTCACGCAAGGTCTAATTCAGTCAACGCAAACCACGCAAGTCACCGCTTCGACCGTTTTTCTAAGCGATCCATTTCCGACCGGCGTGCAGACGCCGACCGGCAACACGCTTGGAGCCTTGACGCGCATCGGCGGCGATGTTTTCGCCGTCGAACCGAAACGCGAAAATTCTTACAATCAACAATGGAACTTGGTCGTGCAGCGCGAACTCGCCAGAAATCTAGTTCTCGACGTTGCTTACGTCGGTAGCCGCGGCGTTCATCTGCCGATTCAGCAAGCCAATTTGAATCAAATCACGCAGGAAAATTTGCTGTTCGCACGCGATAATTTCGGGGTTGCCGGAAGCTGTCCGACGACGGCAAATCCAAACGCCGCCTGCACCGACGCGCTGCAATTTTTGAATTTTCAAGTGGCGAATCCGTTTCTGCCTCTGGTACGAAACGCGACGACCAATCCGAACGGACCGATTCCGACCGGCACGATTTTAAGCGGCGCGACGATCAGCCGTCTGCAATTGCTGCGTCCGTTTCCGCAATACAATAACGTATTTTATTTCCGCCCGTTAATCGGCGAAAGTATGTATCACGCCTTGCAGGTCAATTTGCAAAAGCGTTTCAGCGACGGTTTATCGGGAACCGCCAGCTACGTCTGGTCGAAGCTGATGGACACGAGCGGCGTCGGCAACGGCGCGGCGTTTCTCGACCCGAACGCAGTGCAGGATGTCTATAATTACAAACGCGGTGAATATTCGCTCTCCACGCTGGATGTGCCGCATCGCTTCGTTGGAAGTTTCAGCTACGAGCTTCCTTTCGGACGCAAAAAACGTTTCGGCAAAGATTTGAATCCGGTTTTGGACGCGATCTTCGGCGGTTATCAAATCAGCGGAACGGTCACGGTGCAATCGGGAACGCCGCTGCTCATCGTCGCCAATGGCATCTTCGGGTTGACCGGCGCAGGCGTCGGCAACGCGGTGCGTCGCCCCGACCGCGTTGGACCGAATACATTCGATAATAAAACGTATCGGGAAAACGCCCGCGCGGGCATTGCGGTTCTCGACCGCACGGCATTCGCCGATCCAGCCGCTTTTACTTTCGGAAACGGCGCAAGAACCTACGACGACGTGCGCCGCGATTCGTACCGCAACGTGGATTTCTCGGTCATCAAAAATTTTGGATTCAGCGAAAATCGTCAGAAATTACAACTTCGCGCCGAATTTTTGAACATCTTCAACTACGTGGTTTTCGGAACGCCGGGAACCAACATCAACGCCGCTAACTTCGGCATTGTAACTTCGCAGGGCAACCGCCCGCGTCTTATTCAATTAGTCGGACGCTTTACTTTTTAGGAATGAAGGATGAGGGATAAAGGATGAATAAATCATTCGTCTTTTTCATCCCTCATCCTTTATCCCTCATCCTTTGTAAATGACCGGATTAATTCTCATCGCCATTTTTGTCGTTTTTGCCGTGCTGATGTTTACGCGGAAAGTTCCGGCTCTTTTGGCTGTGCCGACAATGGCGATTTTAGCGGCGATTGTCGTCGGGCTGCCGTTTAACGGGATTTTAAATGATGTGATTTCGGCGGGCGTCGTGCGGCTCGCTCCGGCATATGTGGCGGTTTTTGCAGGCGCGATGCTCGGTCGCGTAATGATGACGACGGGCATCGCCGAGGCGATTATCAAACGCGCGGCGGAATTCGGCGGCGACCGTCCGCTCGTCGTCGCGTTCGCGCTGATGATTGCGACGGCGATTTTGTTTACTACTCTAACGGGTTTGGGCGCGATTATAATGGTCGGCTCTTTGGTGCTGCCGATTATGATGAGTTTGGGTTTGAACCGGAAGCTCGTCGCCGTTCTTTTTCTGCTCGCATTTGCGACCGGATTTATTTTCAATATCGCGCTGATTAAACTTTACCGCGAGTTTCTGCAAATCGCGCCGGACGCGCCGCTGCCGACGGAAATCGTTTATTTCGCGTTCGGTTTGCTCGGCATAATGTCGGCGGCGGTCATCATTTATGCCGTCATCTCCGAGCGCAGATTCGGCGAAGTCGCGCTGTTTGCCGTTAAATCAAAAGACGAATTAGTAGGAGGGATTCCCGCGGAAAAAAATGTTCCGTTCATTTCATTTTTAACGCCGCTCGTGCCACTTGTTTTGTATTTCTTTTTCGGCTGGAAGGAAGTTCCGGCTTTTCTCGGCGGCGCTCTGTTCGGACTTTTGACGACGCAGCCGCGCCGCGCGATTCAGAATTTCACGTCGTCGTTAGTCCGCGGATTGGAAGACGGCGCGCCGGCAGCGATTTTGATGATGGGCATCGGAATGCTGCTCGTCGCCCTGAAACTGCCGAACGTCGAAGCCGCGCTGAAACCGATTGTGACCGCTCTGCCGATCAATTCGTGGTGGAGCTACGTTTTATTTTTCGGACTGCTCTCGCCGCTCGCGCTTTATCGCGGACCGCTGAATGTCTTCGGCGTCGGCATCGGCGTTTACAGCTTGATGTTCACGCTCGGCATTTTGCCGCCGCTCGCGCTGCTCGCCGCCGTGATGTCGGTGACGCAGGTGCAGAACGTCTGCGACCCGACGAACACGCACAATGTCTGGATCGCCAATTTCACGGGCGTGCGCGTCGAGGAGATGACCAAGCAAACTTTGCTGCCGATGATGATCGTGTGCGTGGGCGGTTTGATTTTGGGCGCGTTTTTGTTTTTGCGCTGAAAAGTATGAGCTTTTAACGCAAAGGCGAAAAGAAAAGTTTTTTTAATTTCTTTAACTGACTCAATTTAAAGATTGATACTTTCTTGATCTAACTTAAAGAACTTTGCGCCTTTGCGTTAAATTAAAAAAATCTAAAAATTGCGAGGTAAATTTATGCGTTTTAGATGCATTCACTGGCTGATTTTAATAGTAATTTTCGCCGCTGCTCAGGCGGCGGCGCAGAATAAATTACAGGTAACCGCGCCGAATAATCAAACTTTCGCGGTTGCGGGCAAAGACCGGCGGGTTAACGCCGATGAACTCGTCCAATACACGCCGGATTTCTATAAAAAAAATCCGACCAACCAGTCGGGCGTTGACGTCCTTGTTGTTGACGACCGAGTGGCGCTCGTGCAAGATCGCGCCGGAGCGGTTTATCTCGAGAAAAAACCTGATCCGGGCGCGATTAAAATTGATGGCAAAGGCTACATTTTAAGCGGCAACGGCGCGGCGCGAAAATGGATTTTAGCGAACTTAAAAGTCGGCGACGCGGTTAAAATCGGCGAAGCGGTCGTCGTCAAAAACAGCAGCGGCGAAGTCGCGCCCGCCGTCTCGATTCCGTGTTTTGCCGGGGCGTATTATCGCAAAGCCGTTTCGAGTTTCGACGTTTGGACGGGCATCGCCGGATTGGTTAAACTCGGCACGCCGAAAACCGACGAAAACCGGCTCGATGAAAAAGACAAACAGCCGCTCGATAATTTTTCGGTTTATATGGGCGGCAACGCGGGCGGCAAAACAGAAGTGGATGCGGGCTTGACGTGGGAGTTTACCTCGGACGAAAACGGCAAGCGCAGCGCGCGCCGCAACGCCTTCCGACCGTTTTGGCGGACGAAAACTTGGAACTCCGCGCCCGATGAAAAGCGGTTTTATTTTTATCCGGGCGAGACCGTTCAGATGGCGGTCCTCGTCGCCGGACCGAACAAACTGCGTCTGATCGTTTCCGACGGCAAGGCGAAAACCTTTCAGACCGATTTCGACGCCGAAGGCTTCGCGCCAAACGTCGCGCGCCAATTCAAGCGCGTCAACGCGATTGACCAGCGTTACAACGAAGGCAAACCCGTGCAGCCGACAAGAGCGGAAATCGTCGGCGCGGAATGGCTGCAAACCGCTTTGCTGCGCGGCGAAGGCGCGGGCGCAAAACAAATTCCGATGGACAAAACGCGCTTCACGGATATGCGCTGTGCCAACGAATCGCACATCGTCGTCAACACGCTTGACCAAGCGAAGGGCGCGGAGAAAATTGACATCTTCGGAACACCCAAAAAGTAGTTGGGACAGAATCTATTTCACGCGGCGTAAAAGGACGCACAGAAAAATAAGAAACTTTGGCAGCAAAATGAAATATCGTCTAATAAAAAAATCAGCTGAACGCATTCTCGCCGCGAGTCTGTCGGCGGTGTTCGTTTCCACGAATTTTTTCGTGGCGGAGGCGAACGGGCAAAAAGATCAGCCGCGCAGTAATGTGCGAAAGGCAAATCGGAATTCTTCCGCGTCCGAATCCGCGTGGGTAGAAAAAACGCTGCGCTCGATGACTCTGCGCGAGCGCGTCGGGCAGATGATTGTCGTCGGTTCATTGGGCGAATACAAAAATTTTTCCGGGGAAAAATTCGCCGACATTAAAAAACAGATTGTCGAAAACCGAGTCGGCGGTTTCGTTTTTTATCGCGGCGACGTTTTGGAACTCGCCGCGATGACCAACGAAATGCAGCGCGTCTCGAAAATCCCTTTGCTGATGGCGGCGGATTTCGAGCGCGGCTTGCCGATGCAGATTAAAAGCGGAACTTCATTCACGCACAATATGGGAATCGCGGCGGCGGGCAATCCGCAGATGGCTTATCGAAAGGGCAGAATTATCGCCGAAGAAATGCGGGCAATCGGAATTAACTGGCTTTACGGACCCGTATCGGACGTCGCCAACAATCCCGGAAACACAATGGTCAACGTCCGCAGTTACGGCGAAGACCCTGAAAAAACCGCGGAATTCGTCGCGGCGGAAGTGCGCGGTTTGAAAGACGGCGGCGTGCTTTCGACCGCCAAACATTTTCCCGGACACGGCGACACGCCGATTGATTCGCATATTGTTTTGCCCGTTATCAACATCAAACGCGAGCGGTTTCAGGCGGTAGAACTCGCGCCGTTTCGCGCCGCTATCGCCGCCGGACTCGATTCCTTGATGACTGCGCACATCGCTCTGCCGGGAATCACCGGAAACAATTTGCCCGCATCGCTCTCGCCGCAAATAAATGTTGATTTAATCAGAAAAGAATTGAAATTCGACGGAATTATTACGACCGATTCGCTTGGGATGGGCGCGATTATCAAAAACTACAAAGGCGCGGAAGGTGCGCTGCTGGCGATTAAAGCTGGAGCCGACATTGCGCTGCTGCCGCCGAATCCGAAGGAAGCGATTGACGCGATCGAAGCAGCGGTTATGCGCGGCGAAATTCCGAAAAATCAAATTGACGATTCAGTGCGGCGGATTCTACGGGCGAAGTATTTAGTTGGTTTAGCCGATGCGAGAAACCGCCTCGTTGATTTAAACAACGTCAATCGAGTAATCGAAAAACCGGAAAATGTGCGCGCGGCAAACGAGATTGCGGAAAAATCAATCACGCTTTTTCGCAACGAAAACGGCATTCTGCCGCTGTCGTCAGCACAGGCGCAAAATACTTTGTTCATCATCGCCGCCGGAGACGATGACCCGGAACAAGGCAATGTTTTCAAAGCGGCAATCGAGCAGCGCGTCAAAAACGCGCGTGTCGTCAAAGTTGACCGGCGGACAACCGAACGAGAATACAATCAGCTTTTGGATGAAGCGAAACGCTTTGACGCGGTTATCGTCGCCACGTTCGTCAAACGCGCCGCGCTCAAAGGCACAATCGAATTGCCCGAAGCGGAAGCCGAATTTATACGTGATTTGATAGACGAAAAAAGAAACATCGCTATCGTCGCCTTCGGCAGCCCGTATCAATTGCGGCAATTTCCTAAAGCTAAAATTTATATGGCGGCGTGGGCGGTCGAAGACGCGGCGCAAACAGCGGCGGCGCGAGCGATTTTTGGCGAAACCGCGATTCGCGGACGCTCGCCCGTGAGTCTGCCCGAACTGTTCAAAATCGGCGACGGCTTGCAAATCGCGGCGCGAAAGGAAAGAGAAAAAGACGCGAAAGAAAAGACGGAAATTTTTAATTGAAGATTTCAATCGCAATTCTTTTTCGCGCTTTGCTCTTGATGCGAAAAGAAATGTCTGCGCTCGCGGCGAATAAGTCTTAATTTTATGACAAAGATATTTTTATTCCTGACATTGATCAGTTCGTTCAGCCAACAATATATTTTCGCGCAAAACAGAACGCCGAAAAAGACTGAAGCGCAAACGAATTGGGTTGAAAATACGCTCAAGACGTTAACTTTGCGCGAGAAAATCGGTCAGATGATAATCGTGCCGCTCAATGGCGAGTTTACAAACACACAGAGCGAAAAATTCGGGCAGATGCGCCGTCAGATTGTCGAGAACAAAGTCGGCGGCTTTACGCTTTTTCGCGGCGAAGCCAATTCCATCGCGGCTTTAACGAACGAAGCGCAACGACTTGCGAAAATTCCTTTATTCTTTTCTGCCGATTACGAACGCGGTTTGCGAATGCAGCTTCGCACCGGAACGCCTTTTACGACGAACATGGGCGTCGCGGCAGGTGGCGACGTTTCCGCGGCTTTCCGTCAGGGCAAAATTATCTGCGAAGAAATGCGCGCCATCGGCGCCAATTGGCTGTTCGCTCCCGTAGCAGACATCAACAACAATCCCGATAATCCCGTAATCAATATCCGCAGCTTCGGCGCCGATCCGCAACGAGTCGGCGAATTCGTCCAGGCGGTTTCGCGCGGCGTGCGAGAAGCGAATTGTCTTTCGACGCTCAAACATTTTCCCGGACACGGCGATACGGCGACCGATTCGCATATCGGGCTTTCGGTTGTTCCGCTTGACCGCGCCAGACTCGACGCAGTTGAATTCGTGCCGTTTCAAATGGGAATTGACGGCGGCGTTGACGCGGTAATGACGGCTCATCTAGCCGTGCCGAAGGTGACGAATGACGAATTGCCCGGAACGCTTAATCCGAAAATTACGACTGATATTTTGCGAAACGAATTGAAATTCGGCGGAATCATCACGACCGACTCGATGGAAATGGGTGCGATTACCAAAAATTTTCCGAACGGCGCGAGCGCTGTCATGGCAATAAAAGCCGGAGCAGACGTGGTTTTATTTCCGCCGAATGTCGAAAAGGCGATTGAGGCAATCGAGGCGGCGGTTAAAAAAGGCGACATCACGGAAACGCGAATTGATGAGTCGGCGCGGCGGCTTTTAACGGCGAAATATAGTTTGGGATTAAACGAAAACGCGCAGGTTGATTTGGCGAAAGTGAATGAATTAATCGAAAAGCCGGAAAACGTGCGCGAGGCAAACCGGACGGCGGAAAAATCAATCACGCTTTTGCGAAACAGCGACAACATTTTTCCGTTGACAGTGGAAAGGGCGAATAAAACTTTGTTCGTCGTCATCGCGGCTGACGACGACCCGATTGAAGGCATCGCATTTATGCCCGAAGTTCAGCGCCGCGCGCCGCGCGCGAAAATCGTACGTCTCGATCCGCGTTCGACCGCCGAAGAATACCAAAAAGTTATGCGCGAAGCCGAGCAGTTTGATTCAATCGTTCTCGCGCCGTTCGTCAAACGCGCCGCGCTCAAAGGCACGGTCGCGCTGCCGGAAAATCAAACGAATTTTATCAAACAAATGGTTGCTACAAACAAGCCGGTCGGCATCGTCGCTTTCGGTTCGCCGTATTTGATTCGTCAGTTTAGCGAAGCGAAAAACTACGTCGTTACATACGCGATTGAAGAAGTCGCGCAGACGGCGGCACTCAGAACGCTATTCGGCGAAGTTTCATTTGCCGGAAAACTTCCTGTCAGCGTTCCCGGAATTTTTGGAATCGGCGCGGGAATAATCAAGTGAAAAGTTTAAAGATAAAAGGCGAATTTTAGAAATATCCGGGGCGAAAAGTTTTCTTGAAAAATGGAAATCCGAAATCAGAATTCCGAAATCCCAAATCGAAAAGTCCGCGTTGGCATTGATGTCGGCGGAACTTTTACCGATGTCGTTGTGGTTGAAAACGACACGCGCGAAGTCGTTTCGCAATTAAAAGTTCCGACCACACACCAGGCAACCGAAGGTGTTGCTTTGGGAATAATCAACGCCATCGAACGTGCTTTGCAGGAACTTGAAATTTCGCCAGACGACGTGATTTTTATTGCACATTCGACGACGCAGGCGACCAATGCCTTGCTCGAAGGCGATGTCGCACAGGTTGGAATAATCGGTTTGGGAAACGGTATCGAAAGGTGGAAAGCGAAACTCGACACGCGCGTTCCGCCGATTGAACTCGCGCCGAATCGCTTTTTAACGGCGCAGCACCGATTCGTCTCCAGCGTAAATTTCAGCGACAAATTGATTTCTGAAATCATCGAAAATTTCCAATCCAAAGGCGCGGAAGTCATCGCCGTTTCCGAAGCGTTCGGCGTTGATCGGACTGAAAACGAGGAAAAAATCGCTCGTATCGTTCGCGGCAAAGGCATATTTGCGACGAGCGGACACGAGGTTTCAACGCTTTACGGTTTGCGAACCCGCACGCGCACGGCGGTTTTGAACGGCGCGATTTTGCCGAAAATGATTCACACGGCGACGATGACCGACGAATGCGTCCGCCGCGCCGGAATCCGCGCGCCGTTGATGATTATGCGTTCTGACGGCGGCGTGATGAGCGTCGAAGAAGTGCATCGCCGCCCGATTATGACGATGCTTTCGGGACCTGCGGCGGGAATTGCGGGCGCATTAATGTATGAACGAGTTTCCGACGGAATTTTTATCGAAGTCGGCGGAACGAGTGCCGATATTTCCGTGATCCGCGACGGTCAGCCGCAGACGAAAGCGGCGAAGGTCGGCGGGCATCGCACTTATTTAAACACTTTGGATGTCAGAACGCTGGCGATTGCCGGCGGTTCGATGATTCGTGAGAAAAACGGCGAAATCGTTGACGTCGGAGCGCGTTCCGCGCATATCGCCGGACTCGCTTATTCAGCGTTTCAAACGCCGGAAATTTTTGCGAACGCAAAGTTGGTTCATCTGCGCCCGACGAAACACGATACCGACGATTACGTCGCCGTCGAATGCGAAAACGGCGAACGGTTCGCGCTGACGCCCACGTGCGCGGCGAATCTTTTAGGAATTATTCCCGAAACGGCTTTTGCCAGAGGAAACGCGGAATCGGCGCGAGCGGCTTTCGAGCCTTTAGCGAGTGAACTCGGCGTTTCAGTCGAAGAAGCGGCGAAACGAGTGCTGGACGTTTCGTGCCGGAAAGTTCAAAAACAGATTGACGAATTGATTGCCGAATATAATCTCGACCGCGCAACGGTCGAACTGGTCGGCGGCGGCGGCGGCGCGGCGTCCCTGGTTCCGTATAGCGGAAAATTGATGCATCTGCCCGCGCGTCTGGCGAGAAAAGCCGAAGTTATTTCAACCATCGGCGTGGCGCTCGCAATGGTGCGCGATGTCGTGGAACGCAACATCACAAATCCTTCGCCCGAACAGATTTTGCAGGTGCGCCGCGAAGCCAGCGACGCGGTGGTTAAAATCGGCGCGCTGCCCGAATCGGTCGAAGTCCAGGTTGAAGTTGACACGCGCCGCAATCTGGTCCGCGCCGTCGCTTTCGGCACGACCGAACTTAAAAAAGATGAAAATAAAACGACGGTCGGCGGTTTCAAAGGTTGTCTCGACGCGGCGGCGCGTTCGATGAAAACCGAAACATCGGCGGTCAAACTGGCAGGCGAAACCGCCGGACTTTACGCTTTCGTCTCGGACGTTCAGACGAAAACATTTTTCGGTTTATTTAAGAATGTGCGGCAAATCGTCAGAGTAGTTGATAAAACCGGCGTCGTTCGTCTTCAGCGAAACAACGCCGAAGTTCACGCTTCGACGGTCGAAGCGATTGCGCGGAATCTTGAATCGGTTATTACGAAATTGACGGATTTCGGCGATGCCGGACGCGCTCTGCCCGACGTTCACCTGCTCGTCGGCGCACGAATCGTCAATCTTTCCGGTCTGGCGGAACTCGAACAAGCCGTCGCGCTGGCGCAGACCGAACTCGAAAATACACTGCCCGATGAAAAATTAGTGTTGGTCGCCGCCTCGCGCTCGAATTAAATTCTGATGAAAGAATTGCAAACGGATATTCTAATCGTCGGCGGCGGCGTCGGCGGCTGTGCGGCGGCTCTGGCGGCGGCGGAAAGCGGCTGGAATATTATTCTCACCGAAGAATCCGATTGGATCGGCGGGCAATTGACGAGTCAGGCGACGCCGCCCGACGAACACGGCTGGATTGAAAATTTCGGCTGCACGCGCGAGTATCGCCGGATGCGAAACGCCGTCAGAGAATTTTATAAAGCGAATTATCCTCTGACCGAAAAAGCAAAGGCGAATTCGCGTCTCAATCCGGGCGACGGCTGGGTTTCGCCGCTGTGCGCCGAGCCACTGGTTTTTTTGAAAGTTTTGGAAGCGATGTTGGCGGAATACGTCGAGCGCGGAAACCTGCAAATTTTGACCGAACATTTTCCAATCGCGGCTGACACGGAAAAAACAAAAGTCCGCAGCGTCGCGCTTGTGAATTTGCGAAGCGGGGAAAACGTGAGCGTTTCAGCCGGGTATTTTATTGACGCGACCGAACTCGGCGAGCTTCTTCCGCTGACGAAAACCGAGTTTGTAACCGGCGCGGAATCGAAAACGGAAACCGGCGAACCGAGCGCGAAAGAGACGCGCGAGCCGAAGAACTCGCAGGCGTTTTCCGTGTGTTACGCGATGAGTTTTCACGCGGGCGAAAATCACACGATTGAGAAGCCGGTAAATTACGAATTTTGGCGCGATTACGTGCCGAATTTGAATCCGCCGTGGAGCGGAAGACTTTTAAGTTTAGACGGCATCAGCCCGCGCTCGATGCAGCCGATTTCATATAATTTCGCGCCGCATCAGGAACCGAACCGGGCGTTTGCCGGACTTTGGACTTACCGGCGAATTTTGCACCGTGAAAATTTCGTCGAAAACGCATTTGATAGCGACATCACACTTGTCAATTATCCGCAGATTGATTATTTTTTGAAAGATTTGTCGAATGCGGCGGGTTACGAAGAAAAACAGCGCCTCGTTTCGGAAGGCAAAAATTTAAGTTTGTCTTTTTTGTATTGGCTGCAAACCGTCGCCGGATTTTCGGGTTTGAAATTGCGAAATGATGTCGTCGGGACGAATGACGGTTTGGCGAAAATGCCATACGTCCGCGAGTCGCGGCGCATCAGAGCCGAATTTACCGTCTGCGAACAGCACGTTTCGGCGGCGTGTCGCCCGAACGAAATTTTCGCCGAAAAATTCGATGATTCGGTCGGCATCGGTTTTTACCGCATTGATTTGCATCCGACGGTCGGCAGCGATAATTATTTGGATGTCGAAGCGTTGCCGTTTCAAATTCCTTTGGGTGCGTTGATTCCGCAAACGACGGAAAATCTGCTTGCCGCGTGCAAAAACATCGGCACGACGCACATTACAAACGGCTGTTACCGCCTTCATCCAATCGAATGGAACATCGGCGAAGCGGCGGGCGCATTGGCGGCTTTTTGTTTGGTTAAAAATGCGAAACCGTCGGCGGTCAGAAACGACGCGAAGCTGTTGGGCGAATTTCAAAATCTGCTGGTGAAAAAAGGCGTCGAACTCGAATGGCGAAAGGATTTGAAACTGGTTGAAGGTGATCCGCACCGACACGCTTTTTGATTTCGGATTTTAGATTTTGGATTTTGGATTGATGGAAAATTACGTTGACGAGATTATGCGAAAGCTCGACACGAGCGATGTTTTCGAGATTGCCGAAAGCGTGGGCGTAAGAATCGTATATGAAAGCTGGCATCCGACGACCATCGGCGAATTTGAAAGAAAAACGCGAACGATACGGGTAAATCGCATTGCTTTGGAAAAATCGGACAATGCCGAAACTTTGGAAAAAGAAATTATCGCGCACGAACTCGGACATTTTTACGCGATTGATCTGAGGTTAGAGCAAAAGAAAGAAGAGAAATTCGCGCGTGCGTTTGCCGAAAGGTTATTGGAAAATTATGGATAAATTTACCCAAAGGCGCAAATAAAGCCAGGTAAAACTAAGAACGCATTTAAACAATGCGTTTGAATACTGGAAAAACACGAAGAAAAATCAAAAAATTAAAACGTGAACCAATCCGAAATCCGAAATCCGAAATCCGAAATCTTCCTCGGCGTTGACGGCGGGCAGAGCCATACTGAAGCGGTCATCGCGGACGAAAAAGGAAACATTTTAAGTCGCGGTTTCGGCGGCGCGTCGAATCACGCCGAATCTCCCGGCGGGCGCGAGCGTTTGCGAAACGCGATTTTAACGAGCGTCGGAGAAGCGTTAATAAAAGCGAATTTGCCGCCGATAGACGAAGCGGTTTTCGCTTCCGCGCATTTTGGAATGACCGGCGGCGCGGATTACAAAGAAGAAATTATCGGCGAGATTGTGCGAGCCGAAACTTTGCGCGTCGGACACGACGCGCCGAGTGCGCTTTGCGGCGCGACCGCCGGAAAACCAGGAATCGTCGTCATCGCCGGGACGGGTTCGGTCGTTTATGGCGAAAATACGTCGGGCGAAACCGCGCGAATCGGCGGTTTGGGCTATTTGTTTTCAGACGAAGGCAGCGGTTTCTGGCTGGCTGTGCAGATTATTCGGCTGGCAATAAAAGAGCAGGACGGTTTAATCGAACCGGCGGGTCTTGAGCGTTTAGTTCTGAATTTTTTCGAGTGCGAAAAGATTCGCAATTTGACCGATGATTTTTATAACGGCAAAATGAAGCGCGACAGACTAGCGAGCTTTGCGCGGGCGGCGCACGAGGCGGCACAAGCGGGAAATACTGTTATTCAAAACCAAATCAAATTCGGCGCAGACGCGCTAACCGAAAGCGTCTGCGCGGCGTCGCGGCGGCTGAAATTTCAAGATGAGTTTTTGGTCGCAGGTGCCGGCGGAATGTTTCGCGCGCCGATGATGAAGAGTTATTTTGTCGAACTATTGCAGGCGAAAATTCCCGTCGCGATTTTCCGCGAGCCGCGTTTTAATCCAGCAGACGGCGCATTATTATTGGCTTTCCGGCAAGCGGAAATTGATCTAACCGAAGATTTATTATTGAATTTGGAACGGAGCGCGAAGCAGAAGAGCGCGAAACAAGAATGAATAAAACGATTGAAGGTTGGCGCGGCGGGTTGATTGTTTCCTGTCAAGCTCCGGCAAACTCGCCGATAAATAAACCGGAAATTATCGCGGCGTTTGCCGAAACCGCCGAACTCGGCGGCGCGGTCGGTGTGCGGATTGACGCGCCGGAAAACATTCGCGCCGTTAGCGAGCGCGTCAGCGTCCCGGTTCTCGGGATTTACAAATTGGTTTTCGATTCGAGCGACGTTTATATTACGCCGACTTTCGCGTCGGCGAAACAAATCGTCGAAGCCGGCGCGAACGTCATCGCTCTTGACGCAACGCGGCGCGCCAGACCCGGCGGCGAAGCGCTCGACGCGCTTGTCGCCCGCGCTCGCGCTGAATTAAATCAGCCGATAATGGCTGATGTCTCGTCGTTTGACGAAGGCTTATACGCCGCCGAAACGCTCGGCGTTGACGTTATCAGCACGACGCTTTCCGGCTACACGGCGGAAACGAAACACTTGATTGAACCGGATTTTAGGCTCGTCGAACGACTGGCTGAAAAATTAACGCTGCCGATTGTGTGCGAAGGTCGCCTGCGCTCGACCGACGACGTGCGGCGGGCTTTCGATTGCGGCGCGTTCGCCGTTGTCGTCGGCGGCGCGATTACCGGAATTGATTTGTTAATTCAAAAATTCGTCGGCGCGACGCCGCGCCATTCGGCGAACGCCGTCGCTTGAGATTCGGCAGAAAAATTCCGACGATTTTTATTCATCTGCTGGTTTGCCGCAATTTATTTTTTACGAACGAATTTACAGTGTAAATTTGTTAGGTGAACAATCAAAAATTTTATGACTCCCATTCTTGAAATGCGCTCAATCGTTAAAGAATTTCCTGGCGTCAAGGCTCTGGACGGCGTAACCTTTGACCTTTTCGCGGGCGAATTTCACGCGCTCGTCGGCGAAAACGGCGCGGGAAAATCTACTTTGATGAAAATTCTGTCGGGCGTTTATCCGTACGGAACATACGGCGGCGATATTATCGTCGAGGGCGGCGTCAGGCACTTTAAAACTGTGCGCGATGCCGAAAGCGCGGGCATCGCCATCATTTTTCAGGAACTTTCCTTGATAAAAGAATTGACTGTCGCCGAAAATATTTTCCTCGGGCGCGAGCCTTCAAAGTTCGGTGTGATAAACTGGCTGGAACTTTACACGAAAGCGGGAAAACTGCTCAAAGATTTGAATCTGCCGATTAATCCGAAAACGCCGGTCGGAAATTTGGGCGTCGGCTCGCAGCAGCTCGTCGAAATCGCCAAAGCCTTGTCGCAGAACGCGCGCATTTTGGTTTTGGACGAACCGACCGCCGCGCTGACCGAAGCGGAAGTCGAAACTCTGTTCGGCATTTTGCGCGATTTGAAAGACCGCGGCGTCGGAATGATTTACATCTCGCACAAGCTCGGCGAAGTATTCGAGATGTCCGACCGTATCACGGTTCTGCGCGACGGGCGCACCGTCGGGACGAACGAGGCGAAAGATTTGAGCGTTGCGAAAGTCATCGCCTTGATGGTCGGGCGCGAAGTCGGCGATATTTTCCCATTAAGCCGGCACGAGTTCGGCGAAACGGTTTTGGAAATCAAAAATTTAACCGCCTTTGAAGCCGAAACGAATAAAAAACTCGTTGATAACGTCTCGTTCAACGTGCGGAAAGGCGAGGTTCTGGGCATTTCCGGTTTGATGGGCGCCGGTCGGAGCGAGCTTTTAATGGCGATTTTCGGCGCGCATCCGGGACGTGCGACCGGGGAAATTTCCGTCGAAGGCAAGCGGGTTTCGATTTCCAATCCGTCCGAAGCCATCAAAAACGGCATCGGTTTCGTCACCGAAGACCGCAAGCGTTTCGGCTTGATTTTGGAGCAGACGATTCTCGACAATATGACGCTAGCCGGACTCAAACAAATCAGCGGCGCGTTCGTGACGCACCGCGCGCGCGAATCGGTCGCAGCCAGAAAATCAATGACCGATTTGCACGTCAAAGCGGGTTCGCCGTTGACCGTCGCCGGAACGCTTTCGGGCGGCAATCAGCAGAAAGTCGTTTTGGGCAAATGGCTTTTGACGAATCCGAAAGTTTTGTTTCTCGATGAACCGACGCGCGGCATAGATGTCGGCGCGAAGCAGGAAATTTACGCGAACATCAACGAGCTGGCGAAACAAGGCTTGGCAATCGTGATGGTTTCGAGCGAGTTGCCGGAAGTTATCGGTTTGTCCGACCGTATTCTGGTGCTGCACGAAGGAAAATTAACCGGCGAATTTACGCGCACCGAGGCGACGCCGGAGCGAGTGATGGCAGCAGCGACCGGCAATAATTAAAATTTTTCACAAAAGATATAAAAGGGAATCTGAAATGACGGAACAAGTAAAAGAATCGAGATTCAAATTGCCAACTTCGGCGCTACGGGCTTACACGATGATCGCCGCGCTCGCCTTAATCTGGATGTTTTTTCATTACGCGACGGCGCAAAATACACCGGCATTTTCAGACATCGGCAGTCATCTCGGCAACTTTTTTAGTTTCGAATGGATTAGAGAAGGGATTTTTCTAAGCTCGCGCAATTTATCGAATTTGATGCTGCAAACTTCGGTGACCGGAATCATCGCCGTCGGAATGCTGATGGTCATCGTCGCCGGACAAATTGATTTGTCGGTCGGTTCGGTTTTGGGATTTGCGGGCGCGGTCGCCGCGATTGCATTAACGAGTTGGGAATTCGGTTTGCCGGCGGCGCTGCTCGCGGCGATTATCATCGGCGCGTTTATCGGTTTGGCGCAGGGCGCTCTGACGGCTTATCTGAATATTCCGGCGTTTATCGTCACCTTGGGCGGTCTGCTCGCGTGGCGCGGCGCGGTTAAAGCCATTACCAAATCCGAGACGATTCCGATTGCCGACCCGATTTTCAAATCAATCGGACAAAGCTACATCGCGCCGCAACTCGGCTGGATTTTGGCGGGCGCAGGCGTTTTGTTCGTTTTAGCCGTCGCCTTTCGCCGCGCGCAAACGCAGAAAACTTACGAACTCGGCGAAGTCAACTACGCCGGGGAAATGCTCAAAGCGCTTCCGTCGGTCGCTGCGATTCTGATTTTTATTTACGTGATGAATTCCTACGCGGGCATTCCGATTCCGGTTTTGATTTTTCTCGCCGTCGCGCTTTTAGGAGTTTTCATCACGAACTTTACGACGTTCGGACGTTATCTCTACGCCATCGGCGGCAACGCGGACGCGGCGCGGCTTTCCGGCATCAATAACAAACTCAATATTTTAAAAGTCTTCGTCCTGCTCGGCGCCTTGACCGGCTTGGCATCGCTGATTTTCACGGCGCGCGTCGGCTCGGCTTCGCCCGACGCGGGAACGCTCAAGGAACTCGACGCGATTGCGGCGTGCGTGATCGGCGGCGCGAGTCTGGTCGGCGGACGCGGCACGATTTTCGGCGCGTGTCTGGGCGCATTGATTATGGCGAGTCTCGACAACGGAATGTCGCTTTTAAACGTCCGCGATTTTATGCAGGACATTATCAAAGGCTTAATTTTGGTGGCGGCAGTTGGACTCGATATGTTCGGCAAAAAATCATCTTAGCAATAAAATTACAAGGAGATAATTTCAATGAAATTAAAAGTTTTATTTTTATTCGTATGTGCTTTGCTCATTTCGGCTTGCGTCGAGGGACCGCCCGCGACGACGGGAAATACGGCGGCATCGAACGGCGCTTCAAACGCTCCGGCGAGCGACAAAATCCGCATCGGTTTTTCGATGGCGACGGTCAAAGAAGAACGCTGGCAGCGCGACCGCGACGCATTCGAGGCGCACTGCAAGCAAATGAACGTCGAATGCGTCGTTACGGTCGCCGACAACAAAGCCGATAAACAGGCAAACGACGTGGACAATCTGTTGACGCAAGGCGTTGACGTTCTCGTTATCGCGCCGCACGACGCGACGCAAGCCGCTTCGATGGTCGAAAAAGCCAAAGCGCAGAATGTGCCGGTCATCAGCTACGACCGTTTAATCAATTCGGACCGAATTGATTTATACGTTTCGCACCAGGTTCCGGTCATCGGGCGAAAAATTGCCGAATACGCATTGCAAAACGTGCCGAAAGGGAATTATATAATGGTTTACGGCGCGTCAACTGACAATAATGCCATTATTATGCAGAAGGAACAGCTCGCCGTTTTGAAACCGGCGACCGACGGTGGCGACATCAAAATCGTCGCCAACCAATTCATCACCGATTGGAAGCCGGAATTAGCCCTGAACTTCGTGGAAAATGCTTTAACGCAACACGGCGACAAGGTTGACGCGATTGTCGTCTCGAATGACGGAATGGCGAGCGGCGCGATTTCGGCTTTGGAAAAAAGAGGATTGACGGGCAAAGTTTTAGTTACCGGACAAGACGCGCAGAAAGACGCGCTCCAGCGCATCGCCGAAGGCAAACAGACGATGACGATTTACAAACCGATTATTCCGCTGGCAAACGCGGCGGTCGAAGCGGCGATGAAATTGGCGAAAAAAGAACCGCTGACCGGAGCGCAGCCTTTCAAAAACGACGCGCTCGGCAAAGACATCCAGGCGATTCTGCTCGAAGTCACGACGGTTGATAAAGACAATCTGATGACGACGGTCGTCAAAGACGGCTATGCCAAGTATGAAGACGTTTACGCCAATGTTCCGGCAGATAAACGTCCGCCGAGGTAACACTCGAAAAAATCGGCAAGTTTTCAGACGTTTGAAAAAGATGATTTTTCTTCTCAGTTTGTCCGCGACGACAAAAAGATTGTTGTCGCGGACAAAAGCCGTGTGATAAAATTCTTTCCATCACAATAGTTTCGTATCGTATTACCAATACAAATTTGATCGCTGTCCGGCGGCGAATGTCGGAGAGGAATGCAGCCGATAAACATTCCATCCCGACAAAGGACTTTTAA
>CADCUR010000268.1 GCA_902805935.1 uncultured Pyrinomonadaceae bacterium
TTGATACTCTTTTGGAAAGCGGCAAAAGCTTGCCAGCTTTTACCACTTGATGTCAACATACAATCTCAATCGTTCCCGCCTATGGAAAGAGAATTTCCGGCTTGGGGAAAGCGTTTTCCGCTGCGGGGAAGCGTTTTCGCGTATGCGGGAGAGATTTTACTGTTCGGGGAAATGATTTTTCGGCTTCGGGGAGAGGTTTTCCGAGTCCGGGAAAATTGTTTTTCAGGGCGGGAAATGATTTTTCGGCTTCGGAAAAACCGTTTCGCTCGACGGTTTTTGATGAATAATGCGTTTTTTTTTGGAAAATGAGCGGGATTTTATGAAAAAAATTTCGGTTATTTTTTATTTTTCTGCTATAAATTCAGAACACGCCCCTCACATTTTCAATTTATTTCTTTAATTTTTCAAAAATCAGGAGCATACACTTATGAATAAATTCCCGGACGATTTAACCGATACCGAATTGGTCGAGGCTGCCGCGCTGATGCACACGAATTTGAGCGGCGCGCCCGCCAGTTATCACGCGACGGCGGCGCAGGCGACGGATTTGCTGGCGAAAAGCAACGCTTTTGCCGGCGAGGTGACGGCGCACGTCGCCGCGCAAGCCGACGCGCGCTCGCAAACGCAGAAAAAAAACCAGAGCCGTCTGGAACTCGAAGATTTGATGACGCTGCTCGTCAAACAGGCGAAATTATACGGCGCGTCCGAGTCTGATCTCGGCAAGCTCGGCGTGCCGACCGGCGCGGCGGGCGACGCGCCTTCAAGCGCGACTCGTCCGGCGGGCAAAGTTGACACGAGCCGGCGGCTTGAGCATCTGATTCATTTCTCGGACGAAGCCACGCCCGACTCGAAACGCCGACCGCGCGGCGTGCTGGGCTGCGAAATTCACCGGAAAATCGGCGGCGCGCCGCCGGTTGACGAAAGCGAATGCCAGTTTCTCACGCTCGACACCGAAACGCCGTATCTTGCCGATTACGCGGGCGAAAAAGCCGGAGCGATGGCGCATTATATGCTGCGCTGGCGCTTGCGCGACGGCTCGAACGGCGCGTGGAGCGAAACTCTGAGCGCCACCGTCACCGGCTAGACGGCAATCGAAAAAGAATAAAAAAAGGCTTCGCATCATTGATGCGAAGCCTTTTTTCAAGGCGATATTGCCGCCGAACTGAGCGGTAACGTTGTTTTGATTACCGGCAACGTTAGGC
>CADCUR010000269.1 GCA_902805935.1 uncultured Pyrinomonadaceae bacterium
GATTGATGTAATGTTGGAGCGAATTGATAAATTGGCTGAATTCGGCTCGTCGGTCATCACTATTAGCGGCGGCGAGCCGATGATGCACCCGCAGATTTTCGAGATTATCGCGCGCATACGGCATCACGGAATGATTGCCGGACTCATCTCGAACGGTTATTATTTTCAGCCCGAAAAAGTCAAACGATTAAACGAAGTCGGACTCGATTATCTGCAAATCTCGATTGATAACGTCACGCCGGACGACGTATCGAAAAAGAGTCTAAAGGTTTTGGACGCGAAACTCGTCAACTTGCGCGACTACGCGAAATTCAAAGTCAATATCAATTCGGTGGTCGGCGGCGGCGTGGCAAATCCCGAAGAAGCGTTGATTATTGCTAACCGCGCTATCGAATTAGGATTTTCTTCGACAGTCGGCGTCATTCACGACAGCGACGGTTTGAATAAAGGTTTGACGGAACGCGAAAAAGAAGTTTACAAGGAAATCAAAGCCAAAGGAACCAGAAGCTACGCGCGTTGGAATTGGTTTCAAGACCAACTCGTTGACGGCGGCGAATACGAATGGCGCTGTCGTGCCGGCGCAAGATATTTGTATGTTGACGAAAGCGGCATTGTCAGTTGGTGTTCGCAGCAGCGCGGCACGCCCGGCATTCCTTTGCTCGAATATACGCACGAAGATATGCGGCGCGAATACATCACGGAAAAGTGGTGCGCGCCGACCTGCACGATTCAATGCGTCCACCAGGTCGGGCATCTCGACGCCTGGCGCGACCCGCAGATTTCTCTCTCGGATTACAACAACCGCGCGGGCGGTAAAGGCTTGAAAAAGGAAACGGTGGCGCAGGTTTTGAGCGCGGAATAAACGAATTCAAACGGAAATTTACCGCCGGAAACAAACTTAAAGACTAAGCCGATTCAGAACAAATTTTTTCACGAAAAAATCTTAAAAGTAAGTAAAGCGGAAAGGTGAAAAGACGAAAACGCCGGGTGCTTTTGTCAACCAAACTTTTTCGCTTTTTCACCTTTTCACTTTTCCACTTTACTTTGCTTGACTAACCGTTTTTCATATCCGATTCTAGTCATACGGTTTTTCAAATTACGAATAAAAAAGGGAAGGTAAATCAAATGGCTGAGAACATTGCAAAACAATTTATTGACGCGCTGCACAAGTTGGAAAGAGACCGCGATTTGGAAACAATCGTCGGTCTTTTTAGCGAAGACTGCGAAATCGGCAACGTCGTAACCGAGGACAAAAACATCGGCGCGGAAAAATTCTGGGCGAGCTACCGCGAAAGTTTCGGCGAAGTCGAATCAACTTTTCGCAACGAAATCATCACGGGCGACCGAACCGCGCTCGAATGGACGACGAGCGGCACGAGCGGCGAAGGACACGAATTTGAATACGACGGGGTAAGCATTCTGGAAACCGGCGGCGACAAAATAACGCGCTTTCACGCTTATTTCGACCCGAACAAACTCGGCAAACAAATCGTCAATGAAGATGCACAGGAGGCAACCAGCAATGGCTGATAAATTGAAAAAAGGCGATAAAGTCGAGTGGGAAACGTCGCAGGGAACGACTTCCGGCACGGTGAAAAAGAAGCTGACCAAACCGACAGACATCAAAGGTCATCACGTTGCCGCTTCTGCAGATAACCCGGAATATCTGGTCGAGAGCGAAAAAACCGGCGCAGAGGCGGCGCACAAACCCGAGGCTTTGAAAAAGAAAACGGCAGTGAAAAAGGGGAAGAAATAATGAGTTTAGAAACGATTGACAAAGAAACTCTCGGCGAATTCAAACAAGCGGTTAATATGACCGCCGGGCAAATCGAGAAATGGCTCGACAGCGACGAATCGAAACGCGTCGGCTTTAAGTCGGACGAGGACGACGAATCAATCGGTCATCAATCGGGCAGGCGCATCGTCGAAATTTTGGGGAAAAAGCAGGACGAATACAGCGCCGACGATTTCAAGTTTATGAAAAAAGTCGTCGGCTACGTGCATCGCCATTCGGCGCAGCGACCTGACGGCGACATTTCCGAAACGAATTGGCGTTATTCGTTGATGAATTGGGGACACGATCCGATGAAATAACGGGTTTGTAAAAAGTAAAAAAGAAGCGGCACTGTCAAAATGCTGTTTCTTTTTTATTAACTGCGCACATTTTCTAACTTGAAGTTTTCATTTTGCGGCTCGCCGGAATTTCAAAGTTGTGAGTTTCGCCGTGAGCCAAATAAACCATTTTTTCGTCTAATCCGGCTTCGGTCGCGGCGCGTTTGAAATCTTCAAGCGGCGATTTGAAAACATCGTAGTCGTTGTAATGAATCGGAATCGCCGTGTCGGGATCAATGATTTGAATCGCTTCGACGCCCTGCTCGTCGTCCATTGTGACCAAAACGCCGAGAACGCGCGTACCGCCGAGGTGGAAAAGTCCGATGTCAATTTCGGGAAATCTTGCGGGGATTTCCTTGAGTTCGTCAATGACGAGCGTATCGCCCGAAATATACAGCCGCAAAGAGCGCTCGCCCGTTTCGGTTTCAAAATCGAGAATGCTGCCCATCACGTCGGGCATAGCGAAATCAACGATGCCGGGTCCGTGCTGTCCGGGCATCGAAGAAATCCGAAGACGCGCTTCGCCTTTTTTGAATTCGATTGATTCCCAAGTGTCAAGCCCGATTCCTTTGCGAAAATTCCTTGCTTCGAGTTCGGCGACCGCCGCGTTGGTCGTTACAATCGGCAAATCTTTGTCTAATTTTTCCTCGACGAGCTGGTCGAAATGGTCGCCGTGATAATGCGACAAAACGCACAAATCAATTGGCGGCAAATCCTCGATATTGATCGCCGGTTCGGTCAATCTTTCGCTCGTCAAGCCGTAGCCGAGATGAACGTGGTCGCCCGCGTGCAGAAAATTCGGGTCGGTCAAAATCGTGAAACCGGCGTAGCGCAGAATCACCGTCGCCGTGCCGATGAAAAAAATCGAGCCGCGGTCGAAATCAGCCGTCTCGCCGGCATTGGCGGAAAGTTGATGCTTGTTTATCATTCGTCGGAAATCTCCTTAGTAATAAAGTTCGTTAAACTTTTTGAGTCTAGCAAATTTATTTGCGTTAAACTGTATTCCCGAATACAAATTCGTATTATCGGCGCGGCGTGTCTTCGCCGATTGTCCAAACAATCACCGAACTCGACAAACCCAAACCCGAAAGCCGCCCAGCCATCATCACAATCGTTTCGCCTCTTGTGACCACCGCCGCGTCGAGTAAAGTTTTTTCGCCTTCGTCGAGCATCGTTTCGGTCGTTTCCTTATCATTGTGGCAGAACGGTTTCACGCCCCAGATTAAGGCGAGTTGATTTCGCACGTCGTCCGAATTGGTCAGAGCGAACGTCTGCAAACCGGAACGCACCGATGATAAACGCCGCGCCATTAAACCGGATTCGGTGAAAACGGCAACTTTGTCAGTTGTAATTTCGCGCGCGCAAATCGCCGCCGCTTTGCACAACGCCTGCGAAGTTCTGCCGGTCGGTGCCTCCATAAATTTGACCGGACGTTTTAACTTTCCAGTCTTGACGGTCTCCGCCGAATCAATGATGCGTTTCATCGTAGCGACCGATTCGACCGGATATTGTCCGGCGGCGGTTTCCGCCGACAGCATCACCGCGTCGGTTCCGTCCCAGACCGCGTTCGCCACGTCTGAGGCTTCGGCGCGCGTCGGGCGCGGACTGACGATCATTGACTGCAACATTTGCGTTGCCGTGATGACGAATTTATCGTTGAGAACCGCTTTTTCGATAATCTGTTTTTGGTAAACCGGCACGAGTTCCGCGCTCGTCTCGACGCCTAAATCGCCGCGCGCGACCATCACGCCGTCGGTTTCTTTGAGAATCGCGTCGAGATTTTCTATCGCTTCCGCCTTTTCGATTTTGGCGACGAGCAGCGGTCTGCCTAACGCGCGCTGGTGCGATTTTTTGATTAAATCTCTGGCTTCCTTGCAGTCTTCGGCACGGCGCACAAACGAGAGCGCGATGTAATCGGCATTTTGTTTCATCGCCCAATCTAAATCCACGCGGTCTTTTTCGGTTAAAGACGGAATCGGCAAACTCGTGTTCGGTAAATTTATTCCTTTGCGTTCGGCGAGCAATCCGCCGCTGACGACGCGCGTGACGACATCGGTTTCCGTGTCGGATTCGACGACCAGTTCAATCGCGCCGTCGTCGAGCAGAATGCGGGCGCCCGTTTCGACTAATTTCGGCAGTTCCTTGTAATTAGTTGAAACTTCTTCAGCCGTGCCTTCGACCTCGCGCGAAGTGATCACGAATCTGGCGCCGGTTTCGAGAAAAACCGTCGTGCCTTCTTTTAATCGTCCGGTGCGAATTTTCGGACCTGACAAATCAACCAGAATCGCCAGCGGCATATCGAGACGCTTTGCCGCCGCCCGCGCCATTCGTATCGTTTCGTCGTGTTCGTCCTGCGTGCCGTGCGACATATTGATCCGCACGGCGTTTAGTCCGGCGTTAATCAGTTGTTCGATTTTCTCCTGCGTATTAGTCGCCGGTCCGAGTGTGGCTAAAATTTTTGCTCTTCTCATTTGATAGATTTTACGCCAAAGACGCGGAGACGCGAAGGACTCAAAGGAAAAATTAAACTTAACTTTTCTTCGCGTCTCCGCGCCTGCGTGCTTTGTTGTTGAATTGTTTGAGTTTGTGAAGATAGTTTATCGTCGTCGCCACGAACGTCGAATGCGACCAGGTGAGCGGCGCGACGGAAACCGGCTCGCCCGTCGTCGGGTGAATCTGTTCGGCTAAAACGCCCGAGGGCAAAGCGTGCTGCGCCGTCCAATCTAAAATCTCCAGCGCCTTTTGCAGATCAGTTTTCGTTTCGGCGCGAGCGATGTAATAATCCGCCAGCCAAAGCGTGCAGATAAACCAAGCATTGCCCGCCAAATCTTCAGACACGCGCATATAACCGTCGGCTTCAAAACGCGCCACGCCGCCGACATCGGTCGGCAGCCAAAGTTTTTCCTCAATCGCCCGCATCGTATTTTTTACCAGTTCGTCTTTGGCGTCGAACGCTCCGAAATAAAACGCGCCGAAAAGGGAAGCATCAACCGTCTGATCCGGTTCGTAATAATCGTCGCCGTGAAAATGCAAGCCGCGCAAAAATCTTTTTAACTCATCGCTGTAAAGATGCTCGCGCATCGCCGTAACAATTTCCGTCGCCGCCGTTTCATAAATTTCAGCGCGCTCGTTTTCGCCGAACAATCGGGCGAAATTCGCCGCCGCCCGCAAACCGCCGACGACCGTCGAACAAGTAAACGTATGAATGCCGCGCCGGTCTTCCCATAGATTCCAAGACGGGGCAGGCAACCCGGTCGCGGAATGGCGGAAATTCACCATAAAATCTGCCGCTTTTATGATCAAGGAGCGATAAAATTTGCGGACGAATTCAATCTCCCGAAATTTGTCGTAATGCTTCCACAAAGCCCAAATCACGAGTGCGGTTTCGTCTTCCTGAATCGGCGCTAATCGCTTTTGCGCCCAAACATCCCACGCCGCGTGCCAGCCCGAGGCGACCGTGCCGTCGGAATTATATTTTTGGGAGAAGTAACCGTTCGGGTGAATAATCGCCGCGCACAATTCGTAAAATTTGCGGGTCAAAAATGAGTAACCGGCGAGGTCGAGCGCATTGGCGACAAACGCGCCGTCGCGCGTCCACAAATAACTGTAATGGTCGGTCGCGCGTTCGGTAACGTCCGAATCGTTGGCGGCGAGAATCGCGCCGTCGTTGTCGGTCTGCGTCCGAATGATAAGCAGCGAACGCTTGTAAAGTTCGACGATTTCTGCCGGTAAATCGGCAAAGTCGGTATCATTTTTATTCACCCAAACGCGCCAGTAATTGCCCGTGTAGTTCAAATACTGCTGCGGCGTTTGTTCGGCAACGTGGCGATTGAGTTTGATCACTTCGTCGTGCGAAGTTCCGGCGCAAATCCAGTAAAAAAAATCCTGCTCGCCGCCCGCCGCTAAATAAAGATAAACGCCGACGGTCGAATCAACCGAACCTTCGGTAATCGCGCCGCCGCTTAAAATGCCGTCTTCGGCATCCGTCCAAGTTCCTTTTTGTTCGCCGAAAGCCTTTCTGCCCGTCGAGAAAACGTCGAAATGCGGCGCCGTGTTGATTAAAAAGTAGCGGTGCTTTTTATAATGAACGAGCGCGAGACTGTCCGGGTCGTAAAACGCCGTATCGCCGACTTTATTTTCGTAGATGCGAAAATCGTGATGCAGAAAAACGCGCGCTTTGCGCTGCGCGTCGCGCAGATTTCTCACGCGCACGCGCCGCAGAAAAATGTTTTCGTGGCTGGCAACCGTGTCGTTGCAAACGATTTCGATGCCGAGCGTTTCGTTGGTCACTCTGACATCAGTGACGAGCGTTTCCGGGAGATAGCGAAGATCGCGCTTCCAATCGTCCGAGGAAATCCACGAAAACTCGCCGTCCGCCCAAACGCCGAAGCGAAACGGAAAGCCTTCCGTGTGATTTTCCTGCCCGACGTGCGGGAAGTAAACGTCGCGGATTTGATATTTGTCGTCGAAGGTAACGAGCAGCGAGCCGTTGCCGACCGGGATGTCGCGCATAAGTTAAATTATTTTACACGAGTTTTGTAAGGATTATCATTTCAAATCTGCAATTGAAATGTCGCCCGTCGTTTCGGCATATTCAAAAGCGATTTGATTTCTGCCGGGCGACCGCGCGGGATAACGCGCATAAAACTCTAGCTTCGTGTAATTCGTTAATTGTTTTTGCTGTTTTATGAGACGCGAAATCCAGGTTAACTCAAACTCAGAAAATAAACTTGCAGCCGAGCTGAAATTGACGGCTTTCCTGCGCGGTTGATTGATTGCGGGCGCGGAAATCGGGAAGTCCGCCGATTAATTCGCCGGTCGTCGAATTTACATTTGTTACCGAAGTATTGGTATAGCTGACGATGCTGTTGATGTTGAAAAGATTTTGGAATTCGCCGAAAACTTCAAGGCGGTAACGCTCGGTGAAATTCAAAAAACGCGAATAGCGCAAATCTACGTTGTATTGGGGCGGAGTCGTCCCCGAATTGCGCCGGATGCCGACAGGTCTGTCCGAAGTCGAAATGCCGTCGCCGTTGAGGTCGGAGTTGGAAATAATGTTGAACATTTCGCCGCTGTTGACAGTGGCGATGATGCCGAATTGGTTGTGGTTGAAAAAATAGTGCAGCGTTTTGTTTGCAAAAGTAAACTGCGGGCGTGCGACCAGACTCAACGCGAAAGTATGGCGCTGGTCGGAGAACGAATTGCCTTTGTCGAGGCGGCGATTGGTCGGGTCGGACAAAACCAAACCTTGAATGTTGGCGGTCACCATATTTTGTTCGGGCGCGTCGTCGGTGGCTTTCGAGAGCGTATAATTGGCGCTGAATTGCAGCCCGCGTGAAAGGCGTTTGGTGAGTTGTACAGTCAGCGCGTCGTAGTTTGAATTTCCGGCGGCTTCGACCATTTGAACGACGTTAAATCTCGCGTCGAGTCTGGAGCTAAAAACAGGTCTGCCGTCTGCCAGAAAGCGAATCGGATTCGTCGCATTGATGTTGCGGTAAACCGGAATATGACGACCGACGGAACGGACGTAACCGACAGCGAACGAGAGATTTTCCGTAATCGCCTGTTCGATTTGAAAATTTGTGTGAATCGCATACATCGTTTCAAAATCGGGCGCGACGGCGTCAATGTCGAGCGGCGGCAAAGAACCGGAAAAAGTGTTCGGAAAAGCGGGCGCATTTGCCGATAGCGGCGTAAAACTCAAACTGAAAAATTTTGTTCCGTTGTTTTGTAAAGCCCGCCGATACATTGCCAAAAGCGGTTGATCGTAATAAATTCCCGCACCGGCGCGAAGAATCGTCGGGCGCGTTCCCTCGCGCAAGACATAGACAATTCCGAGTCGGGGCGCGAAATTGTTTTTGTCCACGTTGAATTTACGCGACGCGGGAAAAGGCGAGGAAGCATCGGCTTTAGGAATCAGGTAAAGGTCATAGCGCAAGCCGTAATTGATTTTCAAACGGCGCGTCAGTTTCCAATCGTCCTGCGCGAAGAAATTCCAGAAAATCGCTCGGTAGTTGATTTCCGGGTCGCCGAAGGTTTCTTCGTAAAAAGTGTAGCCGCGCGGACTGCTGCCGTTGCGGGAGGCGACGTAAGCGGCAATCGTCGGAAATGTGTATTCGCTGGAAATTGCCGCCCGCTCGGTGTGGTTGTAGAAAGCGAAACCGCCGCCGAATTTGACGACGTGCCTGCCGGTTGTGCGGGTTAAATTGTCTTGAAATTGAGTTATTCTGAACGTCGGAAGAATGCCGTCCGCTGCTGGCGGCGAGCCGAAATTCGCTACGCCCGTAATCCTGATTGAAGGTCCCGTGCCGGAAAACTCGTTTCTTGTGCCGCCGTTGTTTGTATTTCGACGCCAGGCGGATTGGAAGCGAAATTCGTTTAAAGTTTTCGGCGTGTATGAGGCGAGTTGAACCGCCAGCGCGAAATCTATCGTGTGGGCGTCGGTGCTGCGTTCCAGCGTGTTGAGTCCGCCCGGAATAAAGTTTTCGGAACGCAAATCCGAATGGTTAAAACGCGTCGAGAGACGATTGCTTTGATTCAATTGAAAATCAGTCCGAAAAATATAAAAAGATACTCTTTCCAAACTCGGAATGGCGAGCGGGAAAATCGAAGGCAATAATCCGGCGGCGATAAGGCGCGTCCGGTTTGCCGGAGTGATTGTGATGAGCCGCGGGGCGGCGGCTTTGTCGCCGCGGTAGATGTTTTCGTAACCGAAATAAAAATGCCAGCGGTCACGGATAATCGGCGCTCCGATTGTCGCCGTCAGGTTATCGGCTTTGTTGTCCGGCACGTCTTCGGACGAACGGTAAAAAAACGGGCGCGAGTAAAATTTTGGGCGCCGAAAAAGATAGCTGACCGCGCCGCTGAATTTATTCGTTCCCGAAGGCGTAACGACGTTCATAATCATTCCGGGCGTGTTGCCGAACTCGGCGGCAAAACCGTTCGTGACCAGTTGAATTTCCCTCGTGTAAACCTCTGAAACCGGCATAAGACGAACCGCGCCGCGGTCGCCCTGCGTGTTGGTGTTGCCGTCAATCTGGTAATTGACCCGCCGCAGATAGCCGTTGGCATTGAACGTCGGAAAAGCGAATCCGCGAACCGGGCGACCCGTCACGTTCGTTTGCAGCAGTCCGAAGTTATAAGGGTTGCGCTGAACAAGCGGGAGATTCCGCACTTCGCGCGTATTAATCACGCGCCCCAAATCAATTTTGCCCGCGTCAGCTACTGAAGTATCCGCTGAAACTGTAATGATTTCCCGAACTTCGCCCGTCTGTAAATTAAAATCAACCGTCGCGGTTTGTCCGGTGGTTAAAACGATTCCTTCGCGGACAAACCGCTTAAAATTTGCGGCTTCGGCAACGATGCGGTAAGTTCCGAGCGGCAGAAGAGGAAATCGGTAAACGCCGCTTTCGTCGGTTGATGCGGCTCTAGCCGCGCCGGTTTCGATGTTTGTAACCGTGATAACGGTATTCGGCACAGCCGCGCCTGTTTGGTCTAAAACCGTGCCTTCGATTTGCCCATTCAAGGCTTGCGATTGAGCGAAAACAGATGATAGCGAAACGGCTAGTAATAAACCGGTAATGATAAAAAAGACTGACCTGTGCAGAGCTTTGTATTTCATTAAGTTTGGTGAGTAAGTAATGAACCGTAACAAACGGCTGCGTTTTACTTCAACCCGACTCGCCTGACCAATTCATCGAAGCGCGGGTCGTCGCGCAGGGAATCCAAAGCCGGTTCGACATTCAGCCTGATCATCTGACTCTGACGCTTTTCTAACGCTTTGTTTAGATATTCAAACGCCTGCTCCTTTTCGCCCATCAGGGCGCATTGCCTTGCGTTGGCGAAAAGATTACTTCCGGGCTTGTGTTCGTTGAGTTTGTTAAACTCTAAAAGTTTCTGCCTGACGCCTTGCCAGCCCGCAGTTTCGTAAGCCTTTTGATAAACTTCGATGTGTTCGGAATTCCTATGTTTTTGATATTTTATAAACGTCTCGTAAGCTCCGGCATCGTCGCCCTTCATTTCGTAGGCGAGCCAGAGAAAACTCCAAACTATTCCGGAATTTTCGTCCAACTCAATTGCCCGTTTTAATTGCACAATCGCCTCGTCGTAACGGCGGGCATAATACAAAAATCGTCCGCGCTCTCGCAGGTAGAAAAGCGAGTTAGGGTCAATCGCCAGCGTGGTTTCTATTTCCGCCAGAGCTTCGTCAAAACGTCCGCGATAGTTTAAAAAGAGAGCATAAACCCAGTGCGCCAAATCGTTGTTCGGCTCCAATTCGATGGCGCGGAGCAGGTCTGTTTCCGCTCCGGCGAAATCCCATTCATAGACAAGTTTTAATTGTCCGCGAACCGCATAACCTTCCGCCAAATTGCTGTTGAGTTCCAAGGCTTTGGTGACTGCTTCCCGCGCCTTTTCATTCTCGACGCGGGGCAGGTCGCCGCCCCCAAAGCCCGACAAAATATAAGCGTGAGCCATTCCCGAATATCCGGGCGCGAAATTCGGGTCGAGTTTGACGGCTTGCTCAAAGTATTCAACTGCTTTCTGCAAATTTGCCGGAGAGTATCGCGCCGTTAAATTTCTGCCTTGCAAATAGAGCCGATACGCTTCTTCGTTCGTCGTCCCGCGCCTTGCTGCCGGACTTGTTGAAGTGGTCGCAAACCGTGCCAGCAATTTGTTTTCCATCTCGCCCGCGATTGCGTCCTGCATTGCAAAGACATCTCCCGCATCTTTTTCCTTGCTTTGATAAGTTTCTTCAATCTGCCCGCTCGCCACATTAAAAAGCTGCGCGGTAACACGGATTTTCCCGCTTGCAAGCTGATAATTTGAGGCGAGAACATAATCAACCTTTTGCTCGCGCCCGGCAGCAAGCGCGTCTTGATTGATGTCTGTATATTTGCGCGTCGCGCTCAAAGGACGAACAATAAATCCTTTTAATGAACCGAGCCGGTGGATCAAGGAATCGGCAATCCCGACTTCGTAAATTTCGTCGCGGTTCGCCGCGTTGATCGGCTTCAACGGCAAAACGGCAATTGATTTTTTGCCGTCCGCGCCGCTTGAAACCCTTTTGCCGCTGTAGAAATAATAACCGAGAACGCTTGCGCCGATGAGAAACGCCGCCAGCGCAAAAACAACGAGCGGCAAGCGGTATTTAGGCGTAGATTTGCTCTCACTGTTCGGCTTTGCGGGAACTGATTCCGGTCTGACGGTTTGTTTTGATTCTTCGGACGCAGTTGATGGTGAAACTTGTTCGCCTGCCTCGTTTTCATCTGCTCCGCGTCGCCAATCCGCCAGAGCGACGACCGCACCTGATTTTTGCGTTTCGATTTGTTTAGGCAATTGCGGAAATTCTGCGGACGAGTTTCCGTTTATTTTTGGTTGAAATCCGTTTTTCCGGTGAACGGCGTCGGCTGTTTCCTCCAACCCGATGCGCCGGACTTCGGCGACGAAACGGAAGCCGTGTTTTTTGATTGTTTCAATAAACTGCTCTCCTCCTCGCTGTTCGCCCAACGCTCGCCGCAGCGCGTGGATACATTTGTTCAGATTGTTTTCTTCAACGAACGATTCAGCCCAAACTCGATTAAACAATTCGTTTTTAGAAACCAGATGCCCGTCGTTTCGCACCAGCACGCACAGCGTTTCAAAAGCCTTTTCCGAAAGCGGCACGCGCTCGCCGGCGGCGGAACGCACTAAAAAGCGTTCCGTCACATTAAGGCGAAACTCGCCAAACTCATATATTTCTCCGCCTCTTTCAGACATACCCGTTTACAGAGAATCAACGAGACACCGGGAGAATTCTGAAAAATCCCTTTCTATCATGTAATGACAATTTAGGTGAAAGACTTACAAACAAAAATTACCACCGACGCGCCTCTCAATCGCCGCTCTGCCCAACGCATTTTTAACCGCTTAATCGGGGAAAGAATCTTAAAGGAATATAAAAAGAACGCAAATTTCAAGAAAACCGAAAGATTCTCCGGCGTATTTCCGTGTAACCTCGCTCTCACGTTGCGCAGGGCGGCGGATTTCACAGCTAAAAAAATCGTCTTAGGTCGAGCATTTTAGCACAATGCGCCGACAGAAACAAGAATCTGATTGGACACTCCCGGCGCGCCTTTAACAATCAAGAAAGTTACAAGCTAAAACAAAAATTAAGGAGACAAATCAAATGAACTACAAACTATTTCTACGCTGTCTTTTGGCAATCACGATTTTAATCTGCGTCCAGGTAAACATTCGGGCGCAGGAAGATAAAAACTCGACGCAAGATAACCCACCGCTTGAAAATGTGATTTTGCGGTGGAATCGCGTTCTGACCGAAACAATTCGTACTCCCGGAGTGCATCCGTCGGCGACAATTTTTCCTGTTCGCAGCTACGCGATGATGCATGCGGCGATGTTCGATGCCGTCAATTCGATTGACCGAACTTACACACCTTATTTAATCGAAGTTCCCGCCAGCCGCCGCGCTTCGATTGACGCCGCCGCCGCCAAAGCCGCGCATGACGTTTTAGTCGGATTGTATCCGAGCCGCCAAGCTGTTTTCGATGCAGAATTAGCCAATTCACTTGAGGGAATTTCGCCGAATCGAGCCCATGAAGGAATCCGAATCGGTCAAACGGTCGCAACTCGAATGTTGCAATTTCGCAACAATGATGGTTGGAACGTCACGCCGCCAGCGTATGTTTTGCTGCCGACTCCAGGTAACTGGCAGCCAGTTCCGCCCGCCAATGTCTCTGCACGTTTTACGCATTTTCCCGGGGTTCTACCGTTTGCCGTAATGAGCAACTCTCAGTTTATGCCCGCGCCGCCACCAGCTTTGACGAGCGCGCGCTATGCTACTGATTTAAACGAAGTCAAAGCAATCGGTGCAGTCAACAGCACAACTCGCACTGAGGAGCAAACTTTAATCGCGCGAATTTGGTACGACAACCTGATCACTCCCATTACGATTTTTCTCACCTGGAATAATGTCGCCCGCGATCTCGCCGTTTCGCGCAACAACACAACGGTTGAAAACGCCCGGCTTTTTGCCTTGTTTCACATCGCTGTTCATGACACATTACTGACTACTTTTACGAGCAAATTCCGATACAATTTGTGGCGCCCTGTAACGGCAGTTCGCCGAGCAGACGAAGACGGCAATCCGAACACCGAGGCGGATCCCAATTGGACTCCGTTGAACATCGCGCCGCCGTATCCGGCGTATGCGGGGAATCAGGCAGGAGTCAGTATGACGCATGCGACGATTTTCGCTTTGTTTTTCGGACGTGACGATATTGAATTTCAACACACTTGGGAAAACACAACGCCCGGCATGCCCGGCTGGACGCGCTCGTATCCGAGTTTTACGGCGATGGCGAATGAAGCGGCAGAAAGCCGCATTTACGGCGGAATTCATTTCCGATTCGATCAGGAAGCCGGTCAATCCGTCGGGCGCAATGTCGCTAATTATGTTTTTCTCAATTACATGACACCTCGCCGTTGTGACCGTTAGGCAAATTAGTCAGAACCGCCCGCACAAAACAGACGGTTCTGACTTATCTCAACTCTGTTCCGGTTATTTGTTTATGAAGACCTGTATTTCGAGCAAACGACGGCAAAAAGCGAAAAAAGTGTTGGTGTATGACAACAACTTAAAAGCCATAGAAATTTCACAGTAGAGAAAGAAAAGGAGAAATCCATATGAAAACCAAAACTGTTTTAACGATGCTCGCGGCAACTGCTTTATTGGCGCAAATGCCGATTTTGACGCTTTCGCAAAACAACAATTCAATGCCGGACGCGGCGGCGTGCTTTTCGACTTTTAGTATGCCGCAAAATTTGG
This sequence comes from uncultured Pyrinomonadaceae bacterium, assembly GCA_902805935.1. Taxonomy (GTDB): domain Bacteria; phylum Acidobacteriota; class Blastocatellia; order Pyrinomonadales; family Pyrinomonadaceae. The sequence goes on from CADCUR010000269.1 coordinate 13,937, forward strand.
GCGCGGCGGTCAACTCGGCAGACGATGAGCAGTCTGCGACTCTCGCGCCGGGCGGTTTGAGCCTTTATTTCGCCAGCAATCGCGCGGGCGGACAAGGCGGCTTAGACATTTACGTTTCGCAGCGCGCCACGCTCTCGTCGGCGTGGGGCGCGCCGCAAAATGTGGCGATGCTCAACACGAGCAGCGGCGATTCCCCGACGAGCATTTCACCCGACGGGCGCGAGTTATTTATGCAAAGCCAGCGTCCGGGCGGAATCGGCGGCGTTGACCTTTATCTTTCGACGCGCGCCGACCCGAACAACGATTTCGGCTGGACTGCGCCCGTCAATCTCGGCGCGCCTCTCAACACGACTTTCAACGAGCAGAACGGAAATTATTTTGTTGACCCGGCAACCGGCGCAGGCACGCTTTTTTTTACCAGCGACCGCGCGAGCGGCACAATCAACGTGAAAGACATTTTTCAAAGTACGCGCAATGCCGACGGCACATTTAATCCGCCGACCCCTGTCAGCGAATTGAAGAGCGCGGCAGACGAAGCACGCACGGCAATCAGCCGCGACGGTTTGGAAATCTTCGTCGGTTCAAATCGTCTTGGGACTGCTTTCGCCATCTTTGTTTCCACCCGCGCTTCGGTTTCAGCGCCGTGGAATCCGCCAGTCTCCGTCGGCGGTCTCAACGCCGGTGGCGGCGCCACTCAGCCGGCTCTTTCCCCCGACGGCACGGTTCTTTATTTCACCTCAAATCGTCCCGGCGGCTCCGGCAATCTCGATTTGTATTCAGCCGTGCGCGTCAGCGTCAATCGCAGTTCGCCCGCCGACTTTGACGGCGACGGACGCACCGACATCAGCGTTTTCCGCCCGTCAGACGGAACCTGGTATGTCATGCAAAGCAACAGCAACACTTTCCAAGCGCAGCAGTTCGGCACCAACGGCGACCGGATAGTTCCCGGCGATTACGACGGCGACGGGCGCACAGATTTTGCGGTTTTCCGCCAAGTCTCGACGAACGGCATTTGGTATATCCTGCAAAGCTCAGATAATGCTTTTCGCGCCGTCAATTGGGGTTTAGCGACGGACAAACCGGTGCCGGGAGATTACGACGGCGACGGACGAACCGACATCGCCGTTTATCGCAACGGCATTTGGTATATTTTGCAAAGCTCAAACGGACAATTCACTACACATCAGTTCGGAGCGAGCAGCGATATTCCGGTTGCCGCCGCAAATACTCAATAAATACGGCAAGCAGCGCGCCGTCGTGTCGCTGTTCTCAGACTCTCAACCGGCATTCAGTAGTTGCCGCGAAGCGCAAGCGAATTGACAACCAAGTGATTTGGTCAAAACGGCGATGCGCCTATTACGGCGTGTTATCTGCCGTAACCGTCAGCTTATTTTGGCAAGGAAGCGTGGCTTTGAGGTTTGGATAACTCGAAGCCGCGCTTCTGGCTGAAAGACAACTTTCGATCGGATGAGATTCGGCGAAAGCAACGATTCGATTGCGTAATGTCCTAACAGACCGCGCGTCGAAATTCTTCGCAAATTGTTATAATCAAAATAATGACAAACGAAGAAGAACCGAAGAAAAAACGCTTTAGCTTTTCAAAGGCGTGGTTTGAAGCGAAAGATTTGATTTATGCCTACCGCTGGCGGCTTGCGCTCGGCGGGTTGTTAATGATTATCAGCAGGCTCGCCGGACTGGTTTTGCCCGCGTCTTCGAAATATCTGGTTGACGAAATTATTATCAAACAGCGTTTCGAGATGCTCAAATGGATTGCTTTAGCCATCGGCGTCTCGACGCTTGTGCAGGGCGCGACGAGTTTTACGTTGTCGCAGGTTCTGGGCGTGGCGGCGCAGCGTGCGATTACGGAAATGCGAAAAAGGGTGCAAGCGCATATCGAGCGGCTGCCGATTTCCTATTTCGATTCGACACAGAGCGGGCAATTAATTTCGCGGATTATGAACGACGCCGAAGGCATTCGCAATCTGGTCGGAACGGGACTCGTGCAATTGGCGGGCAGCATTTTGACGGCGATGATTTCCGTCTGCGTTTTGTTTTATCTGAATTGGCGGCTGACTCTCATAACGATTGTCGTGCTGGCGTTTTTCGGCGGAATTTTAGCGTATGCGTTCAAAAAACTGCGTCCGATTTTCCGCGAGCGCAACCAAATCAACGCTGAAGTTACGGGACGACTGACCGAATCGCTCGGCGGCATTCGCATCGTCAAAGCCTACACCGCCGAGAGGCGCGAAGAATTATCGTTCGCTCGCGGCGCGCACCGGCTTTTCCGCAATATCGCCAAATCTTTGACGGGCGTTTCCGCCGTCACCGCATTTTCCTCTTTGGTAATCGGCGCAATCAGCGTCGTGATGATCGTCGTCGGCGGAAACGCGGTGATGGCTGGCTCGATGACGCTCGGCGATTTGTTTATGTATATTTTCTTCACCAGTTTGATGGCATTTCCGATTATCGAATTGACTTCCATCGGCACGCAAATCACTGACGCTTTCGCCGGTTTAGATCGCATCCGCGAGGTGATGGACAAGACGACCGAAGACGAGATGGACGCGGCGAAAAAATCGCTGCCCGACATTCGAGGCGCGATTCGCTTCGACGATGTGTTTTTTGAATACGAAGCGGACACGCCGGTTTTGCAGGGCGTTTCGTTTGACGCGCCCGCCGGAACAACTACCGCTTTGGTCGGCTCGTCGGGTTCGGGAAAATCAACGATTCTGAGTTTGGTTTTGAATTTTATCCAGCCGAATCGAGGAACGATTTCGGTTGACGGCGCAAATTTGCAGACAATCAAGCTGCGCGACTATCGTCGACATCTCGGCGTGGTTTTGCAGGACAATTTTCTTTTCGACGGCACGATTTTAGACAACATTCGTTTCTCGAATCCGCAGGCGACGTTTGAGGAAATAAAAGCGGTTTGCCGCATTGCTTACTGCGATGAGTTTATCGAACGGTTTGAAAACAAATACGAAACCATCGTCGGCGAGCGCGGCGTGAAACTCTCCGGCGGTCAGCGCCAGCGCATTGCTATCGCCAGGGCTTTGCTCGCCGACCCGAAGATTTTAATTCTTGATGAAGCGACTTCATCGCTCGATTCGGAAAGCGAGGCGTTGATTCAGGAAGGCTTAAATAATTTGCGGCGCGGCAGAACGACTTTCGTTATCGCGCACCGCCTCTCGACGATTCGCAGCGCCGACCAAATTCTCGTCGTCGAAGCCGGAACGATTCTCGAACGCGGAACGCACGAAGAATTATTAAATTTGAACGGACGTTACCGCCAGCTTTACGACAAGCAATATCAATTCGAGAAAAATCTTTTCATCAATCCGGGCGAAGATTTTACGACCGCCGCGCCGACTGCCGAAACAGGGAAATCGAACGTCTCCCGTCTTTGAGCAGCCGCTTGAAAATTAGTAAATGCTGAAACTGTATTCTACAAATTTCACCGAAGTAATCGCTTCACCGTTTTTCTCCGCCGGAAGAAATTTAAGTCTGATAGCGGCAAAAGCCGCCTGGCGCGCCAAACCTTCTTTTAGGACGGAGAAAAAACCGATGTTCGTAACGCTTCCGTTTTTGGAAAAAGTCAGGCGAACCCGAATCACTCCGCTTTCGCCCGCGCTCCGCGCCGCTTCCGTATAAAAAGGAATCGGTTTAACGATTATAGAAAGCGGTAGAGAATCTTCATTGTTTGGCGCTTGCGGTGGCGTTTTCGTGTCGCCGCGTTTTCTAAGCGGTTCGGGATTTAAGTCAATTGCAAGTTGCGAAATTTTCAAAGCCGAAAACGAAACGGTTTTCACATTTGCCTCAGGCGTTTGAGTTGGTTCAATTTCCATCTTGGCTGTTTTGAATCGGAGCGAATCGAGAAAACGTTTGAGCGCGGGCGTCTCTTCGGTTCTCGAAGCCGCCGTCAATATGTAGATATGAGTTTCCGAAGTGAAAAAACGACGGACGGCGTAAAGATTTTCTCTCTTTATCAGAACTTGTTTGAACTTTGATTTGCCGACTTTGATTTTCGTTTCCACTCCGTTTCTCTCGTCGCTCTCGGCGAAAATACCCGCCACGTCCTTCGGCGAATCTGTTTTATAAGCCTCTAGACTCAGCAGTGTTTTCTCGTGATAAGCGTTAAGCATTCGCATCTCGCTCAAAAAATATGATCGAGAACCGCTCGAAGCGGAAAAGCCGTCTTTATCTGCGTAAAAGTCGTAACCGGCGGGAAACTCAACGGAAAATTCGCCGTTATCGCTTTGCGCGCGAATCCATTCGCCCAGCTGATTTTCCTGCCCCGAGGTAGGCAGCGGGAAAAATAAAATCAGGGAAATTAACGAAACGAAAATGTATTTGTAGTTTTTCATAAATTTCGTCAAAAATTTGAACGAATCAGAACAGTAAAAATTCTAAGATTGTTTGATTTCCTTCGGCAGCGGCAGAGCGAGCAGATGACCCGCGTAAACGAAATAAACTTTGCCTGCGTCAACCCACATCTGCATACTGTTAAAAGTAATCTGCGGAATTTTCATCAAAGGCTTAAAGGCGAGCGTTTTCTGATTATACACGCCGATTTGCGTTTCGTTTTTCGCTTGGTCGGGAACCGCCGCCCAAAATTCGCCGACGTTTCCGTTCGATTGCAGCGGGCGAAAAGTTTGCTGCGCGAGCGGGCGCACTTCGCCTTTGGCTTTCTGAATCGCGCCGGTTTGGGGGTCGAGGAAAAAGTATTCGCCCGCTCTTTCAGCCAAATCAGTCTCTTCTTCGTATTCGCCGTATTCGCCGCCGAACAGCATAACTCGGTTAATTGACGGCAGATAGGCAACGGCTTCGACCAGCGGGTATTCTTCAAAATTTACGTTGAATTCTTTGTTCGTCAACAAATTGATGCGAATCAACTGTCTGCCTTCTTCGCCGTATCTCGTCGTAATCAGCCAGCGACCGTTCGCCGCGACCAGCGGTTTGTCGTGGTAGCCCTCGCGGATTTTCGTCATTCGCCCGCCGCTGATTTTATACAAACCTTCGCTGTTGCTGCGCATTTCAAACGCGTCGGCGCGGGCTTTCCAGGCACCGCTCGCGGCACGAATCGCCACGCCGTCCGTTTTCGGCAGAAACTCGACGCCGCTCGGCTGTTCGGTTAATCCGGCGAGCTTGCCGTTCGCGTATTTATACCAGCCGTAATTTTCAAACTCGCGCTGCTCGCGCCGTTTTTGTCTTTCCTCTTCGAGTTTTTCGTATTTTTCGTAGTTGTCTTCGGCTTCTGCCATCTCGCCGATTTTTTCATCTTCGGCTTCGTCCTGCTGCTCGATTTCCCGGTCAATTTGTTTGCGGCGCGCTTGGTTGTTAATCAGCACGCGGAAATCGTCGCCCGCTTTCCAAACTGCTTCGGTTTGCAGATTTTCGTCCTCGAATAAAATCTCCAGACCCGGAACGCTTTTCTCAAGCCAGTAATGCAATTTCGCCAGCGGCTCGCGCATTTCCGTAAAAATACGTTCGAGTCCGACGAAAATTTTCGGCTGTGGCTCGCCGCCAAGCGAGAAGACGCGCCGACCGCCTTGCCGACCGAGCATCAAAAGTTCTTTGCCTTCGCATTCGCCTTCGCATTCGGACAAAAACGGCGGCAGCTCGTCAACCTGTTCAGCTGCCAGGTAACTTTTGATGTTGTCGAATTCTTTCGGTTCGAGTGCGCGCTCGCGGTAACGCGCCGGATCTTCCTGCCAACTGAAAACGACTCGGTCTTTGTAAATGCGCACAAAATTGTCGGCGTAAGCGTAAACGCCCAACAATTCCTGATTTTCCCTGACTTCTTTTTGCAACCGTTTTTCGGCGTGAATTAAATCTTCCGAATAGCCTTGGTAAATATAGTAACTCGCCGCCGGCAGCGATTCATTGACGCTTTGGAAAAGCGCGGGCAGATGAGCGCTGTTTGCGGCGGCTGAATCACCAGGCGCAAAAAAAGTTCTCGCTCCGGTAATTTTCGCTTCGTTCGGATGAAGCGATAAAACGATTTGTCTGGCTTCGAGCGAGTCTTCCGCTTCGAGGTAGCGTTCCGCCGCAAGTGCCAGCATTTTGTTCGGACTTTTAAGATTTTCCGCAACGCGGCGAACCGGCAAAACGGCGCGAATCAGCCGCGCGCAAGCGAGCATCGTCGTTTTCGCTTCGGTGTTTTCGCCCGCCAACAATGCGTCGTAACCGTTTGCGTCTTCAATCAAACAAGCCGCGATGCCGAGTGCGACCGGCGCTCCGCCGCGAATGTCGTAAACGTCGTTTGATTGTTTCTCGCGCAACTCTTTCCGCAAACTCAAGAGTTTGACGACCGAATCGGTATCGGCTCGATTGTTTTTCAAATCTTTCAAAAGCAGACGATTGACTGCCGAGCCGTTCCAATTCTGCATAATCTTCCGCAAACTGAGGGCAAGCTGCGGGTCTTTCGTATCCAAAACGCCGATGCGGTCAATCAAAGCCGTAACCAATTCTTCCTCGGCATCCGGCTGATTGACGAGCTGCGCACCCAAGAGCGGTTTGATGTCCGAGGGGTTAAAAGGACGATTGACAGCATTGTAAAGAGTATCGTTATATGGCGGCGGCTTGCCATGCGGTGGCGGTGGCGGCGGCACATCTTCAGCGCCGATTATGTCTGTTCTGACGACGTTGACGTTGCTTATCATACTGCTCGAATCAATAGACGGTTGATTATAATTTTTAGCAACGAATTCGAGAGCTTCGATTTGTTCGGCGACGGAAAAACCGCGCGACAGAAGAATCGCCCGCACTACGTTTCCGCGCTGCCAATTTTCGACCTGCGGCAAAATCATCCGCAAAGGCGTTGCCGCCCGAATATCCTTTTGCGTCGCCAACGCGCCGACGGCTTCGTCACGATACGGATAGTAATCAACTGACCGGCTGACAACCATCGAGCGGTTTGTATTCATCATTGACGAATTCATACTCATTGAATTTGTCATTGACGATGTTCTGATTTCCTGCGACTGCTTTTCATTTAACACGGCGATCAATCCCGGCACGCTCGCCGGTATCGCAAATTCGCGCAGCGCGCTGACCAACAGTCGTCTTTCATTATTCGTTTCACGCGCCCATTTCGGATTTTCGAGCCACGGCAAAAGAGCCTCGACGACTTCCGGGTTTTTATCCCCCAGAAGCGTCGAGAGATTGCGCACCGCCGCGCTTCGCACCGCCGCGTTAGGGCTTTTCGAGAGTTCGAGCATTTTCGCCACGTATTTATCCGACGGCGAGTGATTCAGAAGCGTCGTCAACCCCGTGTAAGAAGTTCCGTTGACGCGCAAATCGTGCAGCGTTTCGTCTTCGAGCAACGAAAAATACCATTCGTCGCGCCCTTCAAAATCGCCCGCCTCGACCAAGGCGTCCATCGCCAAATCACGATTGCCCGGCTTTTCCGATTTGTTTTCGATCGTTTGTTGCAATTCTTTGCGATATTTTTCCGCATCAATCGAATCTTTTTCGCGCACGGCGCGCTCGTAAAAAGCCCAACGCGCCAGCGTCTGCGAAATCGGCTGATTGCGGTCGTTCAAAAGTCTCTCCAAAATCGGTCGCGCCTTGTCCCAGTCAACCCGCGCCAAAGCCAGCAGTTCGTCTTGATGCGTTACATACTCGCCCGTATCGCCGACTTGTTCAGCCACACGCGCCAGTTCGTCGCTAAAGTAATTCGAGCGATACGTCAGCCACCGTTTGACCGCCTCGCGCCAGCTTCTTTCATATTTTTTCTCGGACATTTCGCGGTCGTATAAATTTTTGATAAAACTTGCTGACTCGCCGGTTTTGGGCAGCGCGTTAATCAAACTCGGCAGCAGTTCGGGATTTTTTTCTATTTCGCCGCGCAGCCGCGCAAGCGTTTCGCCGGAAGGTTCGGGCGTGTATGTAAATTTTTCATTGAATTGATTGATGTTCTGCCAATATGCGAGCAAATCTTCGATCGCCGCGTCGTCTGCCGGCGGTTTGTTTTTATTAAGAAAATCTGCCGAACGAGTTTTTCTGTCGCTGACGACGAACGGATTCGGCGGCGGCGCAGGAAGATTGAGCAAATTTTCCAAGAGGTTTTTTTCGGCGTCGGCGGTCGGCAGAAAAACGAACAATCCAAACAGCAGTAAGGAAATGCAAAGACCGACGGCGGTTGTAAATCTTTTCATAAAAAACGCAACTCCTGATTTAGGGATTGAAACTTAATTAATGCAAAAAAGCAAGGTTTTATCGAGTCGGAAACCTGTTTTCG
>CADCUR010000270.1 GCA_902805935.1 uncultured Pyrinomonadaceae bacterium
ATGCCAAATTAAATTCTGGCTTTGGAATGCTGTCGCGGAATTCGTCGGTAAATTTCCCATCCACGCGGATGCTGAACGATAATCCGTCGTAAGCGTCGCTGCCGTGAAATTGATTGACCGAATCGAACCACGCGCTGTAGCCGGTCACGTATTTTTTCTCGCCGGTTTTCTGGTTGAGCATAAAAAACGGTTTTTTCGTGTTCGTGCGAAACCACAAAAATTCGTGGCAAAGCTCGGTCTCGATATGGTCGCGGTGCGCCGGAACTTGCCGCGCCACGTTGTCATACATAATCAGCATTCTGCCGGTCGCCTGAAATGGAAGAGTTTTAATAAAATCCATCAGAAGCGAAAATTCGGCGGCGTGAACCGTCGGATGCCAAAGTTCCGTGCGGTCTAAATCGAAATAGCTGTCCGGCAGTTCAGAATAAGCGAGATAAATCATCCGCGAACCCGGACGGTCGGCAACCGCGTTGTCTAATTTGTAAGGTCCGGTGTAGAACTTCAAATCTTCCTGCGACTGCATTCGCCGTTTTATTTTCTGCGTCAGGTAACCGTCGAGCGAGCGCAGACGTTCGACATCAATAAATTCGTCGAACGATTTATACGACGGATATGTGATTCGAGAATCAACCGGCGTATCGTCGGGCAAGTCGTCAAACTCGCCGCTTTCGGTTTTATTGTTCGTTTCTGCGTCTGCAATTTTTGTGTTTGCTGGTGTCATAAATTTTCTAGGAAATGCACGCCCAGAGCGACGGCATTGATGCTAAATTGAATTCCGGTTTCGGAATCAGTTTTCTAAATTCGTCGGTAAATGTACCGTCCACGCGAATACTGAACGATAATCCGTCGTAAGCGTCGCTGCCGTGAAATTGATTGACCGAATCGAACCACGCGCTGTGACTTTCGACGTATTTCTTTTCGTTCGTTTCGTGATTCAAAACATAAAACGGCTTTTTCAGATTCGTGCGAAACCAGATGAATTCGTGACAGATTTCCGATTCAACGTGGTCACGGTGTGCCGGAACGGTCAAACCCGCGTCGTCGTAAATAATCAACATTCTGCCTTTCTGCTTGAACGGCAAAGTTTCGATAAAATCCATAAGGAGCGAAAATTCGGCGGCGGCTTCGGTGCGCTCCCACAAATCCGTCTGGTCTAAATCGAGGTAATCATACGGCGTTCCGGGTTTAGTGCGCGAGAGCCAAATTTCACGCACGCCGGGCTGATACGGCGTATTTTCATCCAGACGGTAATAATTTATAAAATAATCTTCCTTCTGCGTTTCGATGTGACGCTTGATGCCGTCGGCAATGTAGGCATCGAGTGAGCGCAGGCGCGGCACATCAATAAATTCGTCGAACGATTTATACGACGGATAAACGATTCGAGAATCAACTTCAAATTGTTCAAGATTGTTGCTGAAGTCGTCTCCGACCGCGGCAGCTTTCATAGCTATTCTCCTTATTTTGCTCAAAGAACGGTTTGTAAATCTCACCAAACTTTTTTAATTAGTAGTTTAATAAAAATATATCTCAGCATTGACCGTCTGTATGCTGCACTACAAATAATAATTATTTATCCGTCTACAATGTTTATTAAGCAACAAAAGCCCTTATTTATTGTGCTTTTGAACGAAAAAGTCTTCTGAACATTATTTTTCGTTTTTTGCCGGAGAAGTATGATTAAAACGTATTTTCTCAATTCGCAAAAGCTACCGCTGGTCGCCGAGTCGGACAATCAAGACAAAAGCCTCAAGAAATTGTCGGACTTGGCGATGACGCAGCGAGATTTTTTCCGCGCCGCTCTTTTGCGGCACGGCGCGGTGTTGCTGCGCGGTTTCGACGTGCGGACGATTGATGAGTTCGAGCGTTTCGTGCGCTTGTTTTCTGGCGCGGATTTTTTCAATTACGCGGGCGGAGTTTCGCCGCGCCGCGCTTTAAGCGGCGGCGTTTACACTTCGACCGAATATCCGCCGCATCTCGCGCTCGCGCTGCACAATGAATTGTCGTATTCGGACGTTTCTCCGCGCCATCTATATTTTTTCTGTCACACCGCGCCGGAGACGGGCGGCGCGACGACGCTCGGCGACAGCCGCCAAATCTTGCGAAACATTAACCCGAAAACGCTCGGTTTGTTCAAATATAAACGAGTGCGTTACGACCGCAACTTGATTGACGACGCCAATTCGGATTATTCGTGGCAGGCGGCGTTTGAAACCGACGACAAAGCGGCGGTCGAGAATCAATGCCGCGTAATCAGCGCGGAATTCGATTGGAAAGCGCACGGCAATTTGCGCGTCAGCCAAACCAGACCGGCGACTGCGACGCATCCCGAAACCGGCGAAGAAGTTTGGTTTAATCAAGCCGACGGTTTTCATCCGAGCAATCTCGACGCGGAAACTCGCGGTTGGTTCGTTGAAAACGGCGAAGATTTTCGTCTCGACGCGCATTTCGGTGACGGCTCGCCGATTGCCGCCTCGATGCTCGAAGAAATCCGCCAGGTTCTGCAAAAAGAAACGATTCCGCATCAATGGCAAGCGAGCGACATTTTAATTTTGGACAATATGCTGACGGCGCACGGTCGAATGCCGTTTTCGGGAGCGCGCCGAATCGCTTTAGCGATGACTTGAAGAAAAGGATGAAGGATGAATAAGAATTTGATTTTATTCATCCTTCATCCTTCATCCTTCATCCTTCATCCTTCAATTCTTGGTAACTTTGCGTTAAAGTAGAAAACTATGCGACGCGCCATTTTCCCCGGTTCATTCGACCCGCCCACAAACGGGCATCTCGACATTATAAAGCGCAGCTTGCCGCTTTTCGATGAAATCATCATCGCCGTTCTGAATAACCCGGAAAAAAATCCGATGTTCACTGTCGAAGAAAGATGCGAGATGATTCGGGAGATTTTGCCCGTCGTCGCCGACGGCAAATGCTGTCTGACAGTTGACAGTTTTTCGGGTTTAACCGCCGATTTTGCCCGAAGAAAGCAGGCGACGGCGATTGTGCGCGGCATTCGCGCCATTTCCGATTACGAATACGAATTGAGAATGGCTTTGATGAATCGGCGACTTGAACCGACCATCGAGACGGTTTTTCTAATGGCGGCGGAAGAATACGCTTATGTTTCCTCGAATCTGATGAAACAGGTTTTTACTTTGGGCGGTCGCGTCGAAGGTTTGATTCCCGCGCTGGTCGAAGCGAGAATGCGCGAAAAGTTAAATGGTTAAAAAACTTCTGATAGTCAGAGTGCAGCACGCGCAAATTACGATTCCGACGGGCGCCGAATCCGAAGCCAGAAAATTCTATTGCGAGTTTCTGGGCTTAAGAGAAACGCCGAAACCCGAAGCGCTGCAAACGCGCGGCGGATTTTGGCTCGAAGTCGGCGCGTTTCAAATTCACGTTGGCACGGAAGACGGATTTGATCGAACAAAAACCAAAGCGCATATCGCTTACGAAGTCTAAAACTTAAACGCCTGGCGTGAGCGATTGGAAACGGGCGGCGTGGAAATTACCGAAGGCGTCCCGATTCCAAATTATTCGCGTTTTGAATTCCGCGACCCGTTCGGAAATCGCGTGGAGTTTTTAGAGAAAAAAGATTAACGACACTTTTAATTAATTTTATTTTCATTATTTGTGTTATTAGCACCAGTTGCGGCAAAATTTCTTTGGAGAAATATGAAATCACCAAATGCCGCAACCGAAACTTTTCCCGTTTCCGCCAAAGTCGCCCAAATGAAAATGTCTTCGACGCTCAAAGCCGGGCAAACGGCGGCGGCATTGCGCGAGCAAGGCTGCGACGTGATTGATTTGACTTTGGGCGAGCCGGATTTTCCCACGCCCGAATTTATCAAAGAATACGCCTGGGAAGGTATGCAGAGAGGCTTGACGAAATACACGCCGACCGCCGGGCTGAAATCTTTTCAGGAAGCCGTCGCCGCTTTTTATGCCGAAGAGTTCGGCGCGCATTTTTCGCCGAAAGAAATCATCGCCACCGACGGCGGCAAGCAAGCGCTTTTTAACGCCTGCTGCACTTTATTAAACGCGGGCGACGAAGTTTTGATTCCGAAACCGTATTGGGTGACGTTTCCCGAAATCGTTAAATTCTGCGGCGCGACGAGCGTTTTTATCGAAACCGAAACGAGTGATTTTATTTTGACGGCGGAACAAGTCCGAGATTCGATTTCGGACAAGACTAAACTTTTAATCATCAATTCGCCGAACAACCCGACGGGTCGCGTCATTGCCAAAAACGAATTGATCAAAATCATCGAAGTTTGCGCCGAACGAAACATTTACGTTTTAACGGACGAATGTTATTTATTTTTCGCTTACCCGCCGGCGGAAGTTTTCACGTCCGCCGCTTTGCCGGAAGATTTACGAAAATTCGTCTGCGTCGCCGGTTCGTTTTCCAAAACATACGCGATGACCGGCTGGCGCATCGGCTATACGATTGCGAATGAGGAATGGACGCGGCAAATGACAAAGCTGCAAAGTCATTCGACTTCGCACCCGACCAGTTTTGTGCAATACGCTTGCGCGCGTGCGATGGATAATCACGCCGCCTCGAAAGCGGCGGTTAATTTGATGCTCGCCGAATACAAACGACGAAAAGATTGGCTGATTCCGGCTTTGCAGTCAATCGAAGGTTTCAAATGTCAGATGCCCGAAGGTGCGTTTTACGCCTTTGTTGACGTGCGCGAGCATCTCGGCGAGCAGTTCAAAACATCCGCCGATGTCGCCGAATTATTACTGAACGAAGCGCATACGGTCGTCACCGACGGCGAAGGTTTCGGCGCCGACGGATTTTTGCGAATCTCTTACGCGACTTCGCTTGAGAATCTGCAAACCGCGGTCGAGCGAATACGAGAAGTTTTTGCAGCAACAGCCGGACAAATAGCGTAGATATTTTCACCGCAAGGACACAAAGACACGAAGGACACAAAGATTCTTTAAATATTTTTTGTGTGTTTTTCGTGTCTTTGTGCTTAATCTTCAGTTCCCGCTCGTCATCATCAATCCGATTTCCTCGTTGCTCGTCTCCGCCGGATTCACTTCGCCGACGATTTTTCCTTGGCGAATTACCAGCAATCTATCCGAGAGCGCGGTTACTTCTTCGAGTTCTGCCGAAACCAGCAGCACGGCGGTTCCCGCATCGCGCAGAGCAATCAGTTTACGGTGTATAAATTCGATGGCGCCGATGTCAACGCCGCGCGTCGGTTGGGACACGAGCAGCAATTTCGGGTTAAGTTCAAATTCCCTGCCGATGATAAGTTTCTGCTGATTGCCGCCGGACAAAGCGCGGGCGCTCAATTGCGGATTCGGCGGGCGCACGTCGAAGCGTTCGATAATTTCTTTGGCGCGCGTTTCAATCACAGTCGAATTTAAAAAGCCGCCCGATGCTACCGGCAGGCGGTAATGAACGCCGAGAATAGAGTTTTCTTCCAGATCGGAATCAAGTAAAAGCCCTCGTTTGTGCCGGTCTTCGGGGATATGCGCGATGCCCAATTCTTTGCGCCGCCGCGCCGACAAATTCGTAATGTTTTGCCCTTCAAAATAAATTTTCCCGTTTTGATTTGCGTTAGCGACGAGTCCGGCGACGGCTTCGATCAATTCGGTTTGCCCGTTGCCTTCGATGCCCGCGACGCCGACGATTTCGCCCGCCCGAACTTGAAAAGAAACTTTGTCCAATGCGTCGCCGTGCGCGTTTTTCACCGACAGATTTTCGACGGTCAAAACGGCTTCTTTCGGCTGCGCATCGGTTTTCTCAACCGTTAACAAAACGTCGCGCCCGACAATCATTCGGGCTAAATCCTTGGCACTCGTCTCCGCCGTTTTAACATTGCCGACGACTCGCCCATCGCGCATCACAGTCACGAAATCAGAAATGGCGAGAACTTCTTCGAGTTTGTGCGTGATGATAATGATGGTTTTTCCAGCCGCGCGCATCCGGCGCAGAATGCCGAAAAATTCTTCGGTTTCCTGCGGCGTTAAAACGGCGGTCGGCTCGTCAAGAATTAAAAGTTTGGCGTTGCGGTAAAGCGCCTTTAGCAGTTCGACGCGCTGCTGTGCGCCGACGGAAATGTCTTCAATGCGCGCGCGCGGATCGACGCCCAGCCGCAGTTCGTTCGACAAAGCTAAAATGTCTTTATTAGCCCGCTCCAAATCGAGATTCGCCGCGCCTCCGGTTTCCGCGCCGAGAATGATATTTTCAGCGACGGTCATCGTGTCCACCAGCATAAAATGCTGATGCACCATTCCGATTTTCAGAGCAATCGCGTCGTGCGGATTTTTGATTTGCACCGCTTTCCCGTCAACGTAAACCTCGCCCGAATCAGCCGTATAAAAGCCGTAAGCGACGCGCATAATCGTAGATTTGCCCGCGCCGTTCTCGCCGACAATCGCGTGAATCGTTCCTTTTTCGATTCGGATTGAAACGCCATCGTTGGCGACGACATTGCCGAATGTTTTCGTGATGTTTTTTAGTTCGAGCATTTTGATTATTTTGCCATCGCGTCCGTCACTTTTATTTCGCCGCCAATGATTTTTCCTTTTGCCGCTTCGACGCGCTGCAAAATTTCCGGTGAAATCAAACTTTTATTGTTATCGTCCATCGCGTAAGCCACGCCGTTTTTATCTAATCCAAAAGTGTGAAAACCGCCTTTGAATGCATCGCCCAAGACTTCTTTGATGACATCGTAAACCGCGTTGTCCACACGCTTGACCATCGAGGTTAAAACGAAGCCGGGTTTGACGCCGTTTTGATTCGAGTCAACGCCGATGACGAATTTATTCGCTTCGCCCTGCGCATTGATGCCGAATTGCTCAACCGCGTCGAACGCGCCCAGCCCGGAATTTCCCGCCGCTGTGAAAAGAATGTCCGCACCTTGATTGATTTGCGAGAGAGCGAGTTCTTTGCCTTTGCCGGGATTATTCCACGCTGCGTCGGTCACGCCGACGTAATTAGCAATAACCGTCGCGTTCGGATTGACCGATTTTGCGCCTTCCTCGTAGCCGGTTTTGAAACGATGAATCAGCGGAATGTCCATTCCGCCGACGAAGCCGAGAACGCCGGTTTTCGATTTTTGCGCGGCAATCATTCCGACGAGATACGAGCCTTCGTGTTCGCGGAAAACCAAGGAAGCGACGTTTTGTTTCGGCGTTTTGCCGTCTTTTTCAAAAATTACGCCGTCCACAATCGCAAATTTGATTTCCGGGTAATCGTCGGCGACCTTTTGCATAATCGGACCTTGCGCAAAGCCGACGCCGATTATCAAATCGAAGTTCTTTTCGGCAAAAGCGCGCATCGCCGGTTCAATCGAAGTCGGATTGCCCGGCTCGACATCGTGCAGGCAAATCGGCAAGTCTTTTTCCGCACGCCGCACACCGTCCCACGCCGCCGCGTTGAACGAACGGTCGTTTTTGCCGCCGATGTCGAAAACAATGCCGACTCGGATTTGGCAATCCTTCCGCGCTTCGGTTTTCGCGCTGCAGCCGAACGAGACGAAAGCCGATAGGCAGACAATAAATAAAACGAATTTGATTTTCATATAGAACTTTTCGCAGTTTAATTCCGTGAGAATAAGATTACAAAGATATAAACAAAAGGCAAGATAAAATCTTGTCTGTTTGATTCGCCTTAAAAACCCGAACTGATTTGCCGCCAGCTAAAAACTTCCGACGATTTCTTTGATTAGGCGAGCGTCGTTAGCGTTGCGCTCAGAACTGATTTTATAAGCTGCCGTGAGTTTTTCGCGGATTGGATCAATTTGATTTTCGCGGCGGCAATACAAAACGCCGAGCGCGTCGCCCCGGCGGATTTCGTCGCCGATTTTTTTTTCGCATCGGTAGCCGACGGCAAAATCTATTTGATCTTCTATTTTGATTCTGCCGCCGCCGATTCGAGAGACGCACTCGCCGATTGCGCTCGCGTTGATTTCCGTAACGAAACCCGACGTTTCCGCTTTGATTTCCGCGCGGATTAAACTCGCGTCGAGCAAATTTTCCGGCTGGTCGCAAACCGCCGGGTCGCCGCCTTGCAGTTCGATATTCTGCCGAAATTTGTCGAGCGCCGCGCCCGAATCAAGAGAACTTTGAACTTTGAATTTTGAACCTTGAACCGAATCGGCGACGCCGCACAAAGTTAAAATTCGCGCCGCGAGTTCGGCGGCGAGTTCAAGCGTCGGCTGCATCGCATCGTCCGCTTCGCCGCGCAAAATTTTCACGCATTCGTAAACCTCCGAAGCGTTGCCGACGTATTTTCCGAGCGGCTGATTCATATCGGAGATCACGGCTTCGCATCTGACGCCGAAAGCCTTTCCGGTTTCGACGAGCGCTTCGGCGAGTTTTTTGGCATCGCCGAATTGCTGCATAAACGCGCCGCTTCCGGTTTTGACATCCAGGACGAGCGCGTCCAAACCTTCCGCCAGTTTTTTCGACATAATCGAAGCGACGATTAAAGGAACGGATTCGACAGTCGCCGTCGCGTCGCGCAAGGCATAGAGTTTTTTATCGGCGGGCGCAATTTCCGCCGTCTGTCCGCTCATCGCAAAACCGCAGTTTTTGATTGTTCGCTTGAATTCTTTAGTCGTGAGATTGACGTTGTAACCTTTAATTGATTCGAGTTTGTCGAGCGTTCCGCCCGTGTGTCCAAGTCCGCGCCCGGAAATCATCGGAACGCTTACGCCGCACGCCGCGACCAGCGGCGCAATTATCAAAGAAGTTTTATCGCCCACGCCGCCCGTCGAATGCTTGTCGGCAACGGGCGCGTCAATATCTGAGAAATCGAGTTGGTCGCCCGACGCGAGCATCGCACGCGTCAAAGCGTTCTGCTCTTCGAGCGACAAACCGTTAATAAACATCGCCATCAATAAAGCCGACGTTTGATAGTCCGCCCAAGCTCCGTTTGTCGCGCCGCTAACAAAAGCGTTTATTTCCGGCGCCGTCAAATCAGCGCCGTCGCGTTTTTTGCGGATTATTTCCTGTTGACTCATCAAAATCGTTTTCGAGAAAAAATAAATCGAATTATTTTAGCAAAATCCCGCGAAAAAGATTTATTTTTTCTTTTGAATGCGTCATAATAGTTTTTGCTATGAGAAGTAAAACCATTTTATCAACCGCCGCTTTCATCGTCGCATTCGCCGCTTCAGCTGCTTTTGCAAGTTTATTCATTACCAAAACTCAAACCGCGCCGGATTACTTTCCGGTCAGCAGTTATAAATCCACAAGCTGTTTTAAAGACCGGAACAATTCTACAACCGCCAATAAAATTTCCGCTCTGATTCGTGAAGATATAAATAACGGACGTGAAAGCGGCAGAAGATTATACCGCGCCGGCGCTGAAGAACGTCCGCCGTTTACCGATTCGAAATTTCCCAAATATGCCGAAGCCGTCGAGCGCTATGCTGATGCGTCGGGCAGCATAAAAGCGGGCAGTTTGCCGAGCGATTTTCAAACCCATTGGCGCGAACATATGAAAGCGTGGCGCGATTATTCAGAATTCCTCAACAGAATGAAAGATTCTTCAGCTCAGAGAGGCTGGACTAACGAAGAGCTTGAAGCAGTTGAGGATTTTCACAGCCGCGCAATCGAGCGCACCTGGCAGATCGTATTGCAAACCGGCGTGAGTTACGGCGCGGATGTTCGTTAAAATAATTAACAAAATTGGTGAAAACGTCCGAAGGCAGACTCGGGCGTTTTTTATTTGCTCAAAAATTTTTTTCCAGCAAAACAACGGCTTCGGTTTTTATCGCCTGGCGGTTGCCAACCGCATCAACCTTTTCGCCGGTTTTCGCTTTGACGCTTACACAGTCAATTTCAATCTCCAGCGCTTGCGCCAAGTTCTGACGCATTCGATCAACGTGCGGGCGCAGTTTCGGCGTTTCCAAATTTATTACCGAATCAACGTTGACGACCCGAAAACCTTTTTCCTTTATCAAACGTACGGCTTCGGATAAAAACACGAGGCTGTCGGCGTTTTTCCAGCGCTCGTCCCGGTCGGAAAAGTGCGAGCCGATGTCGCCGAGCGCGAGCGCCCCGAAAAGCGCGTCGGTGACGGCGTGAAAAAGCGCGTCGGCGTCGGAATGCCCGACCGCGCCGAGTTCGGATTCGACGCGCACGCCGCCCAAAATCAAAGGTTTATTTTTTTCAAGGCGATGAATATCGTTGCCGAAACCGATTCTATACATTTTCAATTTCAAAATGCCTCAACAGGCTTTCCGCCAAAATAAAATCTTCGGGCGTAGTTACTTTGACGTTTTTCGCGCTGCCTTCGACCACGCGGATTTCATAACCTAGTTTTTCCACCAGCAAACATTCGTCCGTCACTGTCTCGCCGACAGCGTTTGCAGATGTAAAGGCGCGTTTCAAGATTTCATAACGAAAGCATTGCGGAGTCAGAGCGCGTCTTAATTTTGCGCGGTCAATCGTGCCGACGATTTTTCCGCCGCTGACTTCTTTTATCGTGTCCGTCACAGGTGCGACCAAACACGCTGCGCCCGCGTCGCGCGCCGTTTCGATTGTTTTTGTGATTTCCTCAATCGTCACGAGCGGACGCGCGCCGTCGTGAACGGCGACGATTTCCGGCGATTCGGAAGCAATCGAGTTCAGTCCGTTCAAAACCGAAGCGGCACGAGTTTCCCCGCCGGATGCGATTACGGAAAGTTTCTTCAATTTGTATTTTTCAGCGATGTTTCGGAAGTTTTCGATTTCTTCGGCGGACAAGACCAAAACGATCTCGTCAATCGCCGCGCAAAATTCAAATCGTTCGAGCGTGTGAATTAAAAGCGGTTTTCCGAGAATTTCGTGAAACTGTTTCGGCACTATTGAACCGAACCTGGTTCCGCTTCCGGCGGCGACTATAATTGCAACATTCATTAAAAACAGCATGGCTAGGACGAACAGGATAAAATTTCATAATCGAAAATCCTGTTTATCCTGTCCATCCTGTTGGAATTTTTCTTCGCTTAAAATTTATTCTATCTCTTCGATAATCGTCGTCTGCCGCAGCTCGCGCGTAGCTTTCCGAAAACTCGGCGCGCGCGATTCGTGAATGTTGTTCGACTGCTCGTAATTGTCCTCTTTTTCTTCCCAAAGCCGACCGAAAATCATTTTTCCGGCGGTCGTCTGCAAAACGCTCGTGACGGCGACATCCGCTGTTTTCCCGATCAGGCGGCGCGCGTTGTCCACGACGACCATCGTGCCGTCGTCTAAATAAGCCACGCCCTGATTGTATTCTTTGCCTTCTTTCAAGATGAAAACGCGCATCGCTTCGCCCGGCAGAACGACCGGCTTTAAGGCGTTGGCGAGTTCGTTGATGTTGAGAACACTCACGCCGCGCAGTTGCGAAACTTTGTTCAAGTTAAAATCATTCGTCACGATGACGGCTTCGAGTTCCTTGCCGAGTTCGATGAGCTTTAAATCAACTTCTTTGATTGCCGGAAAATCCGTCTCGACGATTTGAATGTCAATCTGATTGTTGTTGCGAAGGCGTTGCAGCATATCGAGTCCGCGCCGTCCGCGCTGACGTTTCGAGGAATCGGGCGAATCGGCGACTTGCTGCAGTTCGGTTAAAATAAATTGCGGAATAATCAAAGTTCCGCCCAAAAATCCGGTTTCGGCGACATCGGCGATGCGACCGTCAATAATAACGGAAGTGTCGAGAACTTTGTAATCGCGCTTGACGTGGTTTTTGTCGGCGAAAATTCCGCCGAGCGCCGATAAGTCAAGAAATTCGCCTTTCGCCGCGCCGACCATCAAACCGATATAGCCCATAAAAAAGGCTAGGACAATCGTCGAGAAAACCTTCATTTCGCCCGGCACGGTGTTTATGTCTTGCGAGCTGATCAGCATTCCGATCAGATAAGCTCCGACGATTCCCAAAATCGAGCCGACCGCTGCGCCGATCAGAGTTCTCAAACTGGCACGTCTGGCGCGCATCTCGAAACCGATGATAATGGCGGCGATGAGCGCGGCGAAAATGCCGGAAATGAATTGTCTGGTTCCTCTGCCGAAGGTTTCAGGCAGATGCGTGGTGCGCGCCAGCGGATTGAGCAAGTAACCCACTAGCGCCAGTAACACAACAAATCCGATTCTGATGATAAGAACGTCAAGTTTCATACCGTCTGGCATTTTAGCACGAATTTAATTTAAGCGATAATGAAATTTAAACGTCCAAACCAGGCGAAATTCTACTAATTCGAAAACCAAAAATAAAAGCCTGAGAAAAGTTTCGCTTTTTCTCAGGCTCAAACAAAATCATTCAAAAAAAAATCAGGCGTTGCTGCCACCCTGCGTCGTGTTGGTCGTCGTTTGTCCGGGCGCGGCTTGCGTGATTGACTGATCGGTTTTGCTGAAATCATCGCCATCGCTCGTTCCTCCGACATCAATCTTTCGCTCGCTTTTTCCGCCACCCAAATCCTGCCCCTGATTCGTTACCTCAAAACCTTTTCCACGGTTTTCCGCCGTCGTGCGTTCGCTGTTAGTTTCGTCCAAATTATTCGTGTTTTGATTGTTCGTCATATCCGTAACTCCTCTGATTTATAAATTCTCGCTTGCTGACAATCGAGTATTTTTCTCTTTAAACAATCAGCGTGCCATTAACGGGCGCATTGATTTTATGGTTGTTTCGCCGTCTGTTAAAATAAAATTTGTTCGGAAGAAATACGGAAAATTTGGCGGCGTGCGAATCCGTTCGACCGATTTTCACACATTACAGGTTATGGCAAAACAACCCGCGACGATTTACGTCTGCCAGAACTGCGGCAGGCAGGAAAGAAAATGGTCTGGACGCTGCGCCGACTGCGGCGAATTTAACAGCTTCGTCGAAGAAAGATTTCGCCCGTCGCCGGCGGCGGTCGGCAAAACTTCGGCAGCGACGGCAGGCGCAAGAATCAGCTTAAATTCTTTCCGCGAAACCAAACCGATTTCATACGGCGAAATCGAATCGCAGGACGACGCGCGCACATCTTCGGGCATCGCGGAATTCGACCGCGTTCTCGGCGGCGGAATCGTCGCCGGTTCGCTCGTGCTAATCGGCGGCGCGCCGGGCATCGGAAAATCAACTTTGGTAATTCAGGTCGCAGACAAACTCAGCCGCAGCAACACGAAAGTTCTCTACGTTTCCGGCGAAGAATCCGAACGCCAGATAAAAATGCGCGGCGAGCGCCTTGGATTAAATGCCGAAAATCTTTTTCTGCTGCCGGAAACGAATCTCGAAAACATTTTGGCTGAAGTCGAAAAATTACAGCCCGACGCAATTATCGTTGATTCGATTCAGACGGTTTTCAGCGCCGCGGTCGAATCTGCACCCGGTTCGGTCAGCCAAGTGCGCGAGGTCGCCAGTCAATTTATGATGTTCGCCAAAGGAACGTCAACGCCGGTTTTTCTCATCGGTCACGTCACTAAGGAAGGTTCGATCGCCGGACCGAAAGCGCTCGAACACATCGTTGACACGGTTTTATATTTTGAAGGCGACCGTCATCACAATCACCGCATTATTCGCGCGACGAAAAACCGTTTCGGCGCGGCGAACGAAATCGGCATTTTCGAGATGACGAACGAAGGTTTGTCGCCGGTCGGCAATCCGTCGGAAGTTTTCCTGCAGGAGAGACCCGAAGGCGCAAGCGGCTCGGTCGTCACGGTTTGTATGGAAGGCACGCGCCCGATGCTCGTCGAGGTTCAGGCGCTGGTTTCGGGAACGAAATTCGGCACGGGCAGGCGAATGGCGCAGGGCTTCGACTACAACCGCACGTCGCTTTTAATCGCCGTTCTCGAAAAACGGCTCGGCTTTCAACTCGCGGGCGACGACGTTTTCGTCAACGTCGCGGGCGGTTTGGAAGTTGACGAACCGGCGGCGGATTTAGGCGTGATTGCGGCGATTGCTTCGAGTTTCAGAAACTTGGCGATTCCGCCCGACACGGCGGTTTTCGGCGAAGTCGGTTTAACGGGCGAAGTGCGCGGCGTTTTGCAAGCTCAAGTCCGCGCCCGCGAAGCGCAAACGCTCGGCTTTAAAAAATTGATTTTGCCCGCGTCAAACAGAAAAGGTTTGGAGAAACTTTTGGGAACGCGCGTCGTCGGCGTGAGAAATTTGGACGAAGCATTAGACGAATTATTTTAAAGTATGAAACGAACCTTTTCCGATTCGCAAATTGAGAGTTATTATAGAAAACTCGAAATCCTGCGAATCCCAAATCCGAAATCCCAAATCCAAAATCCCGTTCACGTCGTCTATGGCGGCGCTGATCTTTTCCGCAGCGACACGCCGCATAAATTGGGAAAAATCGCGCTCAAATCGCTTGCGACTTACGCGCCGAATTTCGCCGAATTTGCCCGCGCGATGTGGCTCAAGGGCGCGGATACTTTGCCGATTTATGACGAACCGGTTGCCGATTTAGAAAAATTTTTGACAAGAAACGCCGAAGCGGTCAAACGCGAAAACTTTAATGCCTGGTTTGCATGGACGATTTATCGGCGCACAATCGAAAAATTAAAAAGCGAGCCGGTCGAGGATTTTCGTATTGATTTTGAAGACGGCTACGGTTTCCGTCTCGACGAGGAAGAAGACGCGCACGCCGCATCTGCATCCGACGAATTGGCAAAATCTTTTCTCGAAGCGACGATCACCGCGTTTTGCGGATTCCGAATTAAATCTTTGCAAGCTGAAACGCGAAGGCGCGCCGCTCGAACGCTCGATTTGTTTTTAACGAATCTGCTAGATAAAACCGGCGGCAGACTGCCGGAAAATTTTGTCGTCACTTTGCCGAAAATCACCCGGCGCGAAGAAGTCGAAGTGCTGGCGGAATTGCTGGCGGAATTTGAACGGCGCAACAATCTTGAAAACCGAGCGATTAAAATCGAGATTATGATTGAGACGCCGCAGGCGATTTTGAGCGAGACGGGCGAGATTGCTTTGCGCGGTTTAATCGAAGCAGGAGAAGGGCGCGTCGCTTCGGCGCATTTCGGCGCCTTCGATTATACGGCGAGTTTCGGCATCGCCGGAACGCACCAGCATCTGCGACACGAAGCGTGTGATTTCGCCAGACAAATGATGCAAATCGCGCTTGCGCCTTTGGGCGTCAGACTGTCCGATTCGGTAACGAACGAAATGCCGGTCGCCGTTCATAAAGCCGATGATTTGACAAAGGAACAAACGAAGGAAAATGCCTCGGTCGTTCGTGTTGCGTGGCGCAGACATTACAACAACGTCACCAATTCTTTAATCAACGGCTTTTATCAAAGTTGGGATTTGCACCCCAACCAACTGCCCGCCCGTTACGCGGCGGTTTACGCCTTCTTTTTGGAAAGCGCGGCGGAACAGGGAAAACGTCTGAAAGGATTCATTGAGCGCGCGACGCAGGCGAATCTGACGGGAAACGTTTTCGACGATGCGGCGAGCGCGCAGGGGCTTTTGAATTTTTTCGCGCGGGCGGCAAGCTGCGGCGCGATGTCCGAAGCGGAAATTCTGGAGGCGACGAATTTGACCGTCGAAGAATTAAACTCCGGCTCGTTTATAGAAATTATGAACGGCAAAAATAAAAAGCCGCCTGAATAAACGAAACGGTTTACCGAAGACGGTTCTTGAACTTTGTCTTTTACCTTTTTATTTTCGTCTTCTTCTTCGCTATTTGCCGCCGAGCGACAAAATTTCTTCGAGCATTTCGTCTTTTTGCCGTCGGCTGTCAGTAATTTTCGGAACTTGTCTTTGCCTCGGCATTTTTGACAGGGCAAACGGGTCGAACTGCAGCGGCAGACCTTGTTGTCCGAGCGCGTGCGAAATTATTCGGGCGAGCAAATTCTGTTCAAACTGCGTGATGCCCGGAAACTGCGCGCCAATGCCGTTGTCGGCAAATTTATACACTGCCTTACAGACGAGCGGCAGAAAGTTTTTGTTCGGAAGCCTGACGAGCATACGAAATTCGTCGCCGACAAAAACGTCTTCGTCCCATTCGGCGAGACAGCCGCCGACGCTGATTTGCCTAATGATCGTTTCGACCGCTTCGCCGTATTTCGTGTAGCGAACGGCGGGAATATCCAGCGAAAATCTGATGTGTTTTCTTTGTTCGATTCCCATTTAAGAAATATTTTTGCGTTGGGCGCGAGAGCAAATTTCGTCGTTAAACTCGTTAATCATTCTACAGAGTTCGGAGCGGGAAATGCAATAAGTTATTTTTCCGGCTGCTCTCTCGTTTCGGAAAATAAATCAAAAGAATCTTTCACCGCAAAGACACAAAGGACACAAAGATTTTTAATTTTCTTTGTAATCCTTTGTGTCTTTGCGCCTTTGTAGCAGATGAATTTTCTTAATTGTTCGCGGCTTCGGTTTTCGCGCAGTGTTCGTTGAAAGCCGCGACGAGAGCCTGCGCGATTTGCTGCGGGTGACGACCTTCGAGGTCTTTGCGCTCGAACATCGAAACGAGTTTCCCGTTTTTCAAAAACCCGATTGCCGGCGATGACGGGCGATAATCGGTAAAGTAATCGCGCGCAATGTCGGTTGCATCAATGTCAGCGCCCGCGAAAACTGTGATTGATTTATCGGGTTTGGCTTGCGAATTCTGCAAAGCCATCGCAATGCCCGGGCGCACGCCGCCCGCCGCGCAACCGCACACTGAGTTGACGACGACCATTACCGTGCCGTCCGTGTTTTCAACCGCCGCTTTGACCGCTTCCGGCGTTTTCGTTTCTTCGATTCCAAGCTGCGCCAACTCCTGGCGCATTCCGTGTATCATAATTTCTGGATATGGCATAATTTTTTATTCCTCTAACTTTATATAATTTTCAAATCTTTACTTTTAATTCAAGTATGAAACTTCGCGTCCGTTTCGTCAAGCAAGAGCGGGATTTTATAACTCGCCGAACATCTGAACGTTACTATGCTTTCGCCTTAACTCTGAGCTGTCGGATTGCTGGCGTTTTCCTTTTCTTCGTCAGTTAATAATTCTTCTAATTTGGCGTATGAACCGATACTCTCAATCGGCAAATTGTCAATCGCCTGCGAATCAGCCTGCTCGTTCACATTCATCGCCAATTCTTCGGGGTTTAAATTTTCTTCGCGCGCGCCGGTTCCGCTTTCATTCTCGCTGTAAGTTTCTTTGTCTTCCTGACTCATTCGTTTCTCCTTTTTTAATTCTTCAGTCCGGCTATTCTAACATAACAAGAACCGCTTTATTCACCTTAAAAATTCGTCTTCGGATTTTTCAAAATCATTAACTTTTCAGGGTGATTTAACCGCCAATCCTTTCGGCTCTCGATTAAAAGTTCAGATAGTTCCCTGACAGGTTTCGACGCAGGTTTAGCAGGCGCGGTCTGATTCGACGCCGTAAAACGGGTCGAACAATTTCTCCGGCGATTCGCTGACGAGTAAGAAGTTACCGCTAAACATTACCGGAGATGCGAAAACAGGTCGCTTCTCACGCATTTTTGATATGTTTAGCGGTAATTTTTGTTCGTTTAATTTGAGCGTCTCAAGGCAAAATTTTTACTTTCGCGCCCGTCGGAATTGCGTCGAAAATTTCCTTTATCTCTTCGTTCCGCAAAGCGACGCAGCCTTCGGTCCAATCGCTTTCGGTTCCGCCGCCGTGAATGTAAATCTCGCCGCCGAGCGCGGTTTTTTGCGGCGGCATTCGCCGTTCGTCAATCGTTTTAAGAATCACGTCGTATTCCGCCCGAGAAATTATTTTTTCTTTCAAGCCGCGTTTTGCGTCTTCAATATTCGGGTAACTCAGACCGAGCGACAGGTAAAATTTGCTGCGGTCGTTTTTCGTAAAAACGTAAAATTCGCCCTCGGGCGTTTTGCCGTCGCCTTCGATTTCTTTATCGCTTCTCGCCGAAAAACCGAGTGCGATTTTATATTGGCGAACGAGTTTTTCGCCATCGAAAATTTCGAGCAGACGTTTCTTTTTCTTGATCACGATGTTCGGATTTTCCATCGGCGGCAGCGGTCGGCGCGTTTGACTGAAGCTGAAGTAAGTCGCCGTTAAAATGAACGCGCTGAAAGTTATACAAATCAGAAAAACTTTCATAGAATCTAATGTCATCAAAACGCCCGAAAAGCTATTCAGGTATTTTACCGGAAAATTTTATTTTTGAAAGCCGAATAAAGACATTATGAAAAATTGGATTGACGAGAGAGAAAGTAAATTGCGCGAGTTTTTCGAGTTTGATTCGCAAACCGAATTAATTTCTCGCCAAACCGTCGAACAATTTAATTTGTCGCCGAACGCCGCCGCACATCTCGAAAGACACAATATCGAATGGCACGTCATACCGTCGTCGACAGTTTCGATTGACACCGACGATTACCGAGCGCGATTTTATCCGAAACTGAAATTTGACGACGCCGCCCGCGATTACCAGAAAACGAGTTCGTATCGCGCGATTATGAGCGGACACGAACGCCATCAGGGGCGCATCATCGGCGTCGAAACCACAATGAAACCGAAGTATCTGCCGGGCAATCGGCAATTTTACGGAACGCCATACGGTTTTGAACCGCGCGCCGATCCGTTCGCGCCGTATTTCGGACAGGCGAGAATGATGTCCGGCACGCGCTACGCGCACAATTACCGCTCGCTCAGAAATTTGGTCAATTCGATTACCAAAGACTGGACAAAACGCGGTTTGATGCCGCCTGGTTATCGCCTGACGATTTGCCCGCCGGTAGTTTTCAATCTCGTCGGCACGATTTTTCACCCGGAATGGAGCGAAACAGAGTCTTTGGAACTCGGCTTTTACCGCGACGAAAACAACAACGCCAAATGCTACGCCGTCGGGTCAAACGCGCCCGGCGATTTTTCCTACATTCACGAAATCGAAACCGAATCGGATTGGACATTGCTCGGCTTTCGCACCGCGCTTGTGCCTGAAACATAATTTTTAACGCAAAGACGCAGAGGCGCAAAGATTTAAAAAGAACTTTTTGTTTTCCTTTGCGTCTTAGCGCCTTTGCGCTTTTGCCTTAAAATGTCCTTTTATTATGGAGCCTCTCGCCAATCAAATCAGACCGCAGACACTCGACGAATTCGTTGGGCAAAAGCACCTCGTCGGCGCGGGCAAACCGCTGTGTTTGGCGATTGAACAAAAGCACGTTTTTTCCTTCGTGTTATGGGGAACGCCCGGAACGGGCAAAACGACGCTGGCGCGAATTTACGCGAACGCGCTCGACGCCGATTTTTATGAATTGTCGGCGGTTTCGGCGGGCAAAGAAGACATCCGAAAAATCGTCAGCCGCCCGCGCGAAGCGACGCGTCCGCGCATTTTATTTCTCGATGAAATTCATCGTTTCAATAAAGCGCAGCAGGATTTTCTGCTGCCGTTCGTCGAAAACGGCGAACTCGTCCTTATCGGCGCGACGACCGAAAATCCGAGTTTCGAAATTGTTCCCGCGCTGCTTTCGCGTTTGCGAGTGTTTGTTTTGGAAGAATTTTCCCCCGAAGAAATGACGAAAATTATTGACCGCAGCGGATACGGGCTTGACGAAGAAGCGAAAGATTGGCTGATTGCGATGGCGAACGGCGACGCTCGGCAGGCGCTCACGATGATTGAAAACACGGCGCGGCTCTATGAGAAAAACGTCAATCTCGAAACGCTCAAAGATACTTTGCAATCGAAATTTCTGCGCTACGACAAACAGGGCGAAGAGCATTACAACGTCATCAGCGCGTTCATCAAATCAATGCGGGCGAGCCAGCCGGACGCGGCGATTTATTATCTGGCGCGAATGATTGCGGGCGGCGAAGACCCGAAGTTCATCGCCCGACGAATGGTGATTTTCGCCTCTGAAGACATCGGCTTGGCGCAGCCGACCGCGCTCGTTGTCGCCAACGCCGTCTTCCGCGCCGTCGAAACCGTCGGCTTGCCCGAAGCCGGAATAAATTTGGCGCACGGCGTCGCGTATCTGTCGCAGTGCAAGAAAGACAAAAGCGCTTATAACGCTTATATGGAAGCGCTCGACGATGCGAAACGACTCGGCAATCTGCCCGTGCCGAATATACTGAAAAACGCCCCGACTAAGTTGATGAAAGAGATGGGTTACGGCGAAGGTTACGAGAAGTATTCAAAGGAAGATTATCTTCCTAAAAAGTTAAAAGGAAAGAAATACTTGAAATAACGATGAGTGTTAAGTGTTAAGATTTTGTTTTCACACATCGCTGACCGTTATTTTACGCGGCTCGTCGCCATCGCCTTCAATAGAGACGCGAATGATTTTGTTGGGAAATGCAGTTTCCTTTAATCTCTCCGACCATTCGGCGATGACGATTGCCGTTTCGTCCTCCAAGATTTCATTCAGCCCGACCGCCGCCGCAACGTCTTCGATATTTTCTAACCGCCAGAAATCAATGTGATAAACATCGAACTTCGCTCGGTATAAATTCACCAGCGTAAAACTTGGCGAAGTTACTTCGTCAACATCAAAGTCGAGTGCGGATAAAACGCCTTTCGTAAAAAGAGTCTTGCCCGCGCCGAGACTGCCGCTCAGCAAAACGATTTCTCCGCCGCGCAAACTTTCGCCGAGAGTTTCGCCCAAATCGAAAGTCTCCTCGGGCGATTGACAAACGTATTCTGAAATTGACGATTGTAAGTTATTCATTCGATAGGAAGCCCGACTTGCGAAAACCAGGTCAGTTTGTCCCAATAGCCTCTTTGATAAACGATCTTGCCGTCTCTGAATTGGAAAAACCCACAGCCGCGCAGTTCGTAAGATTTTCCCGTCGGCTGGTTGCCGTAAAATTCGCCTCCAAAAGTTCCGCCGCCGAGCCATTCCCACGCCGCCCAATCTTCTTCGCCAAAGACGTTTTCAACAATCGAATAAAAATCGGGAAAACCTTTAAAAAACTCCGCCGTGTCTTTGCGAATCTGCTCTTTTCCGATTGCCGGTTCGCCAGCCGCGACTTGAAAGTTCACCGCATCGGCGGCGTAAAAATCCATCACCGCTTCCAAATCCTTTTTCACAAAAGCCGCAATCCATTTGCGTAAAATGTCTTTTGATTCGCTCATTCTTCCATTCGTAATTTTTAATTCGTCATTGATTCAAATGCTTCGCTCAAACATTCGCGCACGTCGCTTGCCAGCATCGCGCGCTTGCCGAATTTCTCAGCCGCAATGTCGCCCGCCGCGCCCGCGATATAAACCGCCGCGACGACAGATTCAAAAACGTCAATTTTCATCGCATCGGCTTGCCCGACGAATCCGGCAATGATTCCGGCGAGCGTGTCGCCGCTTCCGGCTTTGCCGAGTCCGCTGTTGCCCGTCGGCACAACGACGACTCTGCCGTCGGGCGCGGCAATCAGATTGCGCTCGCCTTTGAAAACTAAAATAACATTGTGTTTTATGGCAAAATCACGCGCCGCTTTTACGCGGTCTTTGATTGCGTCTTTATCTTCCGCGCCGATGAGTTTGAGAAACTCGCCCTGATGCGGCGTTAAGATAATCGGCAATTCATCCGAGCCTTGCAAATCAAACGGCGCGAGCGAATTCAAACCGTCGGCATCAATCACGACCGGAGATTTTCTTCGTTCGACCAGAGCGCGGACGAACTTTCGGGTTGATTCGTCGTCCGACGACAAACCGCTGCCGACAGCGAGAACGTTGATTTTTTCGTATAGCTCGAAAACTTCGTCGAGTGCCGCTTCGGAAATCGCGCCGCCGCTCGTCTCCGGCAAACCCGCGACCATTATCTCCGGCAAAGCGTGCGATGAAACCGCGTTCTGCGCCGACTCGGAAGTCGCCACGCGCACGAGTCCGACGCCGCTCCGCATCGCTGCATTCGCGCACAAAACCGCCGCGCCCGCCATTCGTTTTGAACCGGCGACAACAAGAGCGCGACCGCGAGCCGTTTTGTGCGAATCGTTGGAAAATCTT
>CADCUR010000271.1 GCA_902805935.1 uncultured Pyrinomonadaceae bacterium
GATGGACAGGATAAAGTAAGGAATTTAAGGCGAATTGAAACGAAAAAATTAATCCTGCCCGTCCTGTCCATCCTGTCCCTTCTGTTTTAATTTCTCATTCCTTAACTGTAGAAAGTCGCTCAAAATAATCGCTGCCGCTTCGCTGTCCACTCTATCCCAAATCTCTTTTTCGCTTAAACCGAGTTTGGTTAAATAACCTTTCGCTTCATAAGATGTCAGTCGTTCGTCGTGGAGAAAAACCGGAACGTCAACGGACAGCGAAAAATTCCGTGCCAGCCGACGCGCCTCGAGCGACATTTCGCTTTCTGAACCGTCCGAGTTATACGGCAAACCTAAAACCAATCCGACCGCATCAAACTCGTCAAGAAAAGCGATGATTTGTTTGAGAACTTTTTTCCAAGAGCGGCGTTCAATAACGGCGATGGGTCGAACCGTAAACTGCAATTCATCGCTGACGGCGACGCCGATGTGTTTCATTCCTAAATCGAGGGCCAGCAATCTACCGCTGCGCGGTGCGCGAGAAACATTTGTAAAATCTTCGGGATTAGTCGTTTGTTTTTCTTGCACGAATTATATACTTAAAGGATAATCGGAAGTTGTTAATTGTATTTAACAATTTACCACTAAAAGAGGTTTCATAAATGTCATATCGCGGAAAATTTTTTATCGTAATGGTTTCGGTGGCGATTTCTCTGTATGCCGTTTTCGGCGGCATTTTGAAGAATTTCCCGTCGTTTGCGCAGCAGCCGATTAACGACGCGGGCGCGCAGGTGCGGATTTTTGAATCGGTTTTGCAGCACATTCAAAACGATTACGTGGACGAGCCGAACTTGGAGAAAGTCCGCGCCGGAGCTTTGCGCGGTTTGGCTTACGGGCTTGACCCGTATTCGTCGTATCTGACGGCTGATCAGGTAAAAGATTTTCAAGCGAAGAAAACGACGAATAATTTAGTCGGCATCGGCGCGGAGTTTTCGCAGGTCTCTTCGTATCTTTACGTGATTTCCGTGACGAAAAATTCTCCGGCGGAAAAAGCCGGATTGAAAGCGGGCGACGTGATCGAGTATATCGAAAACAAAGCGACGCGCGACATTTCGCTTTACGACGCCCGGCAGCTTCTTTTGGGCGAACCGAATTCTAAAGTAAATCTCCGCGTTTTGCGAGCGGGCGCTAAACCGCAAACGATTGCGGTCGTGCGCGGCGGCTACAAAATTCCCGAAGTCGAAACCAGACTCGAAGCGGGCAAAGTCGGCGTGATAAAAGTTTACAGTCTCGAAACCGGCGAAGCGAAAGACATTCGCAACCGCCTCACGGAACTCGCAAAACAAGGCGTGCAGAAAATCATTCTTGATTTGCGCGGCGTTTCGGCGGGCGATATAAACGAAGCGGTCGAAGTGGCGAATCTTTTTATCAAAGACGGCAATTTGGCTCAAGTTATCGGGCGCGAAAACAAAGTGACGCAGACCTTCGCGGCTGACGCGGGCAAACATCTGTTCGACGGCAAAGTCGTCGCGCTGATTGACTTGGGAACTTCGGGTGCGGCTGAAGTCGTCGCCGGAGCGATTTTAGATCGGCAGCGCGGCGAAGTCGTCGGCGAAAAAAGTTTCGGCGCCGGAACGCAGCAGCAATTGTTTACCTTGCGCGGCGGCGACGGTCTCCTGCTCACGACGGCGAAATGGGCTTCGCCGAGCGGCAAACCCTTTCTGGCGAACGAGCGCACCGATTCGGGCGTAAAACCGTCAATCGAAGTCAAACGTCCCGACACGCCGGAACCGCTTGAAGTCGAAGATTTGATTGACCAGCAGGAACAGGAAAAACAGCAGCCTAACCCGCAGGCAACGCCGACGCCCGTTCCTTCGCCGACGCCGAAACCGAACCCGGAAGATTTGCAGTTGAAAAAGGCTCTTGAACTTCTCCAAGATAAAGCGCAGGCGGCGAAAGCCGGAGAATAGTTTACCCAACCAGGCGGATTGGTTTTTTTGAAAAGTCCTGAGTCCCGAATTCTAAGTTCTAAGTCGAATATATTTGACTCAGGACTCAGGACACGGGACTCAGGACTTTTTCATTCAAAACTGCTAAAATCACATTTTAATGACCGAGCAAAATTACAGAATCCACGAGGTAACGGCAAACGACGCCGCCGAATGGTTTCGCCTGCGGAAACTTTTGTGGGACGAATCGAGCGACGACGAGCATCGAACCGAGATGCTCGATATTTACGAGCATCACGAAACGCAGCTTGTTTTAGTTGCTGAAACCGACGGCAAAAATCTCGTCGGATTTCTCGAAGCCAGCATTCGCCCGTTCGTCGAAGATTGTCACACCGACCATGTCGGATATTTGGAAGGCTGGTTTGTCGAAGAAAAATACCGAAAACAGGGCATCGGCAGAAAACTGGTTGCGGCGGCGGAGAACTGGGCGCGGCGAAAAGGCTGCACCGAGATGGCTTCGGATTCGGAAATCGGTAACGATACGAGTTTGCGGGCGCATCAGAATCTCGGTTATCAGGAAACCTCGCGGCTCGTGCATTTGCGTAAAGATTTGACTTAACTTTTTAACGAGAAAGGCGCGGAAACGCCGGTGGCGCGAAGGAATTTAAGAAAATGAAGATACAGCAGTTAATTTACAATTTAATTTTCACTTTGCCTCTTTGCGTTTTCGCGTTGATGTTTTTTTCGGCGAATTTACAAGCCCAGTCAATCAATCAAAGTTACCCGACGCCGATTACCTCGAACGAAATCAGCGGACAGATTCCGGCGCGCGACATCGGCGACGCGCGTTTGACCAGTTATTTTTATACGTTTAACGCCGGGCAGGGCGATGTTTTTATCAACGTCGTAACGAAAAATCTGAACGGCGATATTGATATTTTCACCCACGATAATCTTCGACCGCTGTCGAAAATCACAATTTACGCCGACGCTTCGGAGGGCGAAACGGGGCGCGTGATTTACCTGCGCCAACCGGCGAAACTTATTTTGCGCGTCGAGGGACGCTCGCCGAATGACGACGCGGCGACTTACCGCATAAAATTCGCCGGAAGTTTCGCGCCCGCTATCGCCACCGCCGCCGCAAATCAGGAAACGGAAACGCCGACCGTCAAATCCGACAATCAAACGGATGTCCGCGTTAATTCGGTCGGGACAATTATTGAGGTCAAACCCAAACCGACGCCAAAGGAAATTATCGCCGAGGCTAAAAAAACCGAACGGGAAATTATACAGAGAACCGAAGAAAAAACTGCCGTCACCGAAATGGTCGCGGAGACGAAGGAAGCGGAAAAACCGCCGGCGAAAGCGGAAAAAGAATTGATTGCGGAAAAGGAAAAATCGGCGGAAACTCAAAACGAAGCCAAGCCAACGGTTATTGTTACGGACGAGTTACCTAAAAAGGACCAGGCGGAAACCGATGTCACTACCGCTGAAACGAAAAAGGATTCGACCCAAAAAGACGAAGAAAAATCAGTTGAAACAGTAACGGAAAAAACCATTGCCGAACCGGAAACGATGGCGGTCAAAAAGCCGAAAAAAAGCGAAAAGCCTAAATCCGTTAAATCGCTTCCGCCCACCGCTCTGGAAAACATTCGGCTGATTGTTTTATTTAAGGACGGCACGCGAATCGAGCGCCCGATGAGCGAAGTTTTACGAGTCGGCGTGGACCGAGGCGTTTTGACCGTTATCTCGAAAGACGGAGCGATTGGGCGTTATTCGATTCTCGACGTCGAGAAAATGACGATTGAATAAAGCGAAAAAGCGAAGATTAAAACGAGCATTTTACGAAAGATTAAAAAGGAGAAATTATGGACGCAACAACGAAAACACAAACGAATCCGCTGAAAGAACTCGCCGCCTACGGGCAATCGCCGTGGCTCGATTACATCCGCCGCGATATGTTCACGACCGGCGAATTGAAACGGCTGATTGACGAAGACGGACTCAAAGGAATGACCTCAAATCCTGCGATTTTCGAGAAAGCCATCGGCAGCGAGCATTATAAAAATTCGATTGCCCAACTCGCGCTCGAAAAAGATTTAAGCGCCGTTTCGCTTTACGAAAAACTGGCGATTGAAGATATTCAAACGGCGGCGGACGCGCTGCGCCCGGTTTACGACCGAACGAACAAGCGCGACGGCTACGTTTCTTTGGAAGTTTCGCCCGCGCTCGCCGACGATGCGGCGGGAACGCTCGAAGAAGCGCGTCGTTTGTGGACGGCGGTTGACCGTCCGAATTTAATGGTCAAAGTTCCGGCGACGGCGGTCGGCTTCAACACGATCAAACAACTTATTTCAGAAGGCATCAACATCAATGTCACCTTGCTTTTTTCGCAGGACGCTTACGCGCAAGTCGCCGAAGCGTATATCGCGGGACTCGAAAAACGCGCGGCTGAAAATAAGGAATTATCCGGCGTCGCTTCGGTCGCCAGCTTTTTCGTATCGAGAATTGATTCGCTCGTTGACGCGCAAATCGAAGAAAAATTAAAAACGGCGAATGGCGAGGAAAAATCGCTGCTTGAAAGTTTGCGCGGCAAAGTCGCCATTGCCAACGCGAAGATGGCTTATCAAATCTACGAGGAACTTTTTTCAGGCGAACGCTGGAACAAATTAAGCGCAAAAGGCGCGCAGACGCAAAGAGTTTTGTGGGCTTCGACCGGAACGAAAAACCCGGAATACAGCGACGTGCTTTACGTCGAAGAATTGATTGGCAAAGACACGGTGAACACGATTCCGCCGCAAACCTGGGACGCCTTCCGCGACCGCGGAAAACTGCGAAACAGTTTGACGGAAAACGTCGAAGAGGCGAAAGAAACGCTCTCGAATTTAGAGAAAGTCGGAATATCTTTGCAGGCGGCAACCGATAAATTATTGATTGACGCGGTGCGCCTTTTCGTCGAACCGTTCGACAAAATGATTGCGGCGGTCGAAAAAGCGATTGGAGAAAATAAGAAATGAATTTGAACGCGCGAACCTTATGAAAGTTTTATCGGTCAACGTCGGTTTGCCGCGTCTCGTCGAATACAGAGGCGAACCAGTTGCCACGGGAATTTATAAAGAACCTGTCGGCGGGCGCGTCGCAGTGGGCGAATTTAATCTCGAAGGCGACGCGCAAGCTGATTTGAGCGTTCATGGCGGCTACTCGAAAGCTGTTTATGTTTATCCATCGGAACATTACAAATTTTGGCGCAATGAATTGCCGGAGACGGATTTGCCGTTTGGTGTGTTCGGCGAGAATTTGACGACGGAAGGTTTGCTTGAGGAAAATGTTAATGTCGGCGACCGATTTGGAATCGGAACGGCGGAATTCATCGTTACTCAGCCGCGCCAACCGTGTTTCAAACTAGGTATCCGTTTCGGTCGCGTGGATATTATCAAAAGATTCGCTAAAAGCGGGCGCAGCGGTTTTTATTTAGCGATTGAAAAAACAGGCGAAGTAGGGGCGGGCGATAAAATCGAATTTACCAGCCGTGAAGCAGATCAGCCGAGCATTTTAGAGGTCGTGCAGAAGCGTTTTAATCTTTAACGTCTTTGAAAATTTTTATAAGAGCCGCCGGCAAATAATCTTACCGGCAATTTTGAAAAGCCGATTGCGTGTAAATCAATCCGGCTTTTTCCTTTTAAACTTTTCCACCTTTTCACTTTATAATCTGCCGCAGTCTGCCGACGAGTTGGCTGTTTGGATTGACCGCTTCGAGTTCAGCTAAAATTTTGTTCGCTTCTTCCGTATTTCCTCGTTTGAAATAAGCCGCGCCGAGATTGTAAAGCGTCGGTTCGTGTTTCGGATTCGTCTTCAGAGCGGTTTGAAATTCGCTGACGGCGCGGTCGAAATCGGGCGCGGCGCGCTCGACAAATGTAATGCCCAAATCGGTTCTGACGTTACTGTCGCCCGGCTTTATTTTGAGCGCCCGCTCATACCAATCAGCCGCCGTTTCAAATTGTTTGGCGTCGAAATAAACGTTGCCGAGTTTGACGATTAAATCGTAATCGTCAGGTTTTAATTGGTGCGCCCGCTCGTAAAAGGCGGCGGCTTTGTCAAAACCTTTAATTTGCTGGTACAAATCGCCCGCTTTGATTTGCGCGTCGAAATTCGTCGGCTCGCTGTTGGCTCGATCAATTACGGCAGAAATGTCGGGCAGCATCACTCCGCCGCTTGTTGCCGGTTGGTCTTTGACGAGAATGTTAGGAACTTGCGCGGTTTGAGTCGGCGCGTTCGGCGGCGGTTGCGAAACAGTTTGCGCTGAATTTCGGTTGATGCTGTTGGCAGCGAAAAACCCGATTGCCAAACCGACGATTAAACCGACGATGCCGAATGTAATACTTTTTTGCATTTGAAAACAACTCCCGCAAAAAAAACGCAAGAAACACAAAAAAACTGTATTGAATTTTGCGTTTTCTGCGCCTTTTTGCGGCTATGAAATTATGCGTAACTGTGCAGTCCCGGCAACAGATAACTCACGCCCAAATAAGTGAAAATGACGAACAAAAACGCGATGATGGCAAAATAGGCGGAACTTCTGCCCGACCAGCCGCGCGAGATGCGCGTGTGCAGAAATCCGGCGTAGGTCAGCCACGCGATGAGCGCGCCGGT
Organism: uncultured Pyrinomonadaceae bacterium; assembly: GCA_902805935.1. GTDB lineage: Bacteria > Acidobacteriota > Blastocatellia > Pyrinomonadales > Pyrinomonadaceae. Next base: position 6,579 of record CADCUR010000271.1, read on the forward strand.
TTCTTTTGAATCGAAACCCCATGGTCTGCCCCACGATTCGTTCGCCCAAATCGCGCCGGTGATCAGAAGCATCGCCAAACCCGCGAACGCCAGACACGCCGTTTTATACATCAAGCCGTCAAGAGACTCTAGAGAGGGAAGCCGTTCGCGTAATTTGTCGGTGCGAAACGCGAATAAAATTACGAAGAATGTTCCCGCCAGTGCCGTAATCAAACCGGCGAGTTCAACTGGATTCGTGTTCAGACTCGCAAACATTTTCGCGCCCGAAGTTTGCAGGTATTGTTTTCCGGCTTGTTCAAGCTGCGTCGGCGTGAGCGCGGCGAATTCGGCGGCGGAAAGATTTTCGCGTTCGGCAATGGCTCTGCCCGCCGTTTGATATTGCGCCGGATTGTTTGCCATCTGCGCCTGCAACCTGGGATAAACGTCGGCGGTTGATTTAATGCCGGAGACGAGAAACGCAATCGCGATAATCTGGGCAACGAAAGCGAGTTTTAATAAAATATGCCCGGCTTTTCTCGCCGTTTCATTGTTTTGATAAATGTAAAATAAAAAAGCGACGATGGTTCCGACGAGCAGAATTCCCGTCAGAACAAGCGTTTCGCCGACGTATGGAATGTCGAGACGAAACGGCGCGGAGAACGGTTTCGCGCCCGACGGATTCGGCACGAAAAGTCCGGCGCGGTAAACGAATTCGGTGAATACCGAAAACTTGCTGATCGAAGCGATGACGCCGAGCGCGAACACGCTCGACCAAATCGCCATAGCTTCGGGTTTGGCTCGATCTTTTAATAAATAAATCACCGCGACGGCGAAGCAAACCAGCGCCACGCCATAACTCAAACTCGCCACGCCGACGTGAATCGGTCGCCAGTAAGAATCGAGAATCGGCATCAGATTCGAGTGTTCGCCGCCGATAAAACGCGCCAGCGTCAAAATCAAAGCCGCCAGCGGCAGCGAGAACGCGCTCAAAAATTGAAAGTTTTTGCGATGCGTCAAAAGCAGCGTGGTGATTCCCGCGCCGAACGCGAAGGCAATGCTGAAATCATATAAATTCGCCAGCGGAATATACCGAAACATCCATGGCGTTTCGGTATTTCCGCTTTGCTGAAGCTGAACCAATTCAAAATGATATGTGTTGACCCAGCGCACGAGCCAGCTCGATAAATTAAAAAACACGCCCAAACCCGCGCTCCACAAACCGATTCGCCGCGCCATTTCTGAGGGCGCGTAAAGATTCGTGAGTTGAAAAAGCGCGGCTAAAATGTAGCTGGCGAGCGCAAGCATCATCAACGATTCGTCGGCGATAAACGTCTCGCCGATTGAGAGGCGCAAACCGAGCATCAGAAACGCGCCGCCGATTGCCAGAATCGCGGGCAGATACGCTTTCCAAACCGCTGTCCGGCTTTCGGAGATGTCTTTGCCGATTAAAATTTCGTTCGGAATTTCTCTTACTTCTTGCATAATTTTAAGACGATTCATTCGTACGGTTCGCCGCACCGTCAATAATATTTTTAAATTTATCTTCAAACGCCTGCTCGCTTCTGTTCGTGTTTCCGCCGAAAACGACTTCGTAACTGTTCGCGCCTTTTTCTTCAATCAAAGCCCAGATGCGTTTGTGCGAGATGAAAAAAACAAAACACAACGCGCCGATTAAACCGAAACCGCCGATATACCACGCGACGAAAGCCGCGTTGAACGGGTCGTATTTTATTGACAGAACGTGCGCCAGCGGCGATTTTTCAAAACCCGTCAAGCGCCATTTGTAACCAGCGATTGGCGCGCCTATCGGCACGTTGTCAGGCAGTTTCGCGCCGAAAGCGTAAGCCGTTTTTCGTTCGCCGCCGGGCGCAGTAATGTTCAAAACAACCGCCGGATTTTTATAATCAGCCGAGCGCGTGTCGGGTTTTCCCTGATTCAAAACAAAGTCGGGAAAAAACGCTTCGTATTCGATGCGCGTTCCGTCGGGCAAATCAGCCGCGCCGTTTCTAGCAAGATTCACACTTATCGGCTGTCCGCCGTTTTGCGGCGTCAACTCCAGCGTCATCGTTCTCGCGCTGCCGACGGTAATCGCGCTCGCCTGAAAAAAACGATAGCCGCGATATTCAAACGGTTTATTCAGACTTACATCGGCGACCGTCGCGCCGTAAACGGGATCGTCAATTCTAATTTGCGTGCGCCAATCAAGCGTGTTGTTTATTTCAATCGAACCTTTCGGGTCAATCAGTTTTTGCTCGATGTCGGTGCAAGTGATCTTAAACGGCAAAGCGACGGCGAAACGCTCCTGCCGGTCGAGATTGATTTCGATAAGCTGGATTTCGCTCGTTTCCTGACCGGGCATCATTCGCACGTCAGCATCGAATCCGGTTTGCAGCGCGACGAAGTGACCTAAAAATAAAGTCAGCAGAAAAACGTGGACGACGTATGCGCCGAGCCGATTCCATTTTCCGCTTTCGCCGAAAACGTAGAGATTTTTACGGCTGACGATTTCCGAGTAATTTTTATTTCCTCGTTCGTCCGCAGCATAAGAAAGATTTTCGCTCTCGAAGACTCGCCCGCTGAATCCGTTCGCTTTGAAAACACGACGGATTTTTTCGGCAATCTCCTGCGGTGACTCGCCGGACATTTCTAAAACGGCGCTTTGTTTTTGATTGAGCAGCCAGCCGCGCGTCGCCTTAACTTTCGGCGCGGAGATATACGACCAAGCCGATGGAAAACGGTCAATCGAAGCCAGCACGATGTTCAGGGAAAGCACGAGCAACAGAAAATTAAAATACCAGCTGTGATAAATATCGAACAATCCCAAAGAGCCGTAAACGAGTTTTTCGGCAGGCGTCAGCGATGCATAATAAGCGTCAAAACCGTTGACGTTCTGCTGTATAATCAGCATTCCGATTAGCGACAGCGCAACGAGTATGCACAGCAGAACCACGCCGAAACGCACCGAGCTTAAAAAATTTAAGGCGCGGTCGAGCAGCGACGCGGTTTTTGCCGGCGATCTTTCGGCGGCTTGTTTTTTGATTGTCTCTTCGGCGACTGACATCGTTTAATAGTTCAATAAAAATGATAACTTAGCCCTGTTTATTTGTCATCCCGCACAAAATTAGTTCGGCTGTTAAGAAATAGAAGATTTATTTAGGACGGGCGGATTTTGAAATTCGGTTTTTCCAAGTTATCCTGAATAGAAGTTTAAGTTCATCCAAAAATCAATGGAAGTAATTACGACAATTGAGGAAACAAAAGCCGTCGGTTTGCGCGAAAAACTTTTCGCTTATCTCGAACTGACCAAACCGCGCATCGCGTTGATGCTGGTTTTGACTTCGGCGGCGGGTTTTTATCTTGGCGCGTCAAAAAATTTTGACGCGATGCTTTTCATCAATTCGATGATCGGCATCGCGCTGCTCGCCTTCGGCGTGGCGACGCTCAATCAGGTTTGGGAACGCAGAACCGACGCGCTTATGGAGCGCACCGCACAGCGCCCTTTGCCGACCCAGAAATTGTCCACGGCGGAAGCCTTAGCGTTCGGAATTTCGCTTTGTTTGGTTGCGGAAATCTATCTCGCGTTTTTGGTTAATGGTTTGACGGCGATTCTCGGTTTAATCGTGATTGTCGGCTACGTTTTGCTTTATACGCCTTTGAAAACCAGAACTTCGGCTTCGACCGCCATCGGCGCGATTCCCGGCGCGATGCCGCCGCTGATGGGTTGGACGGCTTCGGCTGATGAAATTTCACTCGGCGCGTGGGCTTTATTCGCGCTGCTTTTTTTGTGGCAGTTTCCGCATTTTTTGGCAATCGCCTGGATGTATCGAGAGCAGTATGCGAAGGCGGGGATTTTGATGCTGCCGGTCATCGAACCCGAAGGAAAAATTACAGCTAGGCAAATCGTTATTTTTACCGTGATACTTTTGCCCGTCAGTCTCGCGCCGTTTTTTCTCGGCTTCGCCGGATTGATTTATTTAGTCGGCGCAAGTCTTTTGGGTTTGTGGTTTTTGGCAGTGAGCATCCAAACCGCCCGCGCGAAGACGGTCGAGCAGGCGAGAAAATTATTGCTCGTTTCCGTGCTTTATTTGCCGCTGATTTTCGCGTTAATGGTTTTTAATCACAAATAATACTCAAGATTTATGATTGAAAATTTAAGATTCGGTATGAATAACTTTTCTAAATCTTAAATTTGAAATCTGAATTTAAATCTATGAAAGTCGGAACACTCGAAACAACCGTCGAAGAAAAAAAGGGCAAACGCCGCGCGAGTTTGAGCAGCGGTCTGGGTTCAAACGGCGGCAACAAAAATCGCGGTGGCGGCGGTGGAGGCGGCGGAAATGACGGCGGCGACAACGATTCGCGCAAACACGATTACATCGAAGAAGCCGAGCCGCATCCGTCAAACAAATTCCGCATTTTAATGTGGTTTCTGCTGCTCGTCGTGCTGATGACCTTCGGCGGTTTGATCAGCGCGTATATCGTCATTTCAACAAACGGCGTGATGGAATGGCAGCCGTTTAATTTGCCGAAAGCCGTTTGGGTCAGCACCGTTTTGATTTTGGCGAGCAGCGTTACTTATAAAATCGCGCAGGGCGCGCTCAATGCCGGCAATCAGGAAAAAGCGAAAACGTGGTTTTTGGCGACGACGGTCTTCGGCGGAATGTTTATCGCCTCGCAACTGCTCGCGTGGTTTGAACTCGTCCGGCGCGGCGTTTACGTGCAAAGCAATCCATACGCCGGATTTTTCTACATTTTAACCGCCGTCCACGCCGTTCACGTCATCGGCGGCATCGCCGTTCTCGGCTTCATCGTTTTGCGGACGTGGGAAAAAACCCAGTCAAGCGAAGAATTAACCAAACGTCAACAAGTCTCGAACGCCGTCGCCTGGTATTGGCATTTTATGGACGGACTGTGGCTCGTTTTGTTTTTACTGCTCGGCTTCTGGAAATAAATTATGGCGACGGCGGCGCTCGAATCCGAGGCAAAATCAAAACTTTTAATCAACACAATTTCGATTGCCGTCCCGGTTGCCGTCGCCGTGATGCTCGCCTTTCCGAATAAATTTAACTTAGGCGATTGGACGAAAAATTTGTCGCACGTTATCGGCACGATTAACACTTTGACGACTTTGGTTTTAATCGCCGGATTGATTTTTATCAAGCGCAGGCAAATTGATTACCACCGGATTGCGATGACCGCCGCCTTTGCTTTAGGCGGTTTGTTTTTGATTTGTTACGTCATTTATCACGTCTCGAATCCGTCGAACAAATTTAACGGCGAAGGCGCGGTTCGCTACGTTTATTTTTTCTTCTTGATAACGCACATCGGATTTTCTCTGGTCGTTTTGCCGCTCGTTTTGCGGGCGATGTTTTACGCCGTCACCAATCAATTCGCCCGTCACCGAAGCATTGTCAGATACGCTTATCCGATTTGGCTCTACGTTTCGGCAACCGGCGTCATCGTTTATCTAATGCTTTATCAACTGTTTCCGCCGAGATAAAAAATTTAAAATAATTCTTGCGAAATCGAAATTCCGATGATATATTATTGAATGTTGAAAACTTATCGCCGAAGTAATTTCCCGTAAGGGAAGTTACACGGGGGAACCAAAGTTACACAAAGCGTTTTGTGTGACACGGGGCGAAGCGGTTTGCTAAAGAAGCCGCAGGGACACTTCTTCTTCCCTAGCCCGACAGCTAACCTCGTAGGTGGGTGAAGAAGTCATGGGAAATTACTGCCGTAACAGGTGCGATTTTGTGTGTGCTTCGTGCCTTTGATTTTTTTCAACAAATCAAACTAAGACATCCAGTCTTCTCAAAGAGAAAGTTCCGCGTCAAACGGCGCGGAACTTTTTTGTTTAGGCGATTGATTTCCCAATTAGGATTCGATCTTGACTAATTTAAGCGAGATTTTTTCATCTTTGTCGAAAATGATTTTCGTCGGCTCTTCGTCCAGCTTTACCGAAAATGTTTCCTCGCGCTTTTTGATGTTCAATTTTTCAGTCTTCACACCGCTCGCCGTTGTAATTTCGACTTCCATCGGCAAAACGAACGCTTCGGGCGTTAATTTGTTCGCCTCCTGCGTTTGCTTAATGATTAACTCTAATCGCTTAGTTTGCGAATTGTAATTTTTCTCGACATTGATTTTCGGGTAGCCGCCGCCGTAAACCCATTGCCGGAAAAACCAATCCAAATCCATTTTCGACGCTTCTTCCATCGCCCGCTGCAAATTCGTGGTTTCGACGTTTTGGAATTTGTGACGGGTTAAATAAATGTTGACGGCTTTCCAAAAAATTTCCGCGCCGACGGTTTCGCGCAAAGTGTGAATGACCGCGCCGCCTTTTTGATAAGTCGTCACGTCGAAAATAGAATCGTCGGGACGCGCCAATTGATTAAAAAGCCCGTGCCGATTTTTATTAACGGCATCGTCAACCATAAATTGCCTCGCATCTTCGCGTATTTTCCGTAAATAATCTTCGCGCCCATACATTTTTTCGCGGTAAGCGGCTTCCATATAAGTAGCGAAGCCTTCGTTGAGCCACAATTCCGCCCAGTTTCGGCACGTTACCATATTTCCAAACCACGAATGCGCCAGTTCATGCGAAACCAAATCTTCGATATCATTCGGCGCGTTCAGAAAAATTTCCGTGTCTGCCATCGTCGTCGCGGTGATGTTTTCCATTCCGCCGAAAGTGAAATTGGCGACGACGGTTTGGTCATATTTGTTATACGGATAATTGACGCGAGTGAGTTCTTCAAACACGCGCATCATATCTTTGGTTTTGCCGTATGCGGAGCGCGCCACCGCTTCGCTGCCCGGATACATATAAAACGCGAGCGGGACGTTTTTATAAGAATCGCTGACTTTGACATAGTTTCCGACGACGAACGATGTCAGATAAGTCGAATGCGGAACCCACATTTTGTAATGAAACGTTAGCGTTCCGTCAGCGTTTTCAATCGTTTCAAGCGGCTCGCCGTTGCCGATGGCGATTTCGCCTCTCGGAACTGTAATGTATTGTTCGCTGGTCGCTTTGTCGTCCGGGAAATCATACGACGGAAACCAATAACGCGCTTCTTCCGGCTCGCCCTGCGTCCAGATTTGCGCCGGACGAACGACTCGCCCGTCTTCGGTTCGCGCTTCGACGAAATAAACGCCTTTGCGCGGTCGGGCGGAATACTTGAAACGAACGGAAATCGTCTCGGTCGGCGAATACGATTTATCGAGCGTCAAATAAATTTTATCGTCTGCCGTCTTGAAAGCGATGTCTTTATTACTCGATTCGAGTTTGACCGAATCGAATTGTATATTCGCCGCGTCGAGTTCGATTCGATTAAATCCGTTTTCCAAAGGCTTCAATTGAACCGTCGTGTCGCCGAAAACGGTTTTGCTCGAACGGTCGAAGCTGACGCGAATCGTATAATGCTGAACATCGAAAGTTCTGGCGCGATTGAAATTTTGTTTGGCAGTTTGCGCCGAAATCGAAAAGGCGTAAACGACGAACAGAAAAAACGCGAAAAGCGGGCGAGAGTAATTTTTATAAAGCATAATTTAACTGTTTATTCATTATGGCAGACGAATTAAATTTTGTGAAAAATCGGTTTCGGGTAAATTTGTGAAACATCAATTACCAATAAAAAACCCCGCAGCAAGCTGACGGGGTATTAAAACAGGCATAGTTGACCGTTTTCTTCCACCTTGCCTTGTTGTTGAACATAATTCTTAATCATTTGTTCGTTGGCGTGTGCGCCGACCGTGCTGACAAAGTAGCCGTCAGTCCAGAATTTGCCGCCCCACAAGTGTTTTTTCACTTCCGGGCAACGCTTGAAAATTTCTCGTGCCGTCAGACTTTTGATAATTTGCACCAGTTGTTTCGGGCTATACATAGGAACTGACTGCACGAAAAAGTGAACGTGGTCATCGTCCGTGCCGATTTCCAAAAATGTTATTTCATAGCGTTTTTCAATTTCAGCACAAATCTTTTTCAGTGCCGCATCAACGGCTTCTGAAAATACCGTTCGACGATATTTTGCCGGGCACACAATGTGATACATCAAAACCGAAACGTTGTGGTTTTTGTGAACGAACTTGCTCATTCACACATTATAAAGCCGCAGCAAGCTGACGGGGTATTAACCCAAAGTGAATAAATTTACTGAAACAGCCTAAGTTTACAAGTGTGATTAAAAACATCATTAGCTTCCTGTTCATTAGGAAATTCTGCCTATGTGCGCAAATAATTTATTTGAAAATTTGAACTCCACGCCAAAAAACCCATGAAGGACTAGTTGTTGTATTGATTTTCAAATACCGGATATTATTGGATGATATGAATACTTCTAACCACTGATTATTTTGTGTATTACCATCTAGTTTGGCGTCGCCTTGCTTTTGTCTCCGCCGGTATAATTTAACTTTTAACGGCTTCGACAATGTTGTAAGGCGAGCGCGTCGGAATAACGCGGGTCAAACGCAGACCTGCGGCTTCGAGCAATTCTCGATACTCTTTTTCTGTGCGCTCTTTGCCGCCTTCGATAGTGAGCATTACGAGGTCGAGAGCTTTTGCCGGACTCGGCTCGTTGCCGCGGGGGACGACCATTTCAGCAATCAGCACTTTGGCGTCGTCGTTCATCGCCCGGCGAATGTTTTCGAGGATTTTTACGCTTTGCTCGTCGTTCCAATCGTGAATAATGTGCTTCATCAGATAAGCGTCCGCGCCTGCCGGAACTGACTCGAAAAAGTCTCCGGAAACTTTCTCGGTTCGCGCTGCCACGCCTTCGCTTTCGAGCAATTCGCTCGCGCCTTCGATGACAAAAGGCAAATCGAACAAGACTCCCTGCAAATGCGGGTTCGCTTTCAAAATTGCGGCAAGTAGCAATCCGTGACCGCCGGCGATGTCAACCAGTTTGCCGATGCCTGAAAAATCATAAGCCTCGACAATCGCGGGCGCCGATAGCAGAGACAGATTCGTCATCGCGCGGTTGAAAATTTTGCCGACTTCTTCGTTTTGCGCGAAAAACTCGAAAGAACTCATTCCCTGAACCTTTTCGTGCGCGACTCCGCCGGTTTTGACACTGTACATCAACTCGCCGTAAGCCTGCCAAATCCAATCCTCGCCCATCATAATCGCGTAATCGCACATCGAGTTCACCGCGTCGCTGCGGAGAAGCTCGGCAATCGGCGTTAATTCAAATTTCCCGTCGGAGTTTTCCACAAAAACGCCCGCCATCGCCAGAAACCGCAGGACGCGATACAAAGACGGAGCGTGCGTATCGGTTGCGGCGGCAAGCTCTTCGGCGGTTCGCGGCTTCTCCGCGAGCAAGTCGGCGACGCCCAATTTTGCCGCCGTCCAAACGCTTTTCTGCATCAATCCGCCCAATACCATCTGCGGCAAAACCGCTTCGGGCGGAAGCTGCGGCATTGCCGTTCCATTTTCATTATCCATAAGATTCTTCTCCTTTTATTGTTAAATATTCACGCAAATTCCGCGTTTCAGAAATTGCCCATCGCCTTGCCTGCCTCAGAGCTAACATTTCTACTTTTGGCTTTGCGGTAGTTGCCGCGCGATGCTTTTCGATTATCTCCGTCCATTCTTTTTCAATTGTGCCGTCCGCCATCGAATCGTTTTTCATTTCTCTCACTTTTCGCGCGCTTCCATTTCTCTTCATCCAAATGTTTGTGTAGCGGCGCCGGACAATTTGTCCCGCCTGCGGAGAATTTTCATTCAGGTCGAGTGTTTCGCTCCCCACTACGACGTTTTCTCGGCTTATGTTGCCGCGCAGATTATTGACGGTAAAACCCTTCGCGCAAAGCTCGTCCAACGCCTGAAAATCTTTTCGCAGAATTGCTTCGACTTAGGCAGCATCAAGTTTTCTGATTTTTTGTTCAAGCGTATTCTTTGGCTTTTTAGAGTTCTCCTGCGCGAAAACCGAGCTGGTTGTTCCGCTAAAGGCAAAGTCAAAGCCGCCTAAGCCAATCGCCATCTCTAACATTCGGCGACGTGAAAAGATTTTTTCTTGTTTATAAATTTTACTTTACTCCTCGTTTCAGTCGTGTCGCTTGATGCTCGCTCTCATCCGCTTGAATCAATCGTTTCATTCCAAGAATTCACGTTAAATTTTTAGGTTCCGGCAGTTGTCGCCAAATGATAAAGGCGACAATCAGCGCAATGGCTGCACCAATGAGCGTGCTGCTCCGGTAATCCATTTGCGCGTAAATTATACCGGAGATGCCTGCGCCTGCGGCAAAGCCGATTTGTCCGAGCGCGACCGTTAAACTCATCAACGCCCCGCGCCGCTCGCTCGGCACAAGTGCGGAGAGCAGCGCCTGAAACGGCGACATTCGGGCGGCGAGCAGCACCGAACTGAAAAAGAAAACCGGAAACGCCAGCCAAAACTCACGAATAAAATACGTCGCGCCGCCCATCAAAATTACCAATCCCAGACTCGACGCTAAAATAAGCGGTTTTCTGCCCAAAGTGTCCGACAATTTGCCGACAATCGGACCCGTTATAACGCTCGCTAATCCTCCGGCGAAAAAAAGCGCGGCGATGCGGTTCGGCGTCGCCTGCCGGTATTCGGTCAGCCACGCCGGAAGATACGTGATATAAAGCGCCATACTGAAAAACAAAAGAGAGAAAACCGCTGCCGCCACCAGAATATCATTTTGTTTGAGCAGTGAAAAATACTCTTTAATAGCGCCGGCGACGGTTAATTTCCGGTCATTCAATTTCACATCGGGTTGCGTGACGTATTTAAGGACGAGCAGAAAGGTCGCGCCCATCGTTACTGCGAAAATTAAAAATGGCGTGCGAAAACCGAACTGCTCGGCGAGCAATGCGCCCAAAGGCACGCCCGCGATTTGCCCGGCGGCGATGCCGGACATCACCCAGCCGTTTGCCCACCCGCGCCGCTCGTATGGAAAGTAATCGCCGATGTAAGCGACCGCCGCGCCGCTCAATGCGCCGCCAGCGACACCGGCAAATGTGCGAGCCGTGAGCAGCATTGCGTAACCGCCGGGGACGGCGTGCAAAGCGAGTGCCGCCGTCATCAATCCCGACCCGACAAGCAGCATTCGCCGGCGCCCGAATTTATCCGACACCGGTCCCGCGACGAGCGCGAACACGCCGACCATCACGGCGTAGGAACTGACGAGGAAACCTTGCCGAGCGGTTGAAATGGAAAGCTGTTCGCCGATTTTCGGCAGCATCGCCACAACAATCATCAACTGGCTGCTCGCCGAAAAAACCAGCAGCCACAGCGCGAATAGAATCGTGTATTGACCGCTTAAGGAGGCGTCCGCGCCGGTTAAATCGTCGCCGTCTGACGGCACAAGGGTTTCAGCTTTCATAAAAATTTTCTTTCGAGAACGAGCGACGATTGCGCGGCAGCAGATTTTATGTTTTTGTTGATTTCATTGAACATTTATCAGATTCGCGCCAAATTTTATTTAAGGTAACGACAAATCGCGGAGCGGCGCAGCCCAACTTTTTATACATAAAGTTTGCGGGCGTTACAAAGGCTGCGGAACGGGTTTCGGATTATTATCGTCGGGAAGCGGCACGAATTCTTCCGCATCGCCGGGAATGGCGCCGAAGTTTTGCGCCCGCCAATCTTCCTTCGCCCGCTCGATGCGTTCGCGCGATGTCGAGACGAAGTTCCACCACATATAACGCGGTTTTTCCAAACGGTCGCCGCCGATAATCATACAAACCGTCGCGCCAAGGGCTTCGACCCAAACTTCCACGTTTTCCAGAAAGACAACCATCGTTCCCGCTTCAAATCGTTTGCCGTCAATCAACAAAGCGCCGCTTAAAATATAAACGCTTCGTTCTTCGATTTGAGCGGGAATTTGAACGCGTTTTTTATCCGCCATACGGCATTCGACGTAAAGCGGATTCGATAAAGTTTCGACCCGCGATTTTTTCCCGAACGCTTCGCCCAGAATTATCTTGACCTGCGCGCCGTCCGCTTCGACGACGGGTAAATCATCCGATTTATGATGGGCGAAAGTCGGCGCGGATTCTTCCGCGTTTTCCGGCAAAGCCACCCACGTCTGCAATCCGACGAGCTTTTCTCCGGCTTTGACGGGCGCGTCCGAAACTCTTTCCGAATGCACGATTCCGCGTCCGGCACTCATCCAGTTGACCTCATTCGGCTCAATAATCTGTCGCGTTCCCAAACTGTCGCGGTGCGTCATCTTGCCGCTCAAAAGATAAGTCACGGTCGCCAGCCCGATATGCGGATGCGGCAGCACATCGAGCGAGCGGTCACGAACGATTTCGACGGGACCGAAATCATCAACAAAAACGAACGGTCCGACTGACCGCCGTTTGGGAAACGGCAGAACGCGCCGGACATCCATCACGCCGATACTGCGGCTTCTAAAGGGAATTACAATCTCAATCATCGGTATTTTTTAATCTGCTAAACTTCCGAATTTTCCCGTTTGAAAATCTTCAAATGCCTGTACTATTTCTTCCTGCGTGTTCATCACGAATGGTCCGTGCGCCGCAACGGGTTCGTCAATCGGCTCGCTAATTCCAAAACTCGGGCGGCAACTTCCGGCGAGCCGGGCGCGTCGTATTTCACTCGATAAGTATGTTCGGGAAATCCCGAATAGTCATAAATCATCGAAGGCTGAGGACTCGTCATCACCGCAAAATCAGGCTCTTCCCAATGACCGGAGATGACGAGAATCGCTTTCGGAATCGTCCCGACATCACCGGGCATCGCCTGAAGCGATTTTTCCAAATGCGTGTAAAGCGGCTTTTGCAATACCATGGACCACCGCCGTGCGAGATAAATTATGTCGGCAGAATCGTTTCATTTTCATTTTTATTCATATTCTTTAGCACCAATTCCTAACTTGCGAACTGTATTTATGTTTGTGAAGGACCGCCAAACACGATCGGCTTTTACTTCCAACTGCTCGTTCAGTTTGCCAAGCTGATTTCGAGAAATTTGGGCAATGCTATTTTTTCGTTTTGTTCCGCGCGTGTGAATTGTTCGATATAAGAGCGATTTAACGCACGCGCTGATTGTTCGAGCAAACCGACTTCCGCGAGAATGCCGTTCATTCGCAGAATTTCGATTCCCTTGCCGTCAACCAGCGGGTTCGGGTCAATCATCGCCGCGACGACGCGCCGCACTCCGGCTTTAACAAGAGCGTCCGTGCAGGGTTTGGTGCGCGAGAAATGCGCGTGCGGCTCTAAAGTTACATAAACGGTCGAATTCTGCGCTTTGCTGCCAGCCATTTCTAGCGCAATCGCTTCGGCGTGTTTTAAATCGTCCGCCCCGTAAAAACCTTCGCCTACGATGTCGCCGTTCTCGCAAACTATTAGGCAGCCGACGAGCGGACTGTTTTCGGAAACTTGTCCGCTCCCGCGAGCGGCGAGCCTAATGGCGCGTCCCATCGCGTAAGAATCAAACAGCGCGGAGGATGAGTCGGCGGCGAGCCGCTGCAAAGTTTTTTCGCTTGTGTTTTCGTAATTAGTATTTCTCATTGTCTTCGCCACACTTTCAAAACTCCACCTCTTTCAAATTCAAGCCGGTGATTTTCCTCGAACCGGAATCGGTTCCAGAGCGGACAAGTTAGCCGGTCGCCGAAGAATGAGAGCCGAATAAATCGGCGAAAGCTCTCCGCGCGTCTTTCGGTTTTGAAGCGCGCCATTCGTCAATCCAATTTCCGATAGCTTTTACCGCTCGACGTTTGTTAACCGCTGGATTAACTTTCTCCGCTTCCGTTTCGCGTATTTCGGGCGGCGATTGCAGATTTGCTCGTTTGATAATTTTGATTCGATTCATTTGACCTGTTCCTCCTTCAAAAGCTGTGGAAAGAAAGTGAAATCCATTTTTTAAACGACAGACGATAATGTCGCCGTGTGAATCAACGCCCGCGCGCCCGCGACCGATTCGCTCACCGCTTCGTCGCCTTTCGCCGTGTTGTTGACGTGGATAAATTCAACGTCGGTGATGCCGATAAAACCAAACGCCGTTCTCAAATACGGGTCTTGAAAATTTATCTTTTCCATCGGCTCGCCCGCGCCGTAACCGCCGCCGCCGCTCGCTGTCACGACGAATGCTTTTTTGCCCTCCGCCAAGCCTTTGTAATCAGCCGTGAATGTTTTGTTGATACGAATAATCTGGTCGAGCCACGCTTTCAAGTCGGCGGAAACCGTCAGGTTATACATCGGCGCGCCGATGACCACGATGTCCGCCGCCAGCAGTTCGGCAATCGCCGCATCCGAATATTCCAACGCCGCAGATTGCGCGGGCGTTCTTTGCTCTTCGGGCGTGTATGCGCCGTTTTGCCAATCTTCGGTAACGAACGGCGGCGGTTGGTGTCCTAAATCGCGGTAAGTTACGCCAGCGTTCGAGTGCGTTTGTTCGAGCGAGGCGACAAGTTCCGCCGTCATTTTGCGTGAATGCGAAGTTGCTCCGCGCGGGCTGCTGTCAATATGTAAAATGTTCATTGTTTTGTTTCTCCTGTCTCCGAATTATCGGCGTTGTTATTGTAAAAATTTGTCATTGCCTTCGACATAAAATCCAGCCGCTTTCCGCCTGCGAATTTTCGCCCTGTAACATTACAAATCGTTTGACAAATATAATTTTAGGCAACGGGGCGAAAGCGATTCTCACTTGTTTTGTCTTTGATTTGTAAAAAGTTGTCTCCACCGGAATTTACCGGCTTTAGATTGGAACTTGTTCGGTTTGCGGCAAAAGATTTTCTTTCGCGGCGAAATTATCAACCGCAAACTTCCCTGCGCCGTCCGCCGCAAACTTAATTAATGCTCCCAAAATCGCCAGGTTTTTGAGCGCATTTATCATCTGCTCCTGCCCGTGAACCGGATCAGTAATGCCGGAAGCGTGGAAAATAATCGTTGCCGGAATCAGGAAAACAACAAGGGCAACGGCGGCGTAACCGGTTTTGTAACCGACGAGCAGAAGCATTCCGCCGATTATTTCAATGCCAATCGCGCCGACAAGAAAAACGGACGGAGCGGGAAAACCCGCGCCCGCCATCATTTGAGCGGTATCGGAAAACCCAAACAATTTTCCAACTCCTGATAATAAAAAAATCAGCGCGACCAGGAATCTGGATAACGGGTGCAGTATGTTTTTCATATTTTTTCTCCTTTTCTTTTTAACTTTCCCACTTTTTACCTTATAAAAGGTAAACTTTATCGTGTGTTGCAAC
>CADCUR010000272.1 GCA_902805935.1 uncultured Pyrinomonadaceae bacterium
GTTTTGCGCGATAAACCCGGCGGCAATGTGGTCGGGTTTTTAATGCCAGGGATTAATTCTGGAAAGGCCATTCACGAGCTTTACAATCCGCAAAGCCGACGCAAGCTTTTCCCGGCTGCCGACTGGCGTTTTCTGATTCACGCATCAGCAAACATAGCCAGAGCTTTTTCCGTTATTCATTCAAACGGTCATGCCGTGGGCGATGTCAATCACGGCAACGTCGTGATTGGACGCGACGCTACAGTTCGTCTTATTGATTGCGATAGTTATCATTTAAACGCTCTCGGCAAAAGTTATTTGTGCGAAGTCGGTGTGTCTACGCACACGCCGCCGGAACTGCAAAACCACAGTTTGCGCGGAATCACCAGAACCGATAATCACGATGGCTTCGGATTAGCGGTGATAATTTTCCAACTGCTGTTTATGGGTCGGCATCCGTTTTCCGGCACTTATCAGGGTGCAGGCGAAAACACGCTCGAAAGTTCAATTCAAAACCAGCAGTTTGCATACGGCGACGGCGCGAGCGGGCGGCAAATGAAACAGCCGCCGGGAACGCTGCCGCTCACGGCAGTTTCAGCCAAAGTAGCAGCATTATTTGAACGCGCATTTCTCGAAATCGAAAACCGGCCAGCAGCGCGAGAATGGGTTTCCGCGCTCGAAGAATTAGAGCAAAACTTAAATCAATGCCTGGAAAATTCGGGACATCACTATTTACAAACGCTCAAGCAATGTCCCTGGTGCAAGCTCGAAGGTCAAACGGGCGTGCTGTTTTTTCCGGCGAAATACACGGGTAATTTTGACGTAAACGGAGAATATGATTTATACACGCTCGGCAATTTGATTGATGAGATTAAACCGCCGGATTTAGCACAAGATCTGCCGGTCGTTACGAAAAATTTACTTGCTCCCGCGCAAATTCTTCCCGCATCATCTGAGATGAAGGAAGATTTGGCAAACTTTAAGGAGCTTTACTTGGTATATCTTCTGAGCACCTCGATATGGGTTTTTATTTTAGGTTACGGTAACGGTTTTGGCTCAATTATTTGGACGTGGATCTCCGGATTTATTTTTCTCCTCGTAGTGTGTTGTTTTTTGCTTATGCGGCCCTCCCCAATACC
>CADCUR010000273.1 GCA_902805935.1 uncultured Pyrinomonadaceae bacterium
TCCTAATAAAAAAGAAGTATTAGCTATCGCCATTTTGTTTATTAAAAAATAATTGATAAATATCTCTCGCAAGCGAATCGAAAAAATTATCAGTGAGATTTGCTTGCAAATTTTTTCGATTAAAACTTAACCCAAGTTAAAAATTGTGCTAGAATTAAAACCGTAGATAGTTTTATGATTCGGCGCGACAAGGAAAAAATTAGAATGACTTTAGATAAGCTGAAAATCGGGCGCACTGCAGTGGTAACGGGCATTCGCAATCAATCAACCGAACGTCGCCGTTTGTATGATTTGGGAATTACGCCGGGAACGCCAATCGAAAACGTGATGCCGAGTCCGCTCGGCGACCCGATTGCTTATCGCGTTCGCAGCGCGGTCATTGCGCTCCGGCGCGAACAAGCGCAGTTGATTGATGTAAAGGAGTAAAAGAAAATGTCGGCACACGCGGAAACGCTCAATCAATGCGGCAGTTGCGCTTCGTCGTGTCATCACACGGCGCAGCTTACTAAACTCGGTCTCAAAATTCGGAATTGGGATTACACGGTCGCGCTCGCCGGAAATCCGAACACCGGAAAAAGCACGATTTTCAATCAACTGACCGGACTTCATCAGCACGTCGGAAACTGGGCGGGCAAAACCGTCACAAGGGCTGAAGGGGCGTTTACGCTGAACGGGAAAAAATATAAACTCGTGGATTTGCCCGGCACGTATTCGCTGCTTTCGACGAGCGTTGACGAGGAAATCGCCCGCGATTTCGTTCTGTTCGGTCAGCCGGACGTGACGGTCGTCGTCGCCGACGCGACGCGGCTTGAGAGAAATCTCAATCTGGTTTTGCAGGTTTTGGAAATTACCGACCGCGCCGTCGTCGCCTTGAATTTAATTGACGAAGCCGAGCGAAACGATTTAACCGTTGACGAGCGGGCGCTCGCGCGTGATTTGGGCGTTCCGGTCGTGCCGATGGCAGCGCGGCGCGGCGCGGGCGTTAAGGAATTATTAGGTGCGATTGAAATGGTGGCGAGCGGACAGTTTTCGGCACGCCCTCACCGCATTAAATATATTGACCAGAAGTTGGAAACGGCAATCGAGACGCTCGCCGAACAGCTTCGCGGCGAGTTTGATGATTTGCCGAACGCGCGCTGGGTCGCGCTTCGTCTGCTCGAAGGCGACGAAAACATCATCAACGCCGTCGAAACGCGAACACTCGGAAAAGTCAAAGAAGCCGGCGCTTTCCCATCGCTCGTCGAATCCGAGGCGAGGTAAAGGAACACTGGCATCAGACTGGCAAAACGTCGTTTGTTAGCGGCGACATTTGAATTTGAAATGACAAATAATCCGACTGCAATTTTAGATGCCGCCGCTCGCTTTCGCCGCGAGATGGGAGATAATCTGCACGATAAATTAACCGAAGCGATTTACAATGATGCCGGACAAATCGCCGCCCGTGCCGTCTCGTCCGGCGAACATTCGAGCAATAAAAATTTCGGGCAATTTTTCGACCGCATCGTCACTAGCCGCTGGTTCGGTTTTCCACTGATGATTTTGCTGCTGACGGTGGTTTTCTGGCTGACGATTGCGGGCGCGAACATTCCGTCGGCGATGCTCGGCGAACTTTTGCAAGGCACGGTTTATAATCTGCTTCACGATTTTGCCAGTTCCTTGAACGCGCCGTGGTGGTTGTCGGGATTTTTGATTGACGGCGTTTATCTGGCGACGGCGTGGGTCGTCAGCGTGATGCTGCCGCCGATGGCGATTTTCTTTCCACTGTTTACTCTTTTGGAAGATTTGGGTTACCTGCCGCGCGTCGCGTTTAATCTCGACCGGCTTTTCAAACGCGCCGGGGCGCACGGCAAACAAGCCCTGACGATGATGATGGGTTACGGCTGCAACGCGGCGGGCGTGGTTTCGACGCGCATTATTGACAGCCCGAGAGAGCGTCTGATTGCGATTATCACAAACAATTTTGCGATTTGTAACGGGCGCTGGGGAACTTTGATTTTAATCGGCGCGATTTTCATCGGCTCGACCGCGCCGCCCGCGCTGGCGAGTTTGATTGCGGCGACGAGCGTCGTTGCCATTGCGATTCTCGGCGTGATTTTCACGCTGCTGGTTTCGGCGTTTCTGTCGAAGACGTGGCTTAAAGGCGAAGCGTCGAGCTTCAGTCTCGAACTTCCGCCGTATCGCCCGCCGCAAATCTGGCAGACGCTTTATAAATCTATTATTGACCGCACGTTCATCGTCCTAAAACGCGCCGTGCTGATGGCGGCTCCGGCGGGCGCGGTGATTTGGCTAATGAGCAACGTCAACATCGGCGAGGCGAGCGTCGCCGCGCATCTGGTTTCTTTTCTCAATCCGTTCGGTTTGCTGCTCGGTTTGAACGGCGTGATTTTGGTCGCGTATATCGTGGCGATTCCGGCGAATGAAATTGTCGTCCCGACGATTTTGATGTTGACGCTGAATATGGCGAAATCCGGTTTAGCGCAAACAGGCGTAATGAGCGGACTTGACGACGATTTGCAGATTCGGCAAGTGCTAACCGAAGTCGGCGGCTGGACGATTTTGACGGGCGTCAATTTGATGCTGTTTAGCCTTTTGCACAATCCGTGCAGCACGACGATTTGGACGATTTGGCAGGAAACGAAAAGTTTCAAGTGGACGACCGTCGCCACTCTTTTGCCGGTCGTATTAGGAATTGCCGTGTGTTTTCTGACGGCGAGTGTCGCTCGTTTAACCGGCTTAATTTGACCGACTCAGTATTCTCTAATCAATGGTTGAAGTAAAGAAAAAACTAACCGTCTCAAAGGAAGATTACCTGAAAGCGATTTGGAGTTTGTCCGAACGCGAGGCGGCGGGAAAAGCCGAAGCGGGAACGAACGATCTGGCTTCGATGCTGCAGGTTTCGCCGCCCGCCGTTTCCAAAATGCTCAAACAGATGGAACGCCAATCGCTCGTCGCGCACGTTCCTTATTACGGCGTTCGATTGACGGAAAAAGGACGCGCCGCCGCCCTCAAAGTCGTCCGTCGTCATCGCCTGCTCGAATTGTTTCTAACGGAAGTTTTAAAATACGATTCGCACTCGGTTCACGACGAAGCCGAACGGCTCGAACATCACATCTCCGAAGAATTCGAGCGGCGCATTGACGAACTTCTGGATTTTCCCGAAACTTGTCCGCATGGCAGCTACATCCCGCGCTCTGCATAATCTCGCGCCGAGCGATTACAGTATAAAGATAAAAGCGCGCGAGATGCTCTGACACCTCGCGCGCTTTTATCTTTATACTCAAATTTTTCGGTCTTTTATATAATCAAATTTTTCTAGCCTTTTCTGAGTTCGGTCAAGACCTGTTTGGCGACGGCTTTGAGAGTGTCAAATACGCCGACGCCCTGCGAAGCGGTCGCCTCAAAAACCGGCTCGCCCTTACGCAGCAATTCGGCGGCGAGTTCGTCAGGCGGAACGACGTTCGGCAGATCGCGTTTGTTTAATTGCAAAACGTAAGGAATATCCATTAAGTTGTAACCCTGCGTTTGCAGATTTTCTTCCAGGTTATAAAGCGATTCGATGTTCGCGTCCATTCGCTCCTCTTGCGAATCAGCCACGAAAACCACGCCGTCCACGCCCTTTAAAATCAGTTTGCGCGAAGCGTCGTAATAAACCTGACCCGGAACTGTGTATAGATGAAATCTGGTTTTAAAGCCTCTTACAGTGCCGAGTTCGAGCGGCATAAAATCGAAAAAAAGCGTGCGGTCGGTTTCCGTCGCTAGAGAAATCAGTTTGCCTTTGGCTTGCGGCGCGGTCGAATCGTAAATGTGCTGCAGATTAGTCGTCTTACCGCAGAGTCCGGGTCCATAATAAACAATCTTGCAGTTAATTTCGCGGGAAGCGTAGTTGATAAATGTCATAAGATTATTTTGGATTTTGGATTTTCGATTATTCTAAAAAGTAATCTTTATTCCTTTAATTTGATAACAGATGAAATCCAAAATCCAAAATCTAAAATCCAAAATTAGCTAAACAAACTGTCAATGTCGTCGTCGGTAATTTCGGCGAAAAATGAATTTTCGCTCTGTCGCTGCAGCTCGGAATCGCGCGCCACTTCGTCTAATAGCGCGCCGACTTCAAAACTCGCTTTTTTGGTTCTGAGTTTAACCAAACTGATGGTCGAACGCTCGTCGAAAACCACGACCAGCAAACTTCTGCCGATGACGTTGATAAAAATGCTTTCGCGCTCGCCTTCGTGAACGACCGCCGGAAAAACGTCTTCGCCGATGAGCTTCGCCATACTCGTCGTCGCGGCGACATTGCCCGCCGCGAGGCTGGAAAACGAAGTCGTGTCCAGTCCAGCGATGTCGCCGTGAAAGGCGAGCGGATGACCGTCGCGGTCAACCAGCAGAACGACGCGGGCGGCGCACTCGGCACAGGTTCGCGCCAAAACGGATTTTAACTTTAAGAACTGGTGTTCGTGGATAACAACGGGCGTTTCTGCCATTTTGATTTTTCTCTCTCGGTTATTTGATTACTAGAGGTAAGAAGTTTGGCGAGTTTTTCAAATATTTGTTTTGTAAAACTTTTTGCGGCGCGGTGCGGGCAAATTCGGCGACCTACACTAGATTTAAAGTAACACATCGCGCGCGTTGGCTTCAAGTATTTTTTTGTTTAAATGCCGTCGCTGACGGGCGCACGAAAAAAGTGGAAAAAATTCGTCATTCGCCCTTCTATACAATTCGGACGCGAGCGGCAATTCTTTAGTTAAGCATCTCAGTCGGGGCGCCTTGCGATTAGCGTTGTGTCGATCAAAAACATTTGCCGCGATTGGGACTTTTTCCAGATTTTATTGCTTGCCG
The DNA here is from genome assembly GCA_902805935.1 of uncultured Pyrinomonadaceae bacterium. Taxonomy (GTDB): domain Bacteria; phylum Acidobacteriota; class Blastocatellia; order Pyrinomonadales; family Pyrinomonadaceae. The sequence goes on from CADCUR010000273.1 coordinate 4,840, forward strand.
AAAAATAAAAGTGCTAAAATTCACCCGGGACGGCTGGGCTTGCCGAACGATTAACAATAACTCTAAGTCTGAAATGTATGCGAATTGTCGGCGAATTTTAACTCCAAATCTCTTTTTTGTTTTCGACGCTTTCACAAAAGACAAATGAAGAACCATTTATTTTCAAAAAACTCATTCGGTCTAAACTTCGTCGCCATCGGCGGCGGCAACGGACTCTCCACCTTGCTGTCGGGACTGAAAAGATTCGTCGCGGCGGACGAAACCGAACCGGTCTGGCTGGAGAACCTCGCGGCGATTGTCGCCGTCTCGGACGACGGCGGAAGTTCCGGCAGATTAAGAGACGAACTACAGATGCCGCCGCCGGGCGACATTCGCAATTGTATGGTCGCGCTTTCGGAAGATTCGCATCTTTTATCGAAACTTTTCCAACACCGTTTTCGCGGGGGCGGCGATTTGGGCGGGCACAGCTTCGGCAATATTTTTCTCGCTGCGCTCTCGGAAATTACGGGCGACTTTGCCGAAGCCGTGCGGCTTTCGTCTGAGGTTCTGGCAAGCAAAGGGCATATTTACCCGGCGACGGTAGCGGACGTTCGGCTGGCGGCGGAACTCACCAACGGCTCGGTTGTGCGCGGCGAGACGAACATTTCAAAAGTCGGAAATTCGATAAGGCGCCTGCGCCTTGAACCGGAAAACTGTCAGCCGTTGCCCGAAACTCTCCACGCGATAAGCCGGGCGGACGTGATTACCGTCGGACCCGGCTCGCTGTTTACGAGTCTGCTGCCGCCGATTCTGGTTGACGGCGTGGCGCGGGCGATTGCCGAATCGCCGGCGGTCAAAATTTTCATCAGCAATTTAATGACGCAGCCGGGTGAGACCGACGGCTTTTCCGCCCGTCGGCATCTGGAAATTTTTCGGGAATACGCGGCGCAAATAAATTTCGATTACGTCGTCGTCAACAATCATCCGGTTACCGAAGAACAAATGCGGCGTTACCGGGGCGAAGGCGCGACACAAATCGGGCTTTCCGATTCGATTTCGCCAGAGACGGTTGAAGGCGCGCAAATCATTTATGGTAATCTATTGGACGGCAACCAGAAGGTGCGTCATCATCCTGAGAAACTGGCGCAAGTCGTTCTTCTTTGCGCGGCTCAAGCGCAGAAGGAAGTTTTGGTGAGCCATAGAGAACACACAGAACACGTCGGGAAAATCTTAAAAATTTCAGGTAGTTTCCCGCATTGATTTTTTAGTTTTATTTTTTGCTCTCAGGTTTTTACCTGTGTTCTCTGCGGCGTAGATTATTTTATGGATAACTTCTCCGGCGAACAAAAGACGCTCGACGTTTTGATTTTAGCTGCGGGTTTAGGCACAAGGATGCGCTCGAACCTAGCGAAAGTTTTGCACAAACTCGACGGTCGCCCGTTAATCAATCACGTTTGCCTGACGGCGACGGCGCTCGCGCCGAGGAAAATTTACGTCGTCATCGGGCATCAGGGCGAAGATGTCAAAGCGGCGGTGCTGGAAGAATTAAACGAAGAATACGCCGCGTTTGTCTGGCAAAAAGAACAGCTCGGCACGGGACACGCCGTTAATTCGGCGCGCGAATTTCTCGAAACCGAAGATTCCACCTTGCTTGTTCTGTCCGGCGACGTGCCGATGATTCGTCACGAAACTCTAGCCGCGCTCGTTCAGCAGCACCACAATCATCGCGGTAAAGGCGCGGCTTGCACGATTCTCACGGTCAAAGTTGACGATCCCGTCGGCTACGGGCGCATAGTGCGCGACGGAGCGGGCTTTTTCAGCCGCATTGTCGAACAAAAGGACGCTTCGGAAGAGGAAAGACAAATCAACGAAATTAATTCGGGAATTTACTGCTTTAATACGCGGAAACTTTTCGCCGCACTAAGCAGCGTTCAAAACGACAACGTACAGGGTGAGTATTATTTAACGGACGTTCCCGCCCTCTTGCGCGAAGCAGGCGAGGACGTCTCGCTCTACCAACACACGGACGCGCGCGAAGTTTCCGGCATCAACAACCGCGCCGAACTCGCCGATTTGGAACGCATCGTCTGTCGCCGCACGATTTCAAAAATGATGCTCGATTACGGCGTAACCTTTATTGACCCGAAAAACACATACGTCAGCGGACAGGCGAGCATCGGGCGCGACACGATAATTTATCCAAATGTCTCGATTGAGGGTGCGAGCGTCGTCGGCGACGGCTGCACGATTCGCCAGGGAACGCGCATCACCAATTCGCGCATCGGGCGCGGCGTCGAGATTTTGGATAACTGCGTGGTTATTGATTCGGAGATTTCCGACCGCTGCGCCATCGGACCGATGGCTCATTTGCGCGGCAAAGCGAAATTGGAAGAATCGGCGAAAGTCGGAAACTTCGTCGAACTCAAAAAAACTATTCTAGGTCGCGGGTCGAAAGCCAGTCATCTAACTTACCTCGGCGATGCTACAATCGGCGAAAAAACGAACATCGGCGCGGGAACGATTACCTGCAATTACGACGGCGTGAATAAACAAGCAACGATTATCGAAGACAACGTAAAAATCGGGTCAAGCACGATGCTCGTTGCGCCCGTCCGCGTCGGCAGCGGTTCGGTGACAGGCGCAGGCTCGGTGGTAACAAAAGACGTTCCGCCCGATTCTTTGGTCGTCGGTGCGCCCGCGCGCGTTAAGAAGAATTTGAAGGATGCGGATGGCGAAAATAAAAAATCGGAGTCGAACGCCGGTTAAATTTTTTATGAAAAAGGACGCGAAAAAATCCCAAAAGCAATCTTCATCCGCCGAAGAATAGTTGAAAAGAATGAAAAGTTTCGCGGCGCAAAGATAAGGAGAAATCCATTGCCTCTATCAAAAAAAGCCAGAATTGAAGTTTACCTGCCGGACAAACCGAAGCCCGCTAACCGCCGATTGCAGAAAACTTTCGAGAATGAATTTCTGCAAACTTTTGGCGGCGCGACCGTAATCAAAAACATCAAAGGCTTGTATCTATCCGTGGACGGGAAAACCGATTCGGACCGAATTAATCTCGTTTATGCCGACGCGCCGTTTGATTTCGACGCGAATTTCAAGGCACTTTCAAAATACGCGGACGAATTGCGCGAATTCACGCTTTAGGCGTCGAACGAAGAATCAATTTTAATCATTGTGCATCAAGTTTACCATTCTATTTAGAAGCCGTATTAAAAACTGCTTAGACATTATATTAAAAAATTATGTGTGGAATTGTCGGATACGTCGGAAACAAACAAGTCGTGCCGCTCATCATTGACGGCTTAAGAAAATTGGAATATCGCGGTTACGATTCGGCTGGGATAGCCGTCGTGGACGACGCGAAACATCTGGAGATGCGCCGCGCCGAAGGCAAACTTCGTAATCTCGAAGAGTGCATTCGCCTCAATCCGCTTGACGGAAATTACGGCATCGGGCATACGCGCTGGGCGACGCACGGGCGACCGACCGAAGAAAACGCGCATCCGCACCGCGACCAATCGGGCAAAGTCGTCGTGGTGCATAACGGCATCATCGAAAATTATTTGCAATTAAAAGAGCGGCTGGCGGCTGAGGGCAGCGAATTTAAAACCGAAACCGACACGGAAGTCGTCGCGCATCTCGTCGGTCATTATTTGAACGACGGCGCGGAGAATCTCGAACATGCCGTGCGGAAAGCCGTCAAAGAACTGCGCGGAATTTTCGCGCTGTCAATTATCTCGGCGGACGAACCAGACACGATTGTCGCCGTCCGCGAAGGCGCGCCGGTCGTCGTTGGTTTAGGGGACGGCGAATTCTTTGTTGCTTCGGACGTGCCGCCGATTTTGCAGCACACGCGCGACGTTTTTTATTTGGGCGAAAAGGAAATCGCCGTGCTGACGAAAGATTCCGTGAGAGTTACGGATTTTGACGGCAACATCGTCGAGCCGAAACAGCAGCGCATCACCTGGGACGCGATTGCGGCGGAAAAAGGCGGCTTTAAACATTTTCTGCTCAAGGAAATTTACGAGCAGCCGCGCGCGGTGCGCGACAGCATTTTGGGGCGCGTATCCTTAGACACGGGCAAAGTTTATCTCGACGCGATGAACATCGGCGAAGATGAATTCAGCGGCATCACTTCGATAAAAATCGCCGCCTGCGGAACGAGTTGGCACGCCGCTCTCGCCGGAAAATATATGCTCGAAGAACTCGCCCGCGTCCCGGTCGAAGTTGATTACGCTTCGGAGTTTCGTTATCGCAATCCGGTTCTCGACGAGAATACTTTGATGATCGTCATTTCGCAATCAGGCGAGACTGCCGATACGATTGCCGCGATGCGCGAAGCGAGAAATGCTGGCTGTAAAGTTCTCGCCGTCTGCAACGTGCTTGGTTCGATGATTCAACGCGAAGCCGACGGCACAATTCTGACACACGCGGGACCGGAAATCTCGGTGGCTTCGACCAAGGCGTTCACGACGCAAATGATTGCGCTGTATCTTTTTTCGATGTATCTCGGCACTCTGCGCGGTAAGCTCAACGAGGGACAGGCAAAATACCACGCGCAGCAATTAACCGATTTGCCTTCAAAAATCGAGCGCATCTTAAACGACGCCGACACAATCGAGGAACTATCGCGCGAGTTTTTCCGCGTTCAGGATTTTCTCTATTTGGGACGCGGCATCAATTTTCCCGTCGCGCTCGAAGGCGCGTTAAAGCTTAAAGAAATTTCCTACATCCACGCCGAAGGCTATCCGGCGGGCGAAATGAAACACGGACCGAACGCGCTGATTGACGAAAAACTCCCGGTCGTCATCATCAACACGAAAGAAGAAGGAAACGCGGGAAGCGAACTGCGTTACGAGAAGACCCATTCAAACATCGTCGAAGTCAAATCGCGTGACGGAATTATTTTGTCAGTCTTAACCGAAGGCGACACGATGAGCGCGAAAGTCTCCAACCACGTCATCGAAATTCCCGAAACGTCGGATTTGCTGGCGCCGATTCTCTCAATCGTGCCGCTGCAACTTTTGGCATATTACATCGCCGTCCGCCGCGGCTGCGACGTTGACCAGCCGCGCAATCTGGCAAAATCGGTGACGGTCGAGTAGAAATATAAAACCTTTAAAGTTAAAAAACGAGCAGTGAAAAATCATTGCTCGTTTTTTGCGAAAAGCCATTGTCCTGACGATGACTCGCTAGCCGGAGTTTGGCGTTGTGTTTAGCGATTCGGTGCAGAAGCCTGCACAGTGACGGACGAACCGGCTCTTAATTTCAAATCGTCTTTGCCCTGCAGGACGACCGAGCCGGCGCCCGCGCCGCCGCCGATGATGGCGCCGATTGCCGCGCCTTTCGCGCCGCCCGCGATGGCGCCGATAATCGCGCCGACGCCTGCGCCGATGCCGCCGCGTTTGACGGTTTCTTTGGTCTGGCTGTCGCCTTTCGCCGTGCCTTCGGTATCAACTTTCACCTGTTTGCCGTTTTCGTCGGTGACCGATTGCAGAAACCCGGCGAACTCATAAGTTTGTCCGTTCGATAATCTGATACGCTCGAAATTGAACGTCACTTTTGAACTGCCCGAAACTTTGCCCGAACGATTCACGCCGGAAATATAACCTTCGATAATCGCGCCCCGATACTGATTCGGCGCCTGCACGACGAGTTCAAAACGGTCGTTGTTCTGCGAAGCCTGCGTGTCAATGTCTTTTTCTAAAATCGCCGTGATGATCGTACCGTTCGGCACAATAAAATCGCCCGTGCGTCCCTGTCCGACGGTCGGGTAACTCGTGCCGTTGCCTGACGCGTCGTTGCTCGAATAATCGTCGTCATTGTAATTTGGATTCGTTTCGAGCCGCGCCGTCGAATCGGTTTTTTCATAAATGCTTTCGGCGAAAACCGTCTGGCGCAGGTAGTCGGTCGTAATGCGGCGCGTCACGCGCAGCGCTTTGCCATTTTCGATGGAAACAAATGTAATCGTGTAATCGGTGTCGCCGCCGAGCGAGGAGACCGTCAGTTCCTGACCGCGCAAAGTCGAGCGCACGCGCAGCGTTTTACCGTTCGACAAATTTTCCGTGCGGTCGCGTCCGTCGGCGACGAAGGTTATCTGCGGCGCGTTTGACGAAGCCAAAGATACCTGCGAGCCGCGCACGTCAAGCATTACCTGTTCGGGCGCTTCGAGCTTTTGCTCTAAATCGCCTCGCTGCGAGTTTCCGTTTTCGGCGCTGCCGTTGTTGCGAATCGCGCTCTCGGCAATGTCACGCGTGTTCTCGCTTCGCGCCCGGTTGAGTTTATACGTTCCTGTCAAACCGTAACTTTGAGCGGAATTCGGGCGTGTTGAAGTAGTATTCGTCGTATTGGGGTAATACGGCGGGTCGCGCTGATCTTCGTTCTCCCAGTTCCAAGCGAGTTGGTAATTGGAAGCCAGCCGTTCGAGCAAACCGCGAATGCTCGTCCAATCTCGGTCCACCGTGACGCCGAAACGTTTTCCGGAGAGACTCTCATTGATGATTTTCGCTGCCGACAGTACGTTTGTCACATCGTCGGTGTTTTCGCGCCGCCGCTCTAACTTGTCTTCAAATTGCTTGAGGCTCGCTTCAAAATTCCGCAAGCCGTCGTTAAATTCCGTTTCCTCTTCGCGCGAAACGGAATTTCTGGCGAATTCGTTGTCGAGCGTGTATCTGAAATCGTCAATTTTAGAATTCAAACTCCGCACGACGTCACGTACGGCGCGCTCGTTGCGAACGCCCTGCTGCGCGTTCGTCTGCGTGACCACGCCTAACGTCATCAAACCGATTAGCAAATAAACCGAAAAACTGCTTCTAAATCTGCTCATATTGTCTCCTCTTTGAAACTCTTTGAACGGGAGAATTCAAATTGATTTTTACAACCGAAAATTAGAAGCACTTTCGATGCCAAAAGGTTTGTCGCCGCCCTCAAATTTTTAATGCTTGAGTTTTTGAACTTGTGCTAAACTTTCGCCAAGCATTTTCCGATGCTTCGATTATCGAAATGGCAAATCAAATTTATAAAGCTGTTGTGCAGTATGCAGGCGACGAATTTTTTATCGGAACCACGCCGAGCGGACACGCTCAGGCGATTGATACGCGCGGCGCGCGAAAGGCGGCGCCGACGCCGATGGAAATGCTGCTCGTGGCGGTGGCGGCTTGCACCGCCGCCGACGTGATTTCGATTTTGGAGAAGAAACGACAAGACGTGAAAGATTATAAAATCGAAGTTTCCGGCGAGCGGCGCGAAGAATATCCGCAAGCGTTCGTCAAGTTTCACGTCCACCATATCGTATCGGGACGCGGCATATCGGAACAAGCGCTTCGGCAGGCGATTGAACTTTCCGATACGAAGTATTGCAGCGTCGCCGCCACCGTCAGACCGACGGCGGAAATCACGACGAGTTTTGAAATCATCGAAAATTAAGTTTAGGAGCCATTACGAATTTGAAAAACAGAGGCAGGTTAATCGGTTTCGCGCTTCTTTTATTTTTCATCGGAAGCGTCGTCGGCGCGGGCGTCGCAAAAGCGTCGGATACGCCCGAACAAACGGCAAAAAGTTTTTACGAGTGGTATCTGAAGCGCGTCGTCGCCAATAAAAGTCCGCGCAACGATAAAGCGTTTTTCCAAAAACACGTTTCGGCGCGTTTGAGCCGATGGTATTTTTCGCCCGCCTATAGCGAATACGGCGCGGATTATTTTATTGACGCGCAGGATTTGGACGAAAGGTGGCAGGTGACGACCGGCAAAGCGGTTATCAAGGGAAACACGGCGACGTTGCGAGTTAAACTCGCCGCGCCGAACGCGGGGCGCGACGGTTGGACGAACAATTTGACGGTGAAATTAATCAAAGAAGGCGGCGCGTGGAAGATTGACAGCGTGAACAATCGAAAATTAACCGCTTGAAATTAGAAGAAAAGGAGAAATCCGAAATGAGAAGAAAACTAATAATTTATTTGATTCTGGTTTTAACGCTCGCCGGAAACGTCTTCGCGCAGGACAAGGAATTTGAGGCGGAAAAGAAACGACGCTGGCAGCAATTCGGCAAGCGAAACTGGGACAAAATTGATTACGCCAAAAAGCGAATCACTAAAGCGCAACTCGCTAAATTGTCGAGCGACGGCGCGGTTGACGAACTCGCGCTGCTGCGCGGAGTGGTTTTCGGCAAGCGCGGGCGCGAATTTAAAGAACGTTCGATTCAGGATTTTCTCGAAACGCAAACGTGGTATAAACGCGACCCGAAATACACGAACGCGGTTTTAAGCAGAATGGAGCGCGACAATCTCGATTTGATTCGTCTGGCGGAAGCCGAACGGCACGCAAACGTTCAGCCGGGCGATTTGCGTCTGTGGCAGACCAAAGAAATTCCCGACGATAATTTGTATGTCGAATCGCCCTCGGACTGGCGCATTATGATCGCCGAAATCGAAGCGATTCACGGCAGGCGTTTCGACGACGAGCCGTGGCTGCAAAAGTATTTTGAAGAACGCTACTGGTACAGGGCGAATCCGAATTACAGCCAAACAATCTTGAATGAATTCGAGCGCAAGAATCTCGAAAAATTAAACGCCAAACGCAACGAAGACCGCAACGTCGCCGTTTCGGTTGGCGATATGGACAAGTTTCAAACCGTCGCCTTAACCGAAGAACTTTTGAAAAATCTTTCGATGAACGACTTGCGAATGATGCGCAACGAATTTTGGGCGCGGCGCGGGCGCAGATTTACCACGCCCGGCTTCAAACAAATGTTCGAGTGGCGCGACTGGTATAAACCGGCGAGCGACCAATCGAAAGTTAAACTTAACCCGATTGAAGAACAAAACGTCCGGCTTATCGAGCGCGAAGAAGCAAAGCTGCGCGAGAAAATCTCGACCGAGCCGATTACCAATGCGATGATTGACGGCTTGTTCGTCGAAGATTTGCGCGTGCTGCGAAACGAAATTTACGCCAAACGCGGCAGAGTTTTCAAAGACAAGGAACTGCAAAAATACTTTGAAGCGCAAAGCTGGTATCAGCCGAATCCTGATTTCAAGGACGAAAGTTTAACCGAAACCGAATCGAAGAATCTGGCGGTCATCAAGGAAGTCGAAGAATACGCCATCAGCCGATTCTCCGAAGCCGAAGGCTGATAAGGCTCGCCTCTTTAAGTTCCGCGTGCCGGAACTCTCAAACAAAAACAATCAAAAGCGGAAAGAAACATCGAGACTACAAACCTCGATGTTTCTTTCCGCTTTTGATTGTAACGCAAACCCTATTGGGAAAAGTAAAATTTTCTTGCCTTTTCCTTCGTTATTTTGTATAAACTAATACAAATTAAATCGCCGAAGTTGTTTTTCGTAAAAACGACACGGGGGAACCAAAATTTTGCCAGATGCAAAACACGGGGCGCATCTGAGAAATCAGAAGAAGACTTCTTCGCTTCCAGCCCGACAGCTAACCTCGTAGGCATTACCGAAGAAGGACACGAAAGATTTGCCGAGAGGTTGTGAAAGTTGAGTGTGCTTGCGCAACCTTTTTCCGTCTCTGAAGTTGTTCTTCCTGTTTAGAAGCCTTTTTTTGCCGATGGCGGAAGAAGCGAAAGATATAAGGAGCAAATGAAATGGATAGAACACGGAATACTTTGCAAAATGGTTTAGGCGCTTTCGAGTATGCCAAGCTTCTTGACAGCGCCAATCAAATCAGTATTTTCGGAGAGCCGATCAAAGAACTCTCGAAAGACGAACTGCTGGCGGCTCTGATTTTCACGATGCAATCGAATCAGGAACGAACAAAACAAAACGCAAAGGAGAATAACTTTACGCATCTGTCATCAAAAACCCAAAAAACAGGGTTATGGTAGAAAGACGCGGTTGTAACAACTCTTCAGATTTTAGATTTTGCTAACAGTTGGCGGTAAATCCGAATGGCTGAAAGCCGCGGGATTGACTCTTGCGGCTTTCAGCCTTTTGAATTATAAGATTTCGAGAATTACGAGCGGAAGGCGCAAGTCAATTTATTCGGACATCTCTAATATTTTTTAGCACGAATTGTTCGTTTACCGGCGATCTTTGCGACAATTTTAATATCCGAATCGCCGCGCTTTTTTAATGAATGCTTTGTATCTTCGCGGCTTTCGGCTTAGAATTTTGAAATATGAATGTAAGTTCGCCCGAAGAAATCGAATTAAATAAAAAGCGCAAAGTTTTGGAACGCATAAAAGACAAACTCGCGTTTCGGGAAGCGGCGATGACCGAACTGCGCGCCGAACTCGAACGGTTCGAGGCGAATTACACGATGGAAGTCGGGCGGCTTTACGCCGATTTAGACGAAATCGAAGCGCAGATTGCCGAAGAAGAAGTCAAACTCGTGCCGGACGACGAGGAAATAAAAAAACGCGCCGAAGAACTCAGACGACGCGCCGAAGAATCAGCCGCCAACGCCGAAAACGCCGAAAATTGTTCGTTCAAATATCAGCCGACCGCCGAGGCAAAAAAGGCTTATCACAACTTAGCAAAAATCATTCATCCCGATTTGGCTCTCGACCGCAAGGAAAAAGAAAAACGTCACGATTTGATGGCGCAACTCAATGAAGCGTATTCGGCGGGCGACCAGAATCGTTTGAACAAATTAGTGGAAGATTTCCGCGATTCGCCAGATTTGATTACAGGCGATTCTACCGGCGACCAATTTGTCCGCGCGATTCGCCAGATTTACCAAATCAAAAATCGTCTGAAAGAATTGCGCGAAGAACGACTCGTCGCCGAACTTTCCGAGCTTTTCATCTTGCGCGAAAAAGTTCAGGCGGAAATGCTCGAAGGCAGAAATCTGATAAAGCAAATGGCAGAACGAACCAAAACGCATATCAAAAAAGCCGAACGCCGTCTTGCGAATCTGAAAAACCTGAACGCGGCGCAGGAAGATTACGTGAAGGAAAAATACGATATGGATATTTCTGCTTTTCGTTATAAGTAAAGTGAATCTTTGGGTTTCTTAAACAACTTGTCCGGCGGCAAAACCCGACGACCAAGCCCATTGAAAATTATAACCGCCGAGCCAGCCGGTAACGTCCATGACTTCGCCGATAAAATAAAGATTTTTCACGCGCTTCGTTTCCATCGTTTGCGATGAAAGCTCGTCGGTCGAAATGCCGCCCAAGGTTACTTCCGCCTTATCGTAGCCTTCCGTTCCGCTGAATTCGATTTGCCAATCGTTTAACTTCGAGGCAATTTGCTCGCGCTCGGTTTTGGCGAATTGGTTGACGGGTTTGTTTGAAAACTGCTCGGCGGTGAAAATTTCGGCGAAGCGGTTCGGCAAAATGCGGCTCAGAAAATTATCGAGATTCTGACGGTTTTCACAATTATTCTCCAACAATTCCGAAACGTCTGCCGACGGCGATAAATCAATCGAAACGGTTTTATTTTTCTGCCAGTAATTCGAGATTTGCAAAATGGCGGGACCCGAAAGCCCGCGATGAGTGAACAAGATGTTTTCACGAAACGATTGCTTGCCGAAAGAAACGCTCGCGTCAAGCGAAACGCCCGCGAGTTTTTTGAACGACGAGGCGGAGTTCGCCGCCACGAGAGGCACGAGCGCGGGATTTGTTTCGACGATTTTCAAATCGAATTGTCGAGCAATGCGATAACCGAAATCCGTCGCGCCAACTTTCGGAAACGACAGCCCGCCGGTCGCTACGACCAAACTTTCGGCGGCGAAATTTCCTTGACTGGTTTCGATTTCGAACGAATCGTTTTTAGACACGCTTTTGACCGCACAGCTCGTTCGGATTTCAACGCCTGATTGCCGACATTCCGCTAAAAGCATCTCGACGATTTGACGGGAACTCTCGCGGCAGAAAAGCTGTCCGAGTTTTTTTTCGTAAAATTCGATGCGGTGTTTTTTGACGAGTTCGATAAAATCTTGCGACGTATATCTGGCTAAAGCGGATTTACAAAAGTGCGGATTCTTTGAAACGAAGTTTTCCGCCCGGACTTCGCGGTTGGTGAAGTTGCAGCGACCGCCGCCGGAGATGATAATTTTGCGTCCGACCTGGGCGTTGTGTTCTAAAACTAAAACTTTGCGCCCGCGTCGTCCGGCTTCCATCGCGCAGAAAAGTCCGGCGGCGCCCGCGCCGATAATGATTGCGTCGAACTTCATTTCAAATTAAATATCTTTCCCGCAAAATGTTCTGGTGATGACGAACGTGACCGACCATAATGTAGGCGAGCGCCCGAACGGAAACTGTCGCTTCGCTCGCCGTCCCGCTCCGAACCCACATTTCTTCAGTTAGATTTTTGAAAAGCAACACGTTCGCGCGGCGAAGCGTGGAGAATTCTTCGATTAAATCGGTAAAATCGGAACCGCTGAAATTGCTGTCCGCGACGTAACTGTTTTCCTCAAAACTCGCCAACGGCGTCTTGTCGCCACGCGAGATTCGCAAAGCGCGATAGGAAAAAACCCGTTCGCCGTCAATAATGTGTCCGAGCAATTCTTTAACGCTCCATTTGCCTTCCGCATACCGGAAATTCGCTTTTTCTTCCGGCAATGCGGCGAGCAGATTTTTCAATTCGTCCGGTTGATTTTGCAAAGCCGAAACAACGTCGGTTTCTTCAACCAGCGAGACGTAGTTGGCGTAGAATTCAGCATATTCGTTGTTCTTAGGTTGCTGTTGCATCGTTGATTTATCTTAGCAGAACGAGCCGTATTGGATAAAACTCAGTCGAGATTGCAGACGACAGCGTGCGCGGCTTTCAAATCGGTTTCGATTTTAAGGCGCATTTTCTCGTCGGCTTCCGGCAAAATGCTGACGACGTTCGCCTCGTGTTTTTTGACGCATTTTCCTCTCCGGTGCCGTTTCAATTCGTCGGAGATAGAAGCGGTTTCGCCGATGCAGATCAGCGCGTGATGCCCGCGTTTATTTCTGTCCGTTTTGCGTTTCGAGATAATATAAACCGCCGGAATCGGCTCGAATTTTTCGCTCAACTCGAAAACCTTAAAATCGTATCGCTCTTTTTTGCCGCGAAAGACCGCCGAGCTAATCGGTCTGGCTTTTCGGTTTTTCGGTTTTGGCGCGGGCGCCTGTCTCGCTTCAATCGCATTCGTCAAAGCCGCGGATTTTTCGACCGGAACAACTTTTTTAGTCTTCCGGTTTGGTTTTCCGAACGTCGCGGCGGAAATGGCTGGCTTCAATTTTTGCGTTCGCCTGACGACTTTCTTAGCGGCGGCAAGCAATTTAATTTTCTCTGCTTCTTTGTGTTCCTCCGCTTTTCTGGCGGTTTTTTTCGCCGGAACAGCGCGTTGAATTTTTTTCGATTGAAGATTAGCCGGTTTCGTCGGTGCAATCGGCGCAATCTTTTTTTGCTCGACGGGGCGCGCCGCAGCAATCGGTTTCGTTTTTCCGGTATTTTTAAGTTTCTTCGCTGCGACAACCGGCTTCGATTTTTGACGAGCGGATTTTATTTTCGCCGCCGAAGCTGTGATTTCAACTTTCGATGGTCGCTGTTTTGTTTTTTGAACGGCGAGTTTGGACGGTTGTGATTTCGCCGGTTTAACTAGACTTTTGGCGGACGTTTTAAGAGAAACTTTTGGTTTCGCCGGAGCGATTTTAAGTTTCGCTTTTTTCGGCGCAGCGAGTTTTTTTACCGTTTTGGCAATTGCCCCTACTTTTTTGATTGAGGCGACTGGCTTTACTTTTTTGATCGAAACCTTATTTGTTTTGACGGCGGTTTTCAGCTCGACCTTCTTTGCTTTCGGCTGCGCGGGTTGTTCGGCGGCTGGCTTGGCTTTTCGGACGGAAAGAACTTGCAGCGTGTTTGATGTTTTCGCCGAAAGTTTCGGGACGATTTGTTTCGCCGTCGGTTTCGCCGCGCGCGGCAAATCTTTCGGCGCAGTTTTAGCGGCGGCTTTGGCTTTTTGAAGAGGCTTTAGCGAGCGAGGTTTTAGAGCAGTTTTACTAAACGATTGTTTAGCCGCTGGCTTGATTTTCTTGACCGTCTCAACTTGGTTAAGTGTTTTCGCTTTCGCTTTGATCGTTGGTTTCGTTCTGTTAGCTGCGTGTTTCATTTAAGACATTGTATTACAAATGAAACACAAAATCAAAAAGTAAAAGTCAATTTTCGGCGACGAAAAGAAAGCGTTGTTCCGATTGCGGAATCAATTTTCGCTCGAACTTTGCGCCGAGTTTTTCCAAGTTTTCGCCGAGATTGTCGCCGCCGAAAAAAAGCAGTCCGCAACTTTTCGACCATTTCAGAATTCGGGGAAGTTTTTCGGCGAATTTGTCGAGAGCGCGGCAAGTGACAAAATCAACGTCGGGCAGTTCGAGTTCTTCGAACTGCCGATTGAGAATTTCGGCGCGGTTTTCCAACTTACATTCGGTCAAAACCTCACGCAGAAAACTCGCTTTTTTCAGTTTAGATTCAATCAAAAATCCGTGTGTATCTTTGCGCGCAATCAAACACGGCACGGCGGGCAATCCGGCGCCCGTGCCGATGTCGGCGAATCGAGCATTTTTCGGCAGAAACTTTTCCGCGAAAATAGATTCTAAAACGTGACGCACGGCGAAAATTTCGGGCGGCGACGGCGCGACGAGATGCAGCAGGTCATTATGTTTTTGGACGAGTTCATAATACTTTGTAAGATTGAAAATCTTTTCCGCCGACAGTGAAAGTCCAAAATCTTTCTCGTTGCTTTCGAGAGCGCGGATAAATTGTCGCTGCAAATTGTTCATCGAGACATTAATTCGGATTGAATTTTAATAACCGTTTAAGCCGAAAAATGAAGCTACCAGATTAACGCAATTAGCGGCAGATTTTTTTGTTTATTTGGGTTTTTGACGCATACAATGAATCAAAGGCGAATAACTATTGTCTGCCTTTGATTCATTGTAAATTATATTGCCTGCTCCGAAAGCAATTATAATTAGAATTATTTGAAAAACCTGTTTCGTCATAGTCACATTAGCTTCACAGTTTCAAGCTCTAGTTAAACTGCGATACTTAATTCGGTGCGGCTGGTCGGCATCAACGCCCAAACGTCGTTTTTTGTCGGCTTCGTATTCAGAATAATTGCCGTCGAAAAATTCGACTTTCGAGTCGCCTTCAAACGCCAGAATGTGCGTGGCAATTCTGTCCAGAAACCAGCGGTCGTGGCTGACGACGACAGCGCAACCCGCGAAATTTTCTAAGGCTTCTTCGAGCGCGCGCATCGTGTTCACGTCCAAATCGTTCGTCGGTTCGTCGAGCAGTAAAACATTAGCGCCGGTCTTGAGCATTTTCGCCAGATGAACGCGGTTGCGCTCGCCGCCAGAAAGTTGTCCGACCCTTTTTTGCTGGTCTGTTCCCGAAAAATTAAACCGCGAAACGTAGGCGCGGGAATTGACTTCGCGTTTGCCCAACTGCACCAAATCCAAACCGTCGGAGATTTCTTCCCAGATTGTTTTGTCGGCATTTAAGCTGTCGCGCGATTGGTCAACGTAGCCGAGTTTGACGTTTTCGCCAACTCGGAAATCGCCCGCGTCCGGCATTTCCTGTTTGGTAATCAGACGAAACAAAGTCGTTTTGCCCGCGCCGTTCGCGCCGATGACGCCGACGATTCCGCCGCGCGGCAAACTGAATTCGAGATTTTCAAACAGCAGTTTATCGTCGTAACCTTTCGCCACCGAATGCGCTTCGACGACAATATCGCCGAGGCGTTCGCCGACGGGAATGTAAATCTCCAAATCTTCCGAGCGTTTTTCCGATTCCTGTGACGCGAGCGTTTCGTATTGCGTAATTCGCGCCTTCGATTTGGCGTGCCGACCTTTCGGCGACATCCGAATCCATTCGAGTTCGCGCTCCAAAGTTTTCCGCCGCTTGTCTTCGGTTTTTTCTTCGCCCTTCAAACGATTTTGTTTTTGCTCAAGCCACGACGAATAATTTCCTTTCCACGGAATGCCTTCGCCGCGGTCTAATTCCAAAATCCAGCCCGCGACGTTATCGAGAAAATAACGGTCGTGCGTGACGGCGATGACCGTGCCTTCGTATTTCTGCAAATGCTGTTCGAGCCAGCCGACGGTTTCCGCGTCGAGATGATTCGTCGGTTCGTCCAGTAATAAAATGTCGGGCTTTTGCAAAAGCAGTCGGCACAGCGCGACGCGACGTTTTTCGCCGCCGCTCAAATTCTTAACCGGCGTGTCGGGCGGCGGACAGCGCAGCGCGTCCATCGCCATCTCTAACCGAGAATCCAAATCCCAGGCATCCGCCGCGTCGAGTTTTTCCTGCACTTCGCCCTGCCGTTCGAGCAGTTCCGCCATCTCGTCGTCAGTCATCTCTTCGCCGAATTTCAGATTGATTTCGTCAAACTCCTGAAGCAGATTTACCGTTTCCTGCACGGCTTCTTCCACCGTCGCGCGGACGGTTTTCGATTCGTCGAGTTTCGGCTCTTGTTCGAGAAACCCGATTGAATAGCCTTGCGAAAAAACGACTTCGCCGTTGATGTCTTTATCCTGACCGGCGATGATTCTCAGCAAAGATGATTTCCCCGAACCGTTCAATCCGTGAACGCCAATCTTCGCGCCGTAAAAAAATGACAGGTAAATGTTTTTCAGAATCGGCTTTTTATCGCGAATCTTG